>JBOHEP010000075.1:0-16195 GCA_050701075.1 Pseudonocardia sp. | reverse complement strand
GTGCTGGCCGGCGCCCGTGCCGCACCGGGCCGCGGCGAGGTGCTGGAGATCGGCGACCGGGGCGCGGCGATCGCGGCCGCGGTGGCCCGTGCCGCTCCCGGCGACGCGGTCGTGGTGTCCGGCAAGGGCCACGAGACCGGGCAGGAGATCGGCGGGACCAAGCACCCCTTCGACGACGCGGACGAGCTGGCCGCGACCGTCATCGCCGCCGGCGGCGGTGCGGTGCGGGGTGCCCGGTAGCGGCCGCGGCCGTCGTGGTCGGATGCATGTCGCGAACGTGCGACCGGGTTCGGCGAGGGAGAACGATGAGCGGGACGGGACGATGATGGAGATGCGGCTGGCAGACGTCGCCGCCGTGACCGGGGGCGGGCTGCACCGGGCCACCGGGGACGAGCGGGTGACCGCCGTCGAGTTCGACTCCCGGGTGATCGGGCCGGGCGGGCTGTTCCTGGCGCTGCCCGGCGAGCGGGTGGACGGTCACGACTTCGTCGCGGCAGCCCTGGCGGCGGGCGCCGCCGGCGTTCTCGCCGCGCAGCCGGTCGATGCGCCGGCGGTCATCGCCCCGGCGGTGCCCGGCGGACGGTCGATCGGCTCCGACGGGGCGGCGGTACTCGCCGCGCTCGCCCGGCTCGCCGCCCATGCCGTCCGGGCGTTGCCGCACACCACCGTCGTCGGAGTGACGGGAAGCTCCGGGAAGACCTCGACCAAGGACCTGCTCGCCGCCGTGCTCGCCCCGCTCGGGTCGACGGTCGCCCCGCCCGGGTCGTTCAACAACGAGCTCGGCCTGCCGTATACAGCACTGACGGCGCTTCCATCGACCCGCCACCTCGTCCTGGAGTTCGCCGCCCGCGCGCCGGGTCACATCGCCGCGCTGTGCGCCGTCGCACCGCCGCGGATCGGGGTGGTGCTCAACGTGGGGCGCGCGCACCTCGATGAGTTCGGCTCGGCCGCGGCGGTCGTCGCGGCGAAGGGTGAGCTGGTGGCGGCACTGGAGGCCAGCGGCGTCGCCGTGCTCAACGCCGATGATCCGGCGGTCGCCGCGATGGCCGCGCGCACCGCCGCCCGCGTCGTCACGTTCGGCACCTCGCCCGGTGCCGACGTGCGGGCGCAGGACGTGGTGCTCGACGGTGGTCGGCCACGGTTCCGGCTGGTGGGTCCGGCCGGTCATGCGGAGGTCGCGATGGCGCTGGTCGGCGGGCACCACGTCGGCAACGCCCTGGCCGCGGCCGCGGTCGCGTTCGAGCTCGGCGGTACGCCGGAGCAGGTGGCCGCCGCACTGTCGACCGCGCGCCCCGTGTCGCGCTGGCGGATGGAGGTCACTGAGCGTGCCGACGGCATCACCGTGGTGAACGACGCCTACAACGCCAACCCGGAGTCGATGCGCGCCGCGCTCACCGCACTGGTCGCGATCGGTGGCAGCGACCCGGCCGGCCAGGGGAACGGACACCGCCGGCGCACCTGGGCCGTCCTCGGCCGGATGGGCGAGCTCGGCGCCTCGGGCCCGGCCGCGCATGTCGAGGTGACCGCCGCCGCCGCCGAGCTGGGGATCGACGAACTGGTCGCCGTCGGCTGCCCCGACTACGGGTGCCCCCGAACGGTCGTGGACGTCGACGCGGCGCTGGCGTTGTTGCACACCGAGCTACGGCCGGGTGACGTGGTCCTGGTCAAGGCGTCGCGGGCGGTCGGCCTGGAGCGGGTCGCGGCCGGCCTGCTGGAGAAGACGGCATCCGGGTGAGAGGCGTTTTCGTCGCCGCCGCCGTCGCGCTGGCGATCTCCATCATGCTCACCCCGTACCTGATCCGGTTCTTCATCCGGCAGAGCCTCGGCCAGCCGATCCACGACGACCTCCAGGACAGCCATCAGGTCAAGCAGGGCACGCCGACGATGGGCGGGGTCGCGATCCTGCTGGCGATCTGGGTCGGTTATCTCACGTCACATCTGATCACCGGCGAGCCGATCACCGCGTCGGCGCTGTTGGTGCTGGGGCTCACCACGTCACTGGGTGTCGTCGGGTTCGTCGATGACTTCATCAAGGTCCGCAGGTATCGCAGCCTCGGTCTGGGCAAGTGGGCAAAACTTGCCGCTCAGCTGCTCATCGCCGCGGTCTTCTGCATGCTCGCACTGCGCTTCGTCAACGCCGACGGGCTGACTCCGGCCTCGGACAACCTGTCCTTCGTCCGCGACCTCACGGTGCTGTCGTTCGGCGCGGTCGGATTCGTCGTGTTCGGCTACCTCGTCATCGCGGGGTGGTCGAACGCGGTGAACATCACCGACGGGCAGGACGGGCTGGCCGCCGGGACGGCGGCGATGGTCTTCGGCACGTACGTGATCATCGGCTTCTGGCAGTTCCGCAACGCCTGCACACTCGACCTCGTCGCGGGTTGCTATCAGGTGCGCGATCCGCTGGACGTGGCGCTGGTCGCGGCCGCGGCGATGGGCGGCTGCATCGGGTTCCTGTGGTGGAACGCGTATCCGGCCGCGATCTTCATGGGCGACACCGGATCGTTGGCACTCGGTGGGTTGGTCGCGGGCCTTTCCATCGTCACCCATACCGAGCTTCTGCTCGTGGTGATCGGCGGGGTGTTCGCCGTGGAGGTGCTGTCGGTGGCGTTGCAGATCGTGGTGTTCCGCACGACCCGTCGACGGCTGTTCCTGATGGCGCCGTTCCACCATCACTTCGAGAAGGTCGGTTGGGCCGAGACCACGGTGACCATCCGGTTCTGGCTGATCGCGGCGATGTGCGCGGCGGCGGGGTTGGGCCTGTTCTACAGCGAATGGCTCGGCGCGTCCGAGGGGCTGTAGTGCGCCGCGACATCGCCGGGTGCCCCGACATCGCCGGGCGCCCCGACATCACAGCGTGCCGCGACATGACCGGGCTCCCCGTGCTCGTTGCCGGCGCGGGTCTGTCCGGGCGGGCCGCCGCCGCGGCGCTGGTCGAGCTGGGGGCACGGGTCACGGTCACCGACGCGGTTCCCGACCGGCTCGCCGACCTGCCACCGGGCGCCCGGGCCGCTGCTGCCCCCGACCTGCTGCCGCCCGGTACGGCGCTGGTCGTGACCGGGCCGGGCCGGCGTCCGGACCACGCGCTGGTCGTCGCCGCGCGCGCCGCGAGGGTACCGATGGTCGGCGAGCCGGAGCTGGCGTGGTGGCTGGGTGCCCGGTGCCCCGTGCCGCCGGTCTGGCTCGGGGTCACCGGCACCAACGGCAAGACGACGACGGTGGGCATGCTCGCCACCATCCTGCGGGCGGCCGGACTCGACGCGATCGCCTGCGGCAACATCGGCTACCCCGTCGTCGCGGCCGTGCGGGCCGGGCACCGGGTACTGGCGGTGGAGCTGTCGAGTTTTCAGCTGCACTGGTCGCCGTCGCTGCGCCCGGCCGTGGGGTGCGTGCTCAACGTCGCGCAGGACCACCTGGACTGGCACGGCGGGTTCGCCGCGTACGCCGCCGCGAAGGCGCGTGCGCTGGCCGGTCCGGTCGCGGTCGCGGGGATCGACGACCCGACCGCCGCCGCACTGCTGGCGGCCTCACCGGCGCCGCGCAAGGTCGGCATCACGCTGGGGGAGCCGGCGGAGGGGCAGCTCGGCATCGTCGACGACGTGCTGATCGACCGGGCCTTCGGCGACGGCCCGACCCCGCTGGTCGCCGCCGTCGAGGTGCACCCCGGTGGTCCGCCCGGCTGGACCGACGCGCTCGCCGCCGCCGCGATGGCCCGGGCGCACGGTGTCGACCCGACCTCGGTGGCGACCGGTATCGCGGCGTTCCGCCCGGGGCCGCATCGCTGCGCCACCGTGGCCACCGTGGCCGGGGTGCGCTACGTGGACGACTCGAAGGCCACCAACCCCCACGCCGCGGCGACGTCGCTGGCCGCGCAGGCCCCGTCCCGGGTCGTCTGGATCGTCGGCGGGCAGCTCAAGGGCGCCTCCGTCGACGAGCTGGTCGCGCGGAACGCGGGGCGGCTGCGGGCCGCGGTGGTGATCGGCACGGAGCGGAGCGAGATCATCGGCGCGCTCGCGCGACACGCCCCCGACGTCCCCGTGACGGAGGTCGTCGCAGGCGACGATGGGCCCATGACGACTGCCGTGCGGCGCGCCGCCGCCCTCGCCCGGCCGGGTGACGTCGTCCTGCTCGCCCCGGCTGCGGCATCGATGGACCAGTTCGTCGACTACGCCCAGCGCGGCGACGCCTTCGCCGGGGCCGTCGCGGCACTGGACGATCGGACCGGGCCGTGATCGAACCTGCGAGGTCACGCCGCACCGCCGATCGCCACAGTGTTCGTCAGCCCGGCGTTCGTCAGCCCGGCGTTCGTCAGCCCGGCGTCCGACAGCCCGGCGTCCGACAGCCCGGCGTCCGTCAGCCCGGCGTCGGTCAGGCCGGCGTCCGTCAGGCTGGCGTCGGTCAGGTCGGCGCCGAGCATCACCGCACGTCGCGACGAACGGCCGCCGCACCCCGGCGAGACGGCCGCCCGGTCGGGCCGCAGCCGGATGGGTTCCGGCTCGCGGTGGGTCGTGCCACCGTCGCATTGCGGCAATGGCTGCGCCGTCCGCTGACCTCACTGCATCTCGTCCTCGGGGTGTTCGGACTGCTCACCCTGTTCGGGCTGGTCATGGTGCTGTCGGCGTCGGCGGTCGAGTCATACACCGCGGGCGGTTCGTCGTACTCGGTGTTCTCCCGGCAGCTGCTGTTCTGCGTGCCCGGGCTGGTGATGTTCTGGGCCGGGCTGCGGATTCCGCCCAAGACGCTGCGCGCACTTGCGCCGGCGCTGTTGCTGATGGGTGTCGTCTCGCTGGTCGCCGTGCTGGTTGTGGGGGATGTGCGCAACGGGTCGCGGGCGTGGTTCGACCTCGGCTCGTTCTCAGTGCAGCCCGCCGAGGCGGTCAAGGTGGCGTTGACGCTGTGGGGAGCGCATGTGCTGGCCGCCCGGCGTGCCGTGCTGCACCGCTGGAAGTACGCGCTCTCGCCGGTGGTGCCGGTGGCCGTGGTGCTGTTCACGCTGCTGGTGCTCCAGCCCGACCTCGGGATGACGATCTCGCTCGGGGTCGTGCTCGTGGCGCTGCTGTTCTTCGCCGGTGCCCCGATCCGGCTGCTGCTCGCCATCACCGTGGGTGGCCTGGCCGGCGCGGTCATCCTCGGGCTCACCGCGGGCTACCGGGCGAGCCGGATCACCTCGTTCCTTTCCCCGGCCACCACCGACCCGCTCGCAGCCGGATTCCAGGCCCGCCAGGCCCTGTACTCCCTCGCCGACGGGGGGCTGTTCGGCGTGGGCCTCGGCCAGGGCAGGGCCAAGTGGAGCTACCTGCCCAACGCCCACAACGACTTCATCTTCGCCATCATCGGCGAGGAGCTGGGTTTCGTCGGGGCGTTCGCGGTGCTGGGACTGTTCGCCACGCTGGCGTACACCGGTCTGCGGATCGCCGCGCGGAACACCGATCCCTGGCTCAAGATCGTTGTGGCGACGTCCACCACGTGGCTGGTCGTGCAGGCCGCCATCAACATCGGGTACGTCGTGGGGATGCTGCCGGTCACCGGCCTGCAGCTGCCGTTGATCTCGTCGGGGGGGACGTCGCTGGTGGTCACGATGTTCGTGTTCGGGTTGCTCGCGAACGCCGCGCGCCACGAGCCGCAGGCCATCGCCGCGTTGCGCGGGCAGCGCCGGGATCAGCAGGGTCGCGGTGAGGGCCGGGTCGCCCGGCTGCTCGGCCTGCGCCCGCCGCAGCCGTATCGGGCACCGGCGGCCCAGCGCACGATGGTGCGCCGATGAGTCGCTCGCGGGCTCGCGCATCGGGGGAGCCGGGTCGCTCGCGGGCTCGGGCATCGGCGGAGCGCAGCGGGCCGTCCGTCGTCGTCGCCGGCGGGGGCAGCGCGGGGCACATCGAGCCCGCGCTCGCGCTCGCCGACGCCGTCCGCCGGCTCCGTCCGGATGCGGTCGTCACCGCGCTGGGCACCGAGCGCGGGCTGGACACCACGCTGATCCCCGCCCGCGGCTACCCCCTGGAGCTCATCGCGGCGGTGCCGCTCCCGCGCCGGCCCAGTGCCGACCTGCTGCGGTTGCCACGCCGGGTGTGGGTGGCGGTCGGTCGGGTGCGCGCGGTGCTGCGTGAGGTGGACGCCGACGTCGTGGTGGGCTTCGGCGGGTATGTCGCACTGCCGGCCTACCTCGGGGCGCGGGGCCGGGTACCGATCGTGGTGCACGAGGCGAACGCCCGTGCGGGGTTGGCCAACAGGGTCGGTGCCCGGTTCGCCGCGCGAGTGGTGGCCGCGGTGCCGGGCAGTGGGCTGCCCGGAGCGGAGGTGCTGGGCATCCCGTTGCGCCGCGCGGTCACCACGCTGGACCGGACGGCGCTGCGGGCGCGGGCGCGGGGGCGCTACGGACTGCCGGCCACGGGGCCGGTGCTGCTGGTCTTCGGTGGCTCGCAGGGCGCCCGCTCGGTGAACGCAGCCGTCGCGGCGGCGCTGCCGGGGCTGGTCCAGGCGGGTGTCGCGGTGCTGCACGCCCACGGGCAGGGTCTCTCCCCGGCCGCACCGGCGCCCGGGTACGTCCCCCTGTCCTACATCGAGGACATGCACCTGGCCTACGCCGCCGCCGACGCCGTGCTCTGCCGGGCCGGGGCGATGACCGTGGCCGAGGTGTCCGCGGTCGGGTTGCCCGCGGTCTACGTGCCGCTGCCGCACGGCAACGGTGAGCAGGCGCTCAACGCCGGACCGGTGGTGGCGGCCGACGGTGGGCTGCTGGTGCCCGACGAGGAGCTCACCGGTGAGCGGGTGCTCACCGAGCTCCTCCCCCTGTTCGCCGACCCCGTCCGATTGGCCGCGATGGGTTCGGCGGCACGTGCGTCCGGCCACGGCGACGCCGACGAGCGGCTCGCCCGGGTCGTCCTCGACGTGGTGGGGTGCGGTCATGAGAGGTGATCCGCTCGCGGGGATCACGACGGGAGCAGTGGTGAGGCGGTTCGGGGAGGGGGACCGGGTGCACCTGATCGGGATCGGGGGCGCGGGGATGAGCGGGATCGCCCGGATCCTGCTCGCGCGCGGTGCGGTCGTATCGGGATCCGACGCCAAGGACTCCCGGGTCGTCCTCGCACTGCGGGCGTTGGGCGCCCGCGTCGAGGTCGGCCACGACGCCGCGTACCTGCCGGTGGTCCCGGCGACCGTGGTCGTGTCCACCGCCATCCGGCAGAGCAACCCCGAGCTCGCCGGCGCCCACGACCGGGGCCTCGAGGTGGTGCACCGGGCGCGGGCGCTGGCCGCGCTCACCACGGGACGGCGGCTGGCCTGCGTCACCGGCACCGCGGGGAAGACCTCGACCACCTCGATGCTCACCGTCGCGCTCCAGCACTGCGGGCTCGACCCGTCGTTCGCGATCGGTGGCGACCTGGCGTCGTCCGGTTCGGGCGCGCACGAGGGCACCGGCGAGATCTTCGTTGCGGAGGCCGACGAGAGCGACGGGTCGTTCCTGGCATTCGTCCCGGAGGTCGCCGTCGTCACGAACGTGGAGGCCGACCACCTCGATCACTACGGCACCGTCGAGGCCTACGTCGCGTCGTTCGAGGAGTTCGTCGGCCGGATCGTTCCCGGCGGGTCGCTGGTGAGCTGCGCCGATGATCCCGGAGCCGAGGCACTGGCCCGCACGGCCGAGAGCCGGGGAATCCCGGTCCGCCGCTACGGGCGCACGGCGTTCGGGGCCGGTGACGGGGTGCTGGTCGATTTCCGGCCCGACGGCACCGGCGCTCGCGTCGTGCTGCGTCACACCGGTGTCGAGCACCGGCTGCGGTTGGCGGTGCCCGGTGAGCACATGGCCCTCAACGCGCTGGGCGCGCTGCTCGCCGGGGTGGAGCTCGGTGCTGATCCCGAGGGGCTGCTCGCCGGGCTGGCAGCCTTCGACGGGGTACGCCGCCGGTTCGAGTACAAGGGCCGGGCGGGTGGCGTGGCGGTGTACGACGACTACGCCCACCACCCGAGCAAGGTGGCCGCCCAGCTGCGGGCGGCCCGCGAGGTCGTCGTCGCCCAAAAGGCTGACACCGTTGACGGCTGCGGCCGGGTCGTCGTGGCGTTCCAGCCGCATCTCTACTCGCGCACACGGGACTTCGCACAGCAGTTCGGGCAGGCATTGGGACTCGCCGACGAGGTCGTGGTCCTGGAGGTCTACGGGGCCCGCGAGGACCCCGAACCCGGGGTCACCGGCGCGCTGGTGGCCGAGGCGGTGCCGTTGCCGCGCGATCGCGTGCACTACGTCCCGCGCTGGTCCGACGTTCCCGCGGTGCTGGCCCGGCTGTCCCGTCCCGGCGATCTGATGATCACGATGGGTGCCGGGGACGTCACCGTGCTCGGCCCGGAGGTGTTACGGGAACTGGAGCGTCGAGCGTGACCGGCGCCACCACCGGTCGGCCGGGGCGGGCCGGTGCGGCGGACCCCGGGCGCGAGCCCCGCCGGGCCGCCGCGGTCGGGTCGGTGTCCCGGCTCCATCACCGGCGCCGGCTGCTGGCGGCGGCGCTGCTGGGCGTCGCGGTCCTGGCCGGGCTGGGCGTCGGTGGGCGCGTGCTGCTCCATGACTCAGGACTCGCCGACGTCGAGGACGTCGCGGTGACCGGCGCGGTGAGCGTTCCGGTGTCCGAGGTGCTGGCCGCGGCCGCGGTCATTCCGGGAGGTCCGCTGGCCGCGGTGGACACCGCCGAGATCGAGGCCCGGGTGGCGCAGCTGCCGGGTGTGGCCGGCGCCACGGTCGGGCGCGACTGGCCGCACACCGTGGCCGTCATGATCGTCGAGCGGATCCCGATCGCGACGGCATCGACCGCGCAGGGGCCCTACCTCGTCGACGACACCGGCCTGGCCTTCAGCCCGGCGCCCGAGGACGCCGGGCTGCCCCGGTTGACCTTCGGCTCCGTCGGGCCCGAGGACCCGCGTACCCGCGCCGCACTGACCGTACTGGCAGCCCTGCCCCGTGACCTCCGGAGTCAGGTGTTGACCATCGACGTGACGGCCGGCACGGCCGGCGTGGCCGGGACGGTCGTCCTCGGGCTCACCGACGACCGGCAGGTGCGCTGGGGGCCACCCGATCGGGCGACGGACAAGGTGTCGGTGCTCGGGCCGCTGCTGACCCGGCCTGGTCGGGTCTACGATGTCGCCAGTCCGGAACTCCCCACCATCCGGAGCTGATCATGACTCATTGGGTGTCGCCGCGCGGCGCGCCTGCTGGACCGCTGCCGGGCCGACACATAGCGTTCGAGTGGCGTTGAGGCCCTCAGCGCAAAGCGCCAGCGGAGCGCGCATCGACACAGTGACCGAGCTTGACTGGAAGGTGCCGCGCATGACACCCCCGCACAACTACCTGGCCGTGATCAAGGTCGTCGGCATCGGTGGCGGCGGCGTGAACGCCGTCAACCGAATGATCGAGGTCGGGCTCAAGGGCGTCGAGTTCATCGCGGTCAACACCGACGCACAGGCACTGCTGATGTCCGACGCCGATGTGAAGCTCGACATCGGCCGGGAGCTGACCCGTGGGCTGGGTGCGGGGGCCAATCCGGAGGTGGGTCGCAAGGCCGCCGAGGATCACCGCGAGGAGATCGAAGAGGTCCTCAGGGGGGCCGACATGGTCTTCGTCACCGCGGGTGAGGGCGGCGGCACCGGCACCGGTGGGGCGCCGGTCGTGGCCTCGATCGCCCGCAAGCTCGGTGCGCTCACCATCGGCGTGGTCACCCGCCCGTTCACCTTCGAGGGACGCCGTCGCGCCGGCCAGGCCGAGGAGGGGATCCAGGGCCTGCGCAGCGAGTGCGACACGTTGATAGTGATTCCGAACGATCGGCTGCTCCAGCTCGGTGACGTCGGCGTCACGCTGATGGACGCCTTCCGGTCGGCCGACGAGGTGTTGCTGTCGGGGGTGCAGGGAATCACCAATCTGATCACCACACCGGGTCTGATCAACCTCGACTTCGCCGACGTGAAGTCGGTCATGTCGGGTGCGGGCAGCGCGCTGATGGGTATCGGGTCGGCGCGCGGCGAGGGGCGGGCCGTGCAGGCCGCGCAGAAGGCGATCAACTCCCCGCTGCTCGAGGCCTCGATGGATGGTGCCCAGGGTGTGCTGCTGTCCATCGCGGGCGGATCGGACCTCGGCCTTTTCGAGATCAACGAGGCCGCGTCGCTGGTGCAGGAGGCAGCCCATCCCGAGGCCAACATCATCTTCGGCACGGTGATCGACGACTCGCTGGGTGACGAGGTGCGGGTCACCGTCATCGCGGCCGGTTTCGAGACCGGCGCGCCGACACACAAGAAACTCGAGCCCGCCGCGATCCGGCCGTCGGAGCGGTCGACCTCGGTGATCGCGTCCGGGGCGAGCGGCCCGCCGGCACCCGCCGAGCCGGCCCGCCAGTCGGGCACCCTGCCCTCCGCCGCCCCGTACACCCCGCCTGCCCCCCGCCTGCCCGAGCCGCCGCGCCAGGTCTCCGAGGAGGCTCCTCAGCCCCCGCCGGCCACGTTCGTCCCGGAGCGACCGACCCCGGGCTTCGTCGAACCCTTCGACAGGCGGGTCGACCTCGATCTCGACGACGATGTGGACGTTCCGCCGTTCATGAAGCGCTGAGTCCTGGATCGGTCATGATCAGCGGGCGTGGCGCGGAACCTGCACATGTGCGGCTGACGTACCGCGGCGGGCGATCATCGTGATTCGGGTCCGCCGGGTGGTGACCACCCGGGAGGGTGGGCGCTCGGCCGGGGCGTTCGCCCGGTTCAACCTCTCCGCCGGGGTCGGTGACGACCCCGGCGCGGTGGCCGCCAACCGTCGGCGGCTCTCCACGGAGCTGGGTGTGCCCGTGGTGTTCCTGGAGCAGGTGCACGGTGTCCAGGTGGCCACGGTGGACGCCCCGCCGCGGCCGGGCGAACCGGACCGGCCGGCCACCGACGCGGCGGTCACGGCCATCCCCGGCGTCGCGCTCGCGGTGCTCGCCGCCGACTGTGTGCCGGTGTTGCTGGCCGATCCGCGCGCCCAGGTGGTGGGCGCGGCACATGCGGGTCGGGTCGGCGCCGTGGCCGGGGCGCTGCCCGCCGTCGTGGCCGCCATGACGGCCCTGGGTGCGAGGGTGGGCGCGATCGAGGTGCTGCTCGGACCCGCGGTGTGCGGGGCCTGCTACGAGGTCCCGGCGGCCATGCGGGCCGAGGTGGACGCGGTGTTGCCGGGCAGCGCGGTGCGAACCCGCCGGGGCACTCCCGGCCTCGACCTGCGCGCCGGGCTCTACCACCAGCTCACCGCGCTGGGCGTGGCCCGAATCGGCGCCGACCCCCGCTGCACAGCCGAGACGCGGGACCTCTACAGCCACCGCCGCGACGCCCACACCGGCCGCCAAGCCGCCCTGACCTGGCTGGACCCGAACCCATGACCGACGCGGCCAGATCCCGCCAACCCCCCGTGTCGACCCGCCCGGCCAGCCCCACCCGCCCACCACGCCCCCACCCGCAACAAGCGGCACTCTCGTCCGTGAGGTGTGGACGGGTGATAGGTGTGGACGGGTGAGTGGTGGGCGGCTCGAGGAGCTTGCCGGGCGGCTTGCGGTGGTGCGCGGGCGGATCGCCGCCGCCTGCGCGGCCGTGGGGCGGGATCCGGGCGGTGTCGAGCTGGTGGCCGTCACGAAGACGGTGCCCGCGGCCGACGTCGCCGCGTTGCTCGACCTCGGGCTCACCGCGTTCGGGGAGAACCGGGCCCAGGAGGCGGTGGCCAAGATCGCGGAGGTCGCGGCGCTGCGCCCGGACCGAGCACCCCGCTGGCACTTCGTCGGCGGCCTGCAGCGGAACAAGGTACGGCAGGTCGTTGGACTGGTGGCGCGCGTGGAGTCCGTCGACTCCGCCCGGCTCGCCGACGCGCTGAACGTCGCGGCCCGTCGCGACACCGACCGTGGGGTCGGCGATGGTCCACTACCGGTGCTGATCCAGCTCAGCGTGGACGGCGACCCGCACCGCGGTGGGGTACCGGCGGCCGGACTCGACGCGCTGGCCGCGCACGTCGCGCAGCTGACCAGCCTGAGGCTGGACGGTCTCATGGTGGTCGCCCCGCTCGGCGCCGACCCGGACACCGCTTTCGCCGCCGCCGCCGCCGCCGTGGTCCGCCTGCGGACCAGCTACCCACACGCGTCGACACTGTCAGCGGGGATGAGCGCTGATCTTGAGGTGGCCATCGGTCACGGTTCGGCGGTGGTGCGTGTCGGAACGGCTCTCGTGGGGCAACGGCGGATAGCCTCCCCGTGACTGCCTGCCGCTGGGGAGCGGACGGCGGACAGGGGGCGTCGATGATGGGAGCGCGAATGGGCGCGATGTACCGGCTCAAGGCCTACTTCGGCATGGTGCCCGTCGAGGAGATGGACGAGTACCCCGACGAGCCGATCCCGGCCCGCTACCCGGGATTGCGGCGGGCCGGACGCTACGAGGACTGCTACGACGGCGAGGATCCCGCGCCGCACCGGTACGACGACGGTTGGGACGGCGGCCGGGGCTCCCGCGAGCCCGCCCGCGTCGCCGGGTTCGAACGACCCCGTGACCGTGCGGTACGCGGGGTACCCGTGGACCGCACAGCCGGGGTCACCGGGCTGGGGGCGGGCGCGGTTCGCGGCTCGTTGGCCGTCGACCCCGACGCCGTGCTCCGCGAGCCGTCGCGCATCCCGGATCGGGTCCAGCACCCGGCCCAGTTGCCCGAGCAACGGGACCCCGTCCCCCATGGGGCTGCTGTGCTGGCCCGGATCACGACACTGCAACCACGCAGCTACAACGAGGCGCGAACGATCGGGGAGCGTTATCGCGACGGCGTACCGGTGATCATGAACCTCACCGAGCTCGACGACGCCGCAGCGAAGCGGTTGGTCGACTTCGCCGCCGGGCTCGCGTTCGCGTTGCGTGGCTCGATCGACAAGGTCACCAGCCGGGTGTTCCTGCTCACCCCGGCGAACGTCGAGGTCTCCGCCGACGACGCGCGCCGCATCGCCGAACGCAAGCTGTTCCAGCAGGACTGAGCCGTCGCGGGCAGGGGTGGTCGTGGGAGACTCGGGATGTGACCCTCGCCATCCAGTTCGTCTTCTACTACGCCCTGTTCCTCTTCTGGCTGCTGCTCACGGCCCGGATCGTGGCGGAGCTGGTGCGCAGTTTCGCGCGCCAGTGGGTGCCGGTCGGACCGAGTGCGGTGGCCCTCGAAGTGATCTTCACTGTCACCGACCCCCCCCTGAAGATGTTGCGGAGAGTGATCCCGGTCGTCCGGATCGGGGGCGTCGGGCTGGACCTGTCGATTATGGTTCTGCTGCTGGTCGTGTTCATACTGATGCACTACGCCAAGCCGATGCTCGGGTGAACCCCAGTCACCCAGCTTCGCTGCCGATGACGCCTGAGGTGATCCGATGCCGCTGACGCCCGCCGACGTTCATAATGTCGCGTTCAGTAAACCCCCGATCGGGAAACGGGGGTACAACGAGGACGAAGTCGATGCGTTCCTCGATCTTGTCGAGGCCGAGCTGGCTCGACTGCTCGAGGAGAACGAGGAGCTGCGCGAGCAGGTCTCCGAGCTCGACCAACGCCTCGGGAACGTACAGGCCGACCTGGAGGAGGCCCGTTCACGTCCACCTGCCGTGATGGCTCCGATGCCACCACCGATCCCACAGATCCAACGTCCGATCGAGTCTCCGCCGATGCGGCCGATGGAGCCGCCACGCTCCATGCCGGAGCGGATGATGGCTGCTCAGCCCCCCGTGGTGGATGACCAGGGCGGGGATCATCACGTCCAGGTCGCCAAGGTGCTGAGCATGGCCCAGGAGATGGCCGAGCGGCTCACCTCCGAGGCCAAGACCGAGGCCGACTCCATGCTGGCCGACGCCCGGATGAAGTCCGAGCAACTGCTCTCCGAGGCCCGCGGCAAGTCCGACGGCCTGGTCAACGACGCCCGAGCGCGGGCCGAGACGATGCTCAACGACGCCCGCACCCGCGCCGAGACCCTCGAGCGGCAGTCCCGCGACAAGGCTGCCACGCTGGTCGGCGACGCCGAGCGCAGGCAATCCGAGATCATCGGCACCATCACTCGTGAGAAGTCCGTGCTCGAGAAGAAGATCGAGGAGCTGCGGACGTTCGAACGCGAGTACCGCACCCGGCTCAAGACCTACCTGGAGTCCCAGGTCCGTGACCTTGAGGGTCGGGGTTCAGCCGCCCCGTCGGAAGCCCGGTCGAACCCGAACGGCGGTTATGCTGCCACCGGGTACGGTCAGCGTGCCGACGCCGGAAGCTGATCATCCGCCACCCGGTGGCTCGGCACAGGGTGTGCTGTGTCGTCACAACGGAGTGAACCTTGCTGCTGCTGGTCCTGATCCTCGTATTGGTTGCCTTCGGCCTTCTGGTGATTGCGCTGCTCACCAGTAGCGTGCTGTGGGCATGGGTGTCGGTTGCCATGAGTGTCGCTGCCGCGTCCGCGCTGCTGGTCGACTGGCTGCAACGCCGATCGGCGGTCCGCGACGAGACCGAGGATGGCGGTGCGGCGCCGGCGGATCTCGAGGCCCGTCCTGTCGAGCCCGCCGATGTCGAGCCCGTCACGGAGTTCATTCCGGTCGTCCGGCCGTTCGATTCGACCTCGCACGGGTCGATCGGGAACGGCGGGACTGCTGGGTACTCCGGCGGCAATCGGTCCGCGGCGTTCCTCGATTCCCGGTTCCATCCGGCCAGGGATGCCGAGCAGACCGTCGTGATGCCGATCGTGCAGCCGTCCGGCTCTAGGGAGCGACCGTCCGGCGCTACTGATGGAACCGCGCCGGCGGGAGATTCGTCACCCAGCGTGACATTTCCGGTCCCAGGGGAACCTGTTGGTGAGCGCGACCTCAATGGTGGGTGGGCGGTGCAGAACGGGGGCGCGGGCGCGGCGGAGGCGACCGAGGCCGCGGATCGGGCGGACGAGGGCGCGACGGTGACCGGTGCCGGCTCCACGTCCGGCACAGACACCGGCTCCGGCTCCGGCACAGACACCGGCACAGACACCGTCTCCGTCTCCGTCTCCGGCTCCGTCTCCGACACCGGCTCCGGCTCCGGCTCCGGCACAGACTCCGTCACCGAGATCGACGCCGACACAGACACAGACACCCGGGCACGGCCGGCGCCGGTGTTCGGATCGGAGGCCGGAGCGGTATCGCCACACAACGGTGCGGCTGCCGGGACGGCTGCGACGATGAAGTCGACCTCCGAACCGGACGACCGATCGGACGGGGCCGGGGCGGAACGAGCGGTGGCTCGATCCGAGCCGAAACCGGACCCGTCGGTGTCGTTCGCTGACGCCGGGCAGGGCGCGGCCGAGAACGACGACGGCGGAGACGGATCCACCACGATCGCCGGTAACGGTCGCGGCGCGGTCGCGGAGCAGCCCGGCAGGTTCCCCGCGCCACCGGAGCGTGCGGAGGCCGACCCCGGAGCCGACTCGGAGGCCACGGTGATCGTCCGAAGCGTCACTCCGGCCACTGCGCAACTCCCCCCGGCAGGGCCCGACGGCGAGCCCCCCGAGGAGCTACCCGACGCAGGTCTCGCCGGGATCATCGCCCGTCTCGAGGACGCGGTCGTGGTGGTCGATGAGCGGCCGCGTTACCACCTGCCCACATGCCCGTCGGTGGCCGCGAATCCGCTCATCTCGCTGCCGGTCCGGGAGGCGGTCGAGTACGGATTCACGCCGTGCGGATGGTGCACACCGGATCGCGCCTTGGGTGACCGACACCGCACCTCCGCTGGTTAGTCAGGGTGGCGCCACATACATTCAGCGGAGGGGTCTGGATCCCGCCCGCCAGCTTCATCGGCTCCGCACCCTCCGCGGCGCAACCTGAATCAGTTTCGTCAGGAGCCCCGGAGTTCCGGTCGTACCGCGGAGTGTGGACCTTCGGCCCCCACCGAATTATCCGGGTGGCGTCGGCGCGCTACGCTGGACAGCGATACCCAGCACGTCCACAGGCGCTGATCCGGCCATCACCGGGGAGCCTCCGGAAGAAACGCGACCCGCTCGAAGGGCGGTGGCTGCGGAGTAGAACCGGACGGGAGCGGCCCGTCACAGCCGTCCGATGAGTGGCCGCCCTCGGTGAGGGTGGCAAGCGGGGTGGTACCGCGGCGCCCGGAACCGGGCCGTCGTCCCCGTGCGAGGTGAGAGTTCGACCAGCCGCACGAGGAGCACCGCAGACATGGCCAGCAGCTATCCCGCCGTCCCGGCGCATCC
>JBOHEP010000074.1:0-38934 GCA_050701075.1 Pseudonocardia sp. | reverse complement strand
CGCCGCTGCTGTTGCGCGAACGGCACTTTCGCACGCACCTAGCGTGCGAACGGGTCGCTCGCACCGCGGGGGAGCGGATGCGGAGGTCCGCAGTCACCCGGAGCGGCTCGGGCGGATGGGGGTCGCGCTCGCCGTGCTCGGGGTGGTGCTGCATGCGGGGTCGCTCATCGCCCGCGGGCTGGCGACCGGGCGCTGGCCACTGGGCAACATGTACGAGTTCACCTCCGCGATCTGCCTCGCCGCGGTGGTGGCCTGGCTCGTGGTGCTGCGCCGCTCGCCCGGCCTGCGCCCCGTCGGCCCGTTCGTGATGCTGCCCGTGGTCGTGCTGCTGTTCCTGGCCGGCACGGTGCTCTACACCCAGGCGGCGCCGGTGCAGCCGGCCCTGCAGTCCTACTGGCTCGTCGTGCACGTCACCACGATCTGCCTGTCGTCGGGGATGCTGCTGATCGCCGGGGTGGCGAGCCTGTTGTATCTGCGTCACCCGGGGCCGGATGCGGGTCTCGCCGGGCGGTTGCCGGCAGGTGATGCGCTGGACCGGTTGGCCTACCGGGTCACGATCGTCGCCTTCCCGATCTACACCTTCGCGGTCATGGCCGGTGCGATCTGGGCCGAGGCGGCCTGGGGTCGGTTCTGGGGCTGGGACCCGAAGGAGACCGTCGCGTTCGTCGCCTGGGTGGTCTACGCGGCCTACCTGCACGCCCGGGCCACCGCCGGCTGGCGCACCGGCCCCGCGGCGTGGATCAACGTGGCGGGCTTCGCGGTGATCGCGTTCAACCTGTTCTTCATCAACATGGTGGTGGCGGGTCTGCATTCCTACGCCGGGCTCTGATGGGCTTGCCGGGGCGTCGCTCGACCGCGGGCCGTCACCCGACTACCGTCGGCACCTGTGAGGAGCGGTGTCGATGACGGAGCGTAAGTCCGCGGACGGTTCAGTGGGCCGGTACGTGCGCGAGCAATGGGGCACGGCAGTTGACAGGTCGGTTGTGCGTCGCGAGCCGTCCGCTCCGCCTGCGCCGCGTTCGGAGTCGGCGATCGAGTCCCGCGCGGCTCCGAAGTGCGGACCCCTCGCGCCGCCGTTCATCGTCGGACCCTCGTCGCCGATGGCGGGGCCCCCGAACGGCCTGATCGACGCCGCAGGCCCGCCCGCCGCACCTCCCGCGCTGCCGGAGGTCGAGCGCAGCGGTGCGGACCTTCCGCTGGCCGACCTGTCGTCGGCCCGGCTGCTGCGGCCGATGCGGCGGCCACCGAAGTCCGGCTGGCGACGACTGGTCCATGTGCTGTCCGCGGGCCTGGTCAATCCGGGAGAGAACCCGGCCGACGTCCGGCGCCGCGAGCTCACCGTGCGGCTCAACCAGCCGCTGCTGGGCTGCTACAAGATCGCGATGCTGAGCCTGAAGGGCGGCGTCGGCAAGACCACGATGACGGCCACGCTGGGAGCGACGTTCTCGTCGTTGCGCGGCGACCGGGTGGTGGCCGTGGACGCCAACCCCGACCGGGGCACGCTGAGCCAGAAGATCCCGTTGGAGACCAGCGCCACGGTGCGCAACCTGCTGCGTGACGTTCAGCGCGTGCGCCGCTACACCGACGTGCGTGCCTATACCTCGCAGGGGCCGTCGCGGCTCGAGGTGCTGGCCGGCGAGCAGGACCCGGCGGTGTCGGAGGCGTTCAGCGAGGACGACTACCGGCGCACGGTCACCCTGCTCGAGCACTTCTACAACATCGTGCTCACCGACTGTGGCACCGGCCTGATGCACTCGGCGATGTACGGCGTGCTCGGGGTGGCCGACCAACTGGTGATCGTGTCATCCGGGTCGATCGACGGGGCGCGCAGCGCGTCGGCCACGATGGACTGGCTGGACGCGCACGGGCACGAGGACCTGGTGCGCAACTCCGTCGTAGTGATCAATTCGGTGCGCCGGGCGGCCGGTGGGGTTGATCTGGGCCGGGTTGCCGAGCATTTCGCGGCCCGCTGCCGCACCGTGGTGCGGGTGCCGTTCGACGCGCACCTCGAGGAGGGCGCGGAGGTCGATCTCGACCGGTTGGCGCCGGCCACCCGGCTCGCCCTGCTGGAGCTGGCGGCCGCGGTGGCCGACTCGTTCGCCACGGCGCCGGGTCAGACCTGACGGCTGCGAACATCCGGCCGGCGCGGGGTGCTCCGGGGCGGCCCGCGGATCACGGGCCGATCGCCCCGGCTCCGGCGGCACTGGACCGACGGTCCCTGACCGTAGGCTCGTGTTCGTGCTTCACACCTCCGAAGAACCGCTCCCGACGAGTCCGAGCATCAGCACCGACACCGTCGAATACGCCGCCGAAACCCCGGAACGCACCCAGCCCTACCGCGAACTGGGCCTGCGCGACGACGAGTACGCGCGCGTCCGGGAGATCCTCGACCGCCGGCCCACCGACGCCGAGCTCGCCATGTACTCGGTGATGTGGAGCGAGCACTGCTCCTACAAGTCCTCCAAGGTGCACCTGGCCTACTTCGGCCGGACCACCACCGCAGGCATGCGACAGCGAATGCTGGCCGGCATCGGGGAGAACGCCGGTGTCGTCGAGATCGGTGACGGGTGGGCGGTCACGTTCAAGGTCGAGTCGCACAACCATCCGTCCTATGTGGAGCCTTACCAGGGGGCGGCCACCGGTGTCGGGGGCATCGTGCGCGACATCATGGCGATGGGTGCGCGCCCGGTCGCGGTCGCCGACCCCCTGCGCTTCGGCCCGGCTGATGCTCCCGACACCGCGCGGGTGCTGCCCGGGGTGGTAGCCGGGATCGGTGGATACGGCAACTCCCTTGGCCTGCCCAACATCGGTGGCGAGGTGGTGTTCGACCCGAGTTATCTCGGCAATCCGCTGGTCAACGCCCTGTGCGTGGGTGCCCTACGGGTGGTGGACCTGCACCTCGCGTTCGCCTCCGGTACCGGCAACAAGATCGTCCTGTTCGGCGCGCGCACCGGCCTCGACGGCATCGGTGGGGTGTCGGTGCTCGCGTCCGAGACGTTCTCCGGCTCCGGCACGGATGCGGGTGGGCGCAAGAAGCTCCCGTCCGTGCAGGTGGGCGACCCGTTCACCGAGAAGGTGCTGATCGAGTGCTGCCTGGAGCTCTGTCACGCCGGCCTGGTCGTGGGCATCCAGGACCTCGGCGGGGCCGGGCTGTCGTGCGCCACGAGCGAGCTCGCGTCGGCCGGGGACGGCGGGATGTACGTCGATCTGGACGCGGTGCCGCTGCGCGCAACCGGGATGACGCCGGCCGAGATCCTGTCCAGCGAGTCGCAGGAGCGCATGTGTGCGGTGGTCCGGCCCGATGATGTCGCTGCGTTCATGGCCGTCTGCGCCACGTGGGAGGTGCTCGCGACCGTGATCGGCGAGGTCACCGCCGGCGACCGGCTGGTGATCACTTATCACGGTGAGACCGTCGTGGACGTCCCGCCGCGCACGGTCGCCCACGACGGGCCGGTGTACCGGCGTCCGGTGCGGCGCTCGGCCACCCAGGACGCCCTGATCGCTGACCTGCCCGATCGGCTCGCCCGGCCGGCCACACCGTCGGAGCTGCGGAACACCGTCCTGCGGATGGCCGCGAGTCCCAACCTGTGCAGCCGCGCCTGGGTCACCGACCAGTACGACCGGTATGTCCGGGGCAACACGGCATCCGCCCAACCGGCCGACGCCGGGGTGGTCCGCATCGACGAGACCACCGGCCGGGGGATCGCGGTGGCCACGGACTGCAACTCCCGTTTCGTCGCGCTCGACCCGTACCCGGGCGCCCAGCTCGCGTTGGCCGAGGCCTACCGCAATGTCGCCACGTCCGGAGCCGTGCCGCTGGCGGTCACGAACTGCATGAACTTCGGCTCCCCGGAGGATCCGCACGTCATGTGGCAGTTCGCGGAGGCCGTCCGTGGCCTTGCCGACGGCTGCGCCGCGCTGGGCATCCCCGTCACCGGGGGGAACGTGAGCTTCTACAACCAGACGGGAGAGCGGGCGGTCCTGCCGACACCGGTCGTCGGCGTGCTGGGCGTGCTCGACGACGTGGCGCTCCGCGTCCGGTCCGGCTTCGCCCGCGCCGGCGACGTGGTGCTGCTCCTCGGCGAGACCAGGGACGAGTTCGGTGGCAGCGAGTGGGCCCATGTCGTGCACGGCCACCTCGGCGGTCGTCCGCCGGCCGTGGACCTGGCCGCCGAGCAGCGGCTCGCCGCACTGCTCGCCGCCTGTGCCGCCGAGCGGCAGCTCGCCGGCGCCCATGACCTGTCCGACGGCGGGCTGGCGCAGGCGCTGGTCGAGGCGTGTCTGGTCGGCGGGCACGGCGCGCGGGTGGCCCCGGCCGCGGAGCTCGACCCGTTCGTCGCGCTGTTCTCGGAGTCCGCGGGCCGGGTGCTCGTGGCGGTGGCCCCCGACCTGGCCGACGCCGTGCTCGTCCGGGCCGCAACGATGGGGGTCGCCGCGCTGCGGTTGGGAGTCACCGGCGGCGATGCGCTGGAGATCGACGGACTACCGGCTCTTCCCGTATCCGAGCTGCGCACGGCCTGGGAGGCCACGCTCCCGGCTCTCTTCGACCCAGGTGTGAGGTCATGATCGGCGGCCGGGAACGCGGTGCCGCTGCGAGCGCGGGGGATGACGCTGTGCTCGCGTGGCTGCGCGGCGGTCCGCAACCGGAGCGGGCAGTGCTGCGGGTCGCGGTGAAGGCGAGTCTCGCGGCGCTGGTCGCCGCCGCACCCGGGCGGAGCGTCGAGGTGCGGGTGCCGCCGTTCGGGGCCGTGCAATGCGTGAGCGGGCCACGGCACGGCCGGGGCACGCCGCCCAACGTGGTGGAGACCGATGCGCACACCTGGCTCGCCATCGCCGCCGGGTACGTGAGCTGGCAGGACGCGCTGGCCCGGGGTGCCCTGATCGCTTCAGGTGCGCGGGCGGCGGAAGTTGCCCTACTCTTACCACTGCGCTGACCGCTCGTGACGGCCGTTCACTTATCTGGGTGATACTGGCCGCATGATGGTGGCGCGACGACGCTCTGATCAGGAAAAATGGGGCAGTCAGTATTGGTTGGCTCCGAATGGGCGATGGAGGTAGTGGCGTGGTCGCGGCACGCAGCTGGCCCGAGCCCGTGCACGACCGGCCCGGTGCCTCGACCGTGGCCATGGAAGGGCAGTCGGAGCTCGATCGCATCGGCCTGCTCGCCCGGCGCTGGGCGGAGCTGTCCACCGCGTCTGACACCGGCACCGTCGCTCGGCTGGCCAACGCACTCCACAAGTTCGCGACCACGCTCAAGGCCGAGCCGTTCTGGGCGCCTGCCGCCCGTGATATCGGGATCGATCTGCTCAACACCGGCCTGTGCGGCACCGCCAAGGCACTCGCGCCGGATGTCGAGGAGGTGCTCGCGCCCAGCTTGGGCCTGTTGCGCCGGGCGGGTATCGCCACGTTCGGCCTGGTCGGGGCTGAGGGAGAGAAGCGGCTCGCGGCCGCATTGGACGAGCTGGCCGCCGGCTTCGCCCACGGGCTGCGCGAGCGCACCCGGCGCGAGCTCGACGAGCTGCTGGGTGCCGCGATCCGGGCCCGCGAGGGCGTCGAGCGGGAGTGCGGGGTCGGCGGGACCGACTTCCGCACCGTCTACCTGCGCAGCGCGGTCGGCATCGGGGTGGCGAGCCTGGACGGCCGGGTGCTCGATGTGAACCCGGCACTGGGCACGATGTTCGGCCTGGACTCCCCGCTGGAGGGACCCCGGCCGATCTCCGACTTCGTGCATCCCGACGACGTCGCCGAGCTGATCGATCACTATCAGCGGCTGGTTCGCGGCGAGCCGTCCGTCCAGCGGCTGGACGTGCGCTTCATCCGGCCCGACGGGCTGGTTCTGTGGACCCACGTGGTGGCCTCACTGGTCCGTGACGCCGACGGGGTGCCGACGAGGCTCATCGCGGTCGTCGAGGACGTATCCGAACGCCACCGGCCGCACTCCAGCGTGCCGGCGACCTCCTACCAGGAGCAGCTCACCCAACTGCCGAACCGCTCGCGCACCGAGCAGTGGCTGCACCGCGCGTTCGTGGGCGGTGGGCACCGGCGGGTCGGGATGTGTGCGCTGGATCTCGACGGCTTCACCCTGATCAACGACGGGCTGGGGCACCGGGTCGGCGACCAGCTGCTGCTCGCGGTGGCCGGAAGGCTGCAGATGGTGGCCGGCCGGCACCTGGTCACCCGCACCGGCGGCGACGAGTTCGCCGTGCTCGTCGCCGACCCCGAGGCCGGCGAGGTGTCCCGGCTCGCCGAGCGCGTACTGGCGGCACTGGCCACCCCGTTCCTGGTCGCCGGTCATTCGCTCACCATCTCGGCCGGCATCGGCGTCGCCGAGTTCGCCGTCGGGGCCGGCTGTCCCGAGGATCTGATGCGGTCCGCCGCCGTGGCGCTGTCGTGGGCGAAGGCACGCGGCGGCGGGCGTCCGGTGACCTTCGATCCGGAGCGGGACGCCGGCGACGTGGCCCGGTTCGCGCTGCTCGTCGGGCTGCGCGACGGTGTGGACCGCGAGGAGTTCCGGCTGGCCTTCCAGCCGCTGGTGCGTCTTTCCGACGGCCGCGTGCTGGGCGCCGAAGCGCTGGTCCGCTGGCAGCATCCGGTGGAGGGGCTGATCGGGCCGGGCCGGTTCATCGAGCTCGCCGAGAGCAGCGGGGCGATCGTCCCGCTCGGCCGATGGGTGCTGGAGGCGGCATGCACCCAAGCCGTGTCCTGGTGGCGCGAGCTGTGCGGCGCCGCTCAGTCGGGTTCTCCTGGATCGGGCACCTGCGTGCTCGACTGCGCCGCGCCGTACGTCAGCGTCAACGTCTCGCCGGTGCAGCTCGCCGAGCCCGGGTGGGTCGACGAGGTGACCGGGATCCTCGCCGGCACGGGCCTGCCGCCGGACCGGCTCCAGCTGGAGATCACCGAACAGGCGGTCCTGGTCGACGAGGCCGCCGCGCTACGGGCACTCACGGCGTTGCGTGGCAAGGGGGTGCGGCTGGCCCTGGACGACTTCGGCACTGGCTACTCCAGCCTGGTCTGGTTGCGCCGGCTCCCGGTGCACGCCCTCAAGATCGATGGCTCGTTCATCGACGGCCTGCGACACCCCGTCGCCGACCCGGTCGACTCCTCCATCGTGCGGTCCCTGGTGGAGATGGCCCACGCGCTCGGCCTCGACGTCACGGCGGAGTGGGTGGAGACCGGTGTCCAGTCGGAGCGGCTCGCGGCCCTGGGCTGTGACGTCGGGCAGGGGCGCTGGTTCGGCGACGCCGGTCCGGCTGAGTGGGTTCCGGCGCTGTTGCGGCGTACGCTGCCACTCGGGGGGCTTCGACCCCCGGGATCCGCCCGACCAGCGAAAGATTGAGGCCGTCGCCGCTAAGAGCATCCGCCGCTAGGAGTGCCCGCGTTGGGTTCGATCAGGAACGAACAACCGACCGAATACGATCCCGACCTCGATCCAGGCCCCCGTGAGGAGTGCGGCGTCTTCGGTGTCTGGGCGCCCGGCGAGGATGTCGCCAAGCTCACCTACTTCGGGCTCTACGCGTTGCAGCACCGCGGCCAGGAGGCGGCGGGCATCGCCGTGTCCGACGGCCGTCGGATGGTGGTCTTCAAGGACCTCGGGCTGGTCAGTCAGGTCTTCGACGAGCAGGTGCTGTCGTCGTTGAAGGGCCACCTCGCCGTCGGTCACTGCCGGTACTCCACCACCGGGTCGAGCACCTGGGAGAACGCCCAGCCCACGTTTCGCACCACGTCCACCGGCAGCGGCATCGCGCTGGGGCACAACGGCAACCTGGTCAACACCGCGGAGCTGCGTGTCGAGGTCGCGGCGCTGGTCGGGGCCATGGCGGTGTCGGGTCGCGTTCGGCTCCAGGCCGGCACCGACTCCGACCTGATCACCGAGCTGCTCGCCGCCACCGCCGCCGACATCGGTGTGGAGGAGGCCGCGATGCGTTTGCTCCCCCGGGTGCGTGGGGCGTTCTCGCTGGTGTTCGGCGACGAGCAGACCCTGTATGCCGCTCGCGATCTGCACGGCGTCCGCCCGCTGGTCCTGGGCCGCCTCGAACGTGGTTGGGTGATCGCGAGCGAGACTGCGGCGCTGGACATCGTCGGTGCGTCGGTGGTGCGCGAGGTCGAGCCGGGCGAGCTGCTCGCGATCGACGCCGACGGCCTGCGCAGCTCCCGGTTCGCCGCCCCCGAGCCCAAGGGCTGCGTGTTCGAGTACGTCTACCTCGCCCGGCCCGACACCGCGATCTCCGGCCGTTCGGTGCACGCCACCCGGGTGGAGATCGGCCGCCGGCTCGCTCGGGAGCATCCCGTCGAGGCCGACCTGGTCATCCCGGTCCCGGAGTCGGGCACCCCGGCCGCGATCGGCTACGCACAGGGTTCTGGCATCCCCTACGGCCAGGGGCTGGTGAAGAACGGCTACGTCGGGCGCACCTTCATCCAGCCGTCGCAGACCATCCGTGAGCTGGGCATTCGCCTCAAGCTCAACCCGCTGCGCGAGGTTATCCGCGGCAAGCGGCTCGTCGTCGTCGACGACTCCATCGTGCGAGGCAGCACCCAGCGGGCATTGGTCCGGATGTTGCGCGAGTCGGGGGCGTTGGAGGTGCATGTGCGGATCGCCTCACCGCCGGTGCGCTGGCCGTGCTTCTACGGCATCGACTTTGCCACCCGCGCCGAGCTCGTCGCGGGGGCGCTCGACACCGAGGGGGTGCGCCGCTCGATCGGCGCCGACTCGCTGGCCTACATCGCTCTCGACGGCCTCATCGCCGCGAGCGAACAGCCGCGCACCCGGCTCTGCATGGCCTGCTTCGACGGGGCGTACCCGATCCCGCTGCCCGAGGAGGCCGTGCTCGGCGAACACCTGCTCGAACTCCGCGACGTGGACCCGGACGTGCTGGCTGGCGGCATCGGCATCGCTGGGTTGCCCGCCGACGATGTGTCCGGAGCGGCTTCCGGCGATGCCGGGCCCACTCGCGGAGCAGTAGCGGAGCGCGCGTCGGCACCGCGCGGAGCGTCGGCGGAGCGCGCATCGGTGCAGCGTGCGTCGGCCGTGTCTGTCGGATACGGTTCCGCGGGTCCTGCCGTTCAGCCCTGACCTGGCCGTTCACCGTGCCGCACCATCCCTGTGGCGCCGCGCCGAGTCCCACCTGACCAGCGTCGCCCGCGCGACGCCCGAGCGAGCGGGAGCGAGACCGACCATGGCGCCGACAACCGAGAACAGCACGGCCCCAGTCGGCTCCGGCGCCAGCTACGCCTCCGCCGGCGTGCACATCGACGCCGGTGAACGGGCGGTCGACGCCCTGCGACCGTTCGCCGGGAAGGCGACCCGGCCGGAGGTGCTGGGCGGGATCGGCGGGTTCGCGGGGCTGTTCGCGCTGAAGATCGACAAGTACTCGGAACCGGTGCTTGCCGCGTCGACCGATGGGGTGGGCACGAAGGTCGTGATCGCGCAGGCCATGGACTGCCACGACACGATCGGACTCGACCTCGTCGCGATGGTCGTCGACGACCTCGTGGTCTGCGGGGCCGAGCCGCTGTTCCTCCAGGACTACATCGCCGTGGGTCGGCTGGTGCCCGAGCAGGTGGCGACGATCATCAAGGGTATTGCCGAGGGCTGCCAGCAGGCCGGTTGTGCATTGCTGGGTGGGGAGACCGCGGAACACCCGGGTCTGATGGCCGATGGCCTGTACGACCTGTCGGCCAGCGGTGTCGGCATCGTCGAGGCCGACGCGATGCTGCGGCCCGATCGTGTCCGGCCGGGCGACGTGCTGGTGGCGATGGCCGCGTCCGGGCTGCACTCCAACGGCTACTCCCTGGCCCGGCACGTACTGCTCGAGATCGCGCGGATGCCGCTGGGCGGACACGTCGAGGAGTTCGGGCACACCCTGGGCGAGGAGCTGCTGGTGCCCACCCGGATCTACGCCCGCGACTGCCTGGCGGTGGCCGCCGAGACCGGTGTGCGCACGTTCGCCCACATCACCGGCGGTGGGCTGGCCCGCAACCTGGAGCGGGTGCTGCCCCCGGGCCTCGAGGCGGTCTGCGAGCGCAGCACCTGGACCCCGGCCCCAGTGTTCAACCTGATCGCGTCCCGCGGCCGGGTGGAGCGCGCGGAGATGGAGAAGACGTTCAACATGGGCGTCGGCATGGTGGCGGTGCTGCCCCCCGACGACGTGGACCGGGCGCTGGCGGTGCTCACCGCACGGCACGTTCCAGCCTGGGTGCTCGGCGAGGTGCGGCGGGCAGGGGCAGCCGAGGCCGGCGAGTCGCTCGCCATCGGGGCTCGGGTGCACCTGGAGGGCGGGCATCCGCGCTTCTGACCTGCGCTCCGCACGTCAGCCTCGGTGCCGGCATCCCCGGGGCGACCGCTCAGCCAGGCGGGCGGGCGGTCAGGCGGTCAGCCAGCCAGGCGGGCGGTCAGCGCGCGGCGAGCGGGACGGCGGTCAGCGCGTCCACGAGCTCGGCGCCGGACGGGGTGCTGTCCGGATCCAGCAACCACTGCACGAGGAGCCCGTCGCACATCGCGATCTGGAACGAGGCGAGCGCGCGGGCCTGCGGCTCGGGCAGGGCGCCGAGCGACTCGGTAATAATCAGCGCCACCGTGCTGCGACTCTGCCGGTAGGTCTCGGCCAGCTGGGCGCGCAGCTCCGGCTGGTGCTCGGCCTGGGCCAGTGCTTCGACGAATGCCACCGCAAGGCCGCGGTACTCGGCGAACGAGGTACGCATGGCCGTCCAGGATGCGGCCAGCCTGCGCATCGGGTGGCCGTCCGGTTCGGCGGCCGGCGCCAGGGTGCGCACCCGCTCCGCCCACTCCTGGAACGACTCGTTCATCGCCTCGTTGAGCAGGGATTTCTTGGAGCCGAAGTGGTAGCCGATCGAAGCCAGATTGGTGCCGGACTCGGCCACGAGGTCCCGCGCGGTGGTGCGCGCGTAGCCGCGCTGCTCCAGGCAGCGGCGTGCACCGGCCAGCAGGTCCTCCCGGTGTCCCATGGAGAGATCCTAACGATAAGTTCTAGACGATCGTATTATACGCTCGTATGATATCGATCATGTTGAAGCCGTCCTTCGCCGGGTTGCCGCCCGGACCGTCGCTGCCCCGCGCCGTGCAGACCGCGCTGCTCTGGCGATTCCCCCGCTGGTGGCTGGACACCTGTCATCGCCGCTATGGCGACGTCTTCGCCGTCCATGCCGCCCCGATGGGCACGCTGGTCTTTCTTGCCGACCCGGCCGATATCAAGACGGTGTTCGCCGGCGACCCGGCCGTCTACCGTGCCGGCGAGGCGGCATCGGTGTTGCGCGGCATCCTCGGCGACGGCTCCCTGCTGCTGCTCGACGAGCAGCGCCACCGGGACCGCCGCCGGCTGATGATGTCACCGTTCCACCGCGACGCCGTACACCGGCAGTCCGAGCTGATGGCCGAGATCGCGGCCGCTGACGTTGCTGCGTGGCCACTCGCCCGCGAGTTCCCGGTGGCGCCGCGGATGGCTGCGATCACCCTCGAAGTCATCCTGCGCATCGTGATCGGCAGCCGCGACGAACGGCGTCTCTGCGCGCTGCGCCGAGCGCTGCCGGCTGTGGTCGAGGCGAACCCGCTGGCGACGATGGCGATGGCGAACCCCGATCTGTTGCGGCGACGGCCCTGGCGCGGGGTTCGCCGTCGGCGCGAGGAGGCCGACCGGCTGCTCTTCACCGAGATCGCCCACTGCCGTGCTGATCCCGAACTCGCGGACCGCACCGACGTGCTGGCGATGCTGGTGCGCGCTGCCGACTCCGACGGTCGGGGCATGACCGACGCCGAGCTGCGCGACCAGCTCATGACGCTGCTGATGGCCGGCCACGAGACCACCGCCACCGCACTGTCCTGGGCCCTGGAACGGCTCGTGCGCCACCCGGAGGTGCTGCGACGTGCCGTCGAGGCGGCCGACACCGGGGACGAGGACTACCTGGACGCGGTGGTCCGGGAGACCCTGCGGATCCGTCCGGTGGTCTTCGACGTGGCCCGAACGCTCGCCGCCCCGGTCGAGCTGGGCGGCTATCGGCTGCCCGCCGGGGTGCTGGTGTCGCCCGCGATCGGGTTGGTGCAGCTCTCGGCGCGGCACTACCCGGATCCGAAGCGCTTCGCCCCCGAACGAATGATCGGCACGACACCGAGTCCGACCACCTGGCTGCCGTTCGGCGGGGGTGCTCGTCGGTGCCTGGGTGCAACGTTCGCCCAGGTCGAGATGCGGATCGTGCTGCGCGAGGTGCTCCGCCGGGTGGAGCTGGTCCCGACGTCAGGCAGCGGCGAGCGCCAACGTATGAAGCTCATCACGCTGGTGCCGCACCGCGGTGGGAGGATCCGGGTTCGGGCTCGGCGGGCGGCCCCGGTGCCGGCCTGACGTCGGTGCCGGCCCTGACGTCGCTTACGGACGGGGAGGCGGACCGGCGACTCGCGACGCGCGGCAGCGGGTGGGCTGAGACGGGCCACCGATGACTTCCGGGCGACCCCGGGGTCCACACGTTCGTGCACACTTCGCACCCGACCGTTCACCACCGAGAAGGGACCCGCCATGCCCACCCGTGACTCCGCTCCGCTCGGAGCGCCCTGCTGGATCGACCTGTTCAGCTCCGACCCGGCCCGCGCCGAGGCCTTCTACGGCCAGATCTTCGGCTGGGCTGCCGAGCACACCGGCGAGGAGTTCGGCGGCTATGTGAACTTCCGCAAGGACGGCTCGATAGTCGCCGGAATGATGCGCAACGACGGCACCACCGGCTACCCGGACGGCTGGACCACCTACCTGGCCACCCCGGATGTCCAGGCTACGGCCGAGGCCGCGGTGGCCGCAGGAGGCCAGGTGTTCATGGCGCCGATGCAGGTGCTGCACCTGGGGTCCATGGCCGTGCTGGCCGACGTCGGCGGCGCGGCGGTCGGGATCTGGCAGCCCGGCGCGCACACCGGTTTCGACCTCGTCGGTGAGGCCGGCGCCCCGGTGTGGCATGAGCTGTACACCCACGAGTACGCGGCTGTGGTCGACTTCTACCGCACCGTTTTCGGCTGGGACACGGCCGTCCTGAGCGACACCGACGAGTTCCGGTACACGACGATGGAAGCCGACGGCGGCTCGCACGCCGGGATCATGGACAGCCGGGCGTTCCTGCCGGACGGCGTTCCGTCCACCTGGCAGGTGTACCTGGGCGCGGAGGACGTCGACGCCACGCTGGCCCAGGTGGAGCAGCTCGGCGGATCGGTGGTGCAACCCGCGAAGGACACCCCGTTCGGCCGGGTGGCCCAGGCCGCCGACCCCACCGGCGCCGTCTTCAAGGTCTCCTCATTGCAGCCCTGAGCCGCCGATGATCGTCGGACCCGGACCGGTTTGCTGAGCCCCTCTGTCCTGAACGAACGGCACTTTCGTCCACTAGGACTGGACGAAAGTGCCGTTCGTTCGGCGCGGGGTAGCGGCGTGGCGCAGATGATCGGCGGCTTGGAGCCGAGGACCGTGCCTGGTGCGGCTCTGCGTGCCGAACCGCTGATCTGCGTGCCTGCGAGCGGTGGTTTCGGCTCGAACCAGCGCAGGCATGGCGAGATCGAGCCGGCCGGCGGCGAGGGTGATCCGTGGCCGGTTCGTCAGGCTGCGACAGGCACGTCGACCGGTCGGATCTGCTCGATCTCGGCGGCCGACGCGAGGAACGAGAGTGGACCGTCGCACCGGATACGCAGGTATTCGACCGGGCCGTCGGCACCGGCCAGCGTGAACCGGTCGAGCACGGTCGCGGGGCGGCGGCATTCGGGGCAGGTCACGGTGTGTGTCATGGCTGGCTCATCTCCTCGGGTGTCCGGTTCGAGAGCTGCACACATTCGGCATTCCCCCCCGCAGCTCCCGAACTCTGCGGCATCATGACGAGACCGGGCGCCGACCGCTCGCGACCGCGGTGGTACCGAGCAGCACACACACCGCGAGATAGATCCATGCCGATGGTTCGGCCCACTGCGTCGTCCCGGCGCCGTACCCGACCGCGACCACCAGTGCCGCCACCGCGCACACCACGAGCCCCACCGCGGCGATCCGTCCGGTCGGTCGATCGTCGACTCGGACCACCGCGGCGGCAAGGAACGCCATTCCGAGCAGCGTCGCGCCGATCATTCGCGCGGTCAGCGCGGTCAGCGGCCAGGGCCACAGTGGGGCGACGACCGGCGGAGCCACGAGCAGCGCCAACCCCGCCACCGCGAGGGTCGTCCCCAGCGCCGCCAGCGTCCGCCACGCCCAGCGCGGCAGGGGCGCGGTTCGGGCCGGGTCACCTCCGGGCGTACGGCCCTGGCGCCAGAACGCGAACACGTATGCAGACGGCGTCACCACGTAGACCCCCAACCAGATCCACGCCGCGACCCGGGCGATGAACCCGCCTGTGGTCAGATGGAAGGTCTCCAGGTGCAGCAGCGTGACGATCAGGGCGGCCCCCGAGAACATCACCATGGGCAACACTGCCGCCCGGGCCGGCGCCCACGCCGGTTGGCGCAGCGCGAGGACCCCCATCACCGTGGAGGCCAGGTAGAACATGCCGAGGAACGCCGCCGAGGCCGGTACCGCGATCGTCCAGGAGAAGAAGTCCGCGGTCCGCGTGGTCAACACGAGCAGTTGCACCGTGGCACCCGCCGCCACTGCCGTGCTCGCCGCGCCGAGCCACCACATCAGCCGGGTGGGGCGCTCGATCGGTTCGGTGGCGGTGCTCATTCCGGCGCCTCGGCCACCTGATGTGAGATTCATCCGCATCTTGGTCTCCTTTTCTCGACGGTTTCAGTTCAGTGCAGGACGACGGGAAGCGGGAGCGGTGCGCACGTCAACGCCCATGACTGCCTCCCCCTGTGCGACTTCTCGCGATGGCTCCAGGACAGCGTGGAGCGGGCGGGTCCGATCCGCCTCAGGGTCCGACCCTGAGGTTCGGCAGCTCTCCGGCGGTGGCCGGCTATGCCAGCGCGCCGGCCAGCTCGGCGCGGCCGCCCACCGCAAGCTTGCGGTAGACGCTACCCAGGTGCGTCTCCACAGTCTTGGCGCTGACGAACAACGCTTGTGCGACGTCCCGGCTGGACATCCCGGTTGCGGCCAGCTCGGCCACCCGCCGCTCGCTGGGGGTCAGTGCGTCGGCGCCGCTGAGTGCCACCCTGCGCGGTCGGGCACCGGTGGCGATGAGCTCCTCACGGGCCCGCTCGACGAGAGCATCGGCGGCGTACCGGTGGGCCAGCTCCTGGCCGCGGGCCAGGGCGTCACGGGCAGCGCGGCGCTGGTTGCCGCGGCGCAGAGCCGCGCCGAGGTCGACCAGTGCCCGCGCGTGCTCCAGGCGCGCCGGCGTGGGCTCGAGCACCGCGACCGCCTCGCGAAGCGCGTCCACCGAGCCGTCCACCAGCCCGCGAGCCCGCAGTGCCAGGCCCAGCGCCCGCGGTGCCGAGTACCGTCGTGCGGCCTGCACCGCCTCGTCGACCAGCCGCCGTGCCTCGTCGACCCGGCCGAGTTGGTGCAGCGCGAGACCCGAGTTGGCGCGCCACGGCATCAGCCCGGGGTGGCTCATGTCGCGCCGCTCCAGCCGTCGCCCGCAGTCACGGAAGTCTGCGAGCGCCTCGGCCGGCCGGCCCTGCGCGAGGCGCAGCCGTCCGCGTGCGTCGAGGAGGTAGGCCAGGGTCGGTGTGACGCCGCTCTTCTCCAGGGACTCGTCGGCCTCGGTCAGCCGGCCACGCTCCACCAGCGTGAGCACCAGCCAGGCCTGGGTATAGCGGCGGGCGGAGGTGACCTGGTGCTCGGCGGTGAGCTCGTCGGCGAGCCGCGCGTCCGCCTCCGCCTCGGCGAGCGCGCCCTGCAGGTAGCGGGCCTGGGCACGCAGCACGCTCGTCGAGGCGAAGTCAGAGGTGGATCCGCGACGTCGGGCACTGGCGATCGTGACCTCACATGCGGCAAGGACGGACTCGAGGTGGTCGGTGGCGATCAGGACCATGGTCGCCGGGAGCAGCACGCTGGGGTCGGGCACGTCCCGTGCGAGCGTGCCGGCCAGCGCCTCGTCGGCCAGCTCCACGGCGCGGGAGCCGTCGTCGGTCAGAGCGTCCAGCGCCGCGTTGGCCAGCAGGACGGCACCCGTGCGGCCGACCAGCGCCCCGGCGGCCTGCAGCCGACGGGTGCGCTCCGCGGCCCAGACCCGCCGGTCCGGGTCACGGCGGGCCAGCCCGACCGCCTCGGCCTCCAGCTCGAGGCGCAGCGCACGGTCGGTGTCGCCGAGCCCGAGGAGCGCGTCGTCCAGCACCGCCAGCGCCCGGCGGTAGTCCAATGTGGTCCGCAACGAGCGGGCCAGCTCGAGTGCCGCCAGGGCGCGCCCGGTCGGGTGCAACGCGGCTGCGCCCGCCTGGTCCAGCAGCCGCACGCCGTCGGTGAACGACACCCGGACGGTCGCCGAGCCGAGCTCGAAGAGCACGTCGGGCCGCGTCGCCGCGTCGGGGGGCTCCTCCAGCGCGCGGCGCAGATACCTCATGGCGGGTTCCGGAGCGCCCTTGGCCATCGCGGTGCGGGCGGCGTCCCGGAGCACCTCGACGACATCGGTGTCGCCGAGGGCCTCGGTGTGCATCAGGTGCGCCGCGACGAGCTCGGGCGCGGCGCCCTCGGCGGCGAGCAGCCGGGCGGCGGTCCGGTGCCCGCGGTGCCGTTCCGCCGAGCTCATCCGCTCGGCGATGGCCTCGGTCACCAGCGGGTGGACGGGAGTCAGCGGCCGGCCGGGTGCGAGCAGCGCGGCGCCGACCAGCGACTCCGTGGCGTCGGCCACCACCAGCGGATCCAGCCCGGTCAGCGCCACGACATGCCGTAGCTGGGCGCCACCGCGCAGCACCGCGACCGCCCGGGCCACGGCCACCGCCGCGGGCGAGAGGTGCCGAAGCCGGGACAGCACGGATGTCGCCACGATCGCCGGGGCACGTTCAGCCACCGCGGCGACGCCGTCGTCGTCGGGCGTGACGCCGGCCTCGACGAGCGCGATCAGCAGCGCGCTGGCCAGCAGCGGGTTTCCGCCGGTGGCCTGATGGCAGGCCGCCCGGAACGCCCTTCCGCTGCCCGTACCCATCCTCGATCGGACCAGCGCGTCGATGCTCTCGCGACCCAGTGGCCGGGGCCGGAGCACGGTGGTGACCGGTTCGTCCACCACCGCCTCGATCACCGCGCGATCCACCTCGGGCCCGGGTGACCGGGCTGTGACGACCAGCCCCACCGGGAGATCGGTGATCCGGCGAGCCAGGTAGGCCAGCGCGCGCAGTGACGACTCGTCAGCCCAGTGCGCGTCGTCGACGGTGAGCAGCAGCGGGCCGGCGTCGGCCAGGTTGGCGGTCAGCCAGTACAGCCCGTGCAGGGCCCCGAGCGACGCGGTGCTGTCGGCGTCGAGGCCTTGAAGGGTGATCACCGGAGCGGCCAACCGGGCAGCCCCGGCCAGCAACGCGTCCCGCTCGGCCGGCTCCGCGTCGACGAGCAGCGGCTCGAACAGGCTGCGGATCACACCGAAGGCGAACTCACGCTCCAGATCGCTGGCCCGCGCGCTCAGGATGCGAACCCCGGCGGTCTCGGCTCCGTCGTGCGCAGCCTCCAGCAGCCGGGTCTTGCCGATCCCGGCCGGGCCCTCGATCCACAGTACACCGCCGCGGCCGACCGCCAGCCCGTCGAGCAGCCGGCCGACGGCGGCCAGCTCCGCCTCACGCTCCAGCAGCATGACCCGCGCCCCCGCTCGTCCTCCTCGCTCGGACAGGCTCTGACGGGTGAGCAGTCCTTTCGTTGCCGGCGCGCCCGCAGCCCTATATCCAGAAGGTACCGGCGAAAGCCCGTCCTTCAGGCCAGGATGGCGGCTCAGTCTGGTCGTCCTACCCAGTGCCCACCTGCAGCGAGCACCAGGATCCAGCTGGCCCTGCGCCGCTGATCGCCGGCGCGGCTCGTTGCTGCTCAGCCACCGAACAGCTGTGACACTTTGATCAGCAGCTGCCACAGGCCGTAGGCGAAGGGTGCCGCCACCCACAGCCACGCGAGGGTGGTGACGGCGCGGTGGGGCGGATATCGGTCCGGCAGTGCCGCTGCGCTCGGTTGCGTCTCGGTCATCGATGCCGCCTTCCGGCCGTTGTCAGGTCCCGATGTTGCGCCGGTTCGTGGAACCGGGTGTCGACCGGCCGGATCAGCTCGTTGCAGACGAAACCGACCACGAGCAGGCCACACATGATGGAGAAGGAGAGGGTGTACAGTGCTGGGCCGTCCTTGCCGGCCGCCTCCTGCGCGTCCGCGATCGCGTTGACGATCAGTGGGCCGAGCACTCCGGCGGTGGACCACGCGGTGAGCAGCCTGCCGTGGATCGCCCCGACCTGGAGGGTGCCGAACAGGTCCTTCAGGTATGCCGGGATGGTCGCGAAACCCGCCCCGTAGAAGGACAGGATCAGCATCGCGCAGACGAGGAACAGCACCTTGTTCGCGTTCGTGGTCAGCGTGATCGCCAGATACAGCAGCGCCCCGACCCCGAGGTAGATGCGGTACATGTTCCTGCGCCCGAGTACGTCCGACAGGCTGGACCAGCCGAACCGGCCGATCATGTTCGCCAGCGACAGGATCGCCACGAACCCCGCGGCCGCCGCCGTCAGCGCCTGCGGGCTGCTCGCGTCGGGGAAGTAGTCCTGGAACACCGGAGAGGCCTTCTCCAGGATGCCGATGCCCGCCGTGACGTTGAAGCACAGCACCACCCAGAGCAGCCAGAACTGCGGGGTCTTGATCGCGTTGGCCGCCGACACCTGGCCGACGCTGATCAATGACCCGGCCGGCTGCGGCTTCGGCTCCCAGCCCGCGGGCGTCCAGCCGTCGGCCGGTACCCGGATGAGCAGCCAACCCACGGACATGAAGATCGCGTACACGACCCCGTGCACGAGGAACGTCTGGGAGATCCCGGCGACGTCACGACCGAATGCGGTGAGCATCTGGTTCGACCACGGCGAGGCGATCAACGCGCCCCCGCCGAAGCCCATGATCGCCAACCCGGTGGCCATCCCGGGGCGATCGGGAAACCACTTGATCAGCGTGGAGACCGGGGAGATGTAGCCGATGCCCAGCCCGATGCCGCCGATGAACCCGTAGCCGAGGACGACCAGCCAGTACTGCTCGATCGAGACCCCGAACGACGAGACCAGGAAGCCGCCGCAGAAGCAGCACATCGACACGAACATCGCCCACCGCGGTCCCTTGCTCTCGACCTTGGTTCCGAACACCGCCGCAGACAAGCCGAGCATCACGATGCCGACAGTGAAGGGCAAGGCGCTGACGACACCGGAGATGCCCAGCGACATCTCGAGCGGGATCTTGAACACGCTCCACGCGTAGGCCTGGCCGATGGCCAGATGAATCGACAGCGCGGCCGGCGGGATGAGCCATCGGCTCCACCCCGGTGGCGCGACTATCCGCGATCGGTCCAGAAACTGGGCTTTCACGAGCTGCTCCCCCCTGCGAACATCACCTTACTGATCCAGCGTGCGGTAGCGCACTGAACAGCGACTGAGCGAGGTGTTCAGTGGCATCATCAGGAACGGAGACCAGCGATGTCCATGACTCGACGCCCATCTGTACCGATCACCGGGGACAGTGCCACGCCCGGTCCTGATCGACGGTTCCAGCTCCCCGCCGCCTTCGTCGAGGCCACACCGCGCCAAATCCGGGTGCGGCTCGGGGACGAGCTCGTCGCCGAAAGCGACCGCGCCCAGCTCCTGGTCCAGTACGGCCCGGAAGGGCTGCCGACCTACTACCTACCCCACGACGACGTACGCCCGGGCGCCCTCGTCGACGAGTCGTACAAGGGACGGGCTCGCTACTGGTCCTTACGCGTCGGGGACGAGCTGGTGCGCGACGCCGTCTGGAGCTGTCCGGACCCGATCCCCGAGAACCCGCTCATGGACCGTTCCGTGTCAGACGACGCAGCGCCGCGCGGGCGTCGGCGGCCCACCGGGGTGCCCCGGCCCGCTCGGCGACCGCGGCGGCGCGGCGATAGTGCTCCACGGCCTCGCCCGCCCGGCCGTAGTGCTCGGCCAGCTCGCCGAGCACCTGGGCGATCGGGCCCATCGCGACCGTGCCCGTCCCGCCGCCGACCACCAGATCGGCGAACGGGGTGAGCGCGGCGTAGGCCTCGTCGACCCGTACCGGTTCGCGCAGCGCGATGCCAAGCCGGCCACGGGCAGCCATGCTGGTCTCGTAGAAGTAGTCGTGGCGGATCGGTTCGGGTCGCCCGGCGACAGTCGCGGCCTCGCCGAGGTGCCCGGCTCGGGCCAGCGCCAGCGGGTGCAGCTCCGGCAACGTGAGACCACCGCCGGCCCGGTGCGTGTGCGCGATCCGGGTCGCCTCGTCGAACCGGCCGGCCAGCAGCCCGAGACTGAACGCGGCGTAGGCCGCCAGGTCCTCCTCGCCGGTCCACTGGCCGACCTGGCCCAGCCGTTGAAGCGCCTCCCGGTAGGCACCCTCGGCGGCGTCGAGCCGGTCGGCAGCCGCGTGCCGCGTGCCGCGGTAGAAGTCGGCCATCGCCAGCACCAGGGGGTGGCCGTAGCGACGGGCCAGCTCCTCGACGGGCGAGACGTGGGTGTCGGCGGCGGCGAAGTCGGCTCGTTTGGCATGCACCTGGATCAGGGCCAGCCGGGCGACGGCCTCGGCGCCGGGAAGCTCGTGCCGCTGGGCCAGGGCGAGCATCTCGGTCCCGGCCCGTTCCCGCTCGGCCAGCCCGCCGATCCAGTAGTGCTGCATGAGAACGCCGTTCAGGGCCATGACCAGCATCCGCGGGTCGCCGAGCCGCCGGGCCATCGCCTCGGCCTCGGCGGCGGCGGCCCGACCCCGCTCGCCCGGCTCGCCGTGCAGCTCGAGCGCGAGGGTGACCAGCAGTCGGGTGCGTAGCTCGCCGTCACCGGGGGGCAGCTCGAGCAAGGTCTGCTCGGCCAGCTCGACGATGTCAGCGGCCACCGTGCCGTAGCGCCGGTTGCTCCACAACGTCGGCACGTCGAAGGAGACGATCACGCGAGCGGTGAGCGCCGGATCACCCAGCGTGCGTGCCGCCCGCATCGCCTCGTCGCGGACCACCCGAGCGGCGACCAGGTCACCGCCGAGCGCGAGCGCCCGCACCAACCGCAACACCAACTCCAGCCGATCGCGCGGCTCGCCGGGCGAGCGGTCCCACGCGTCGAGACATTGTCGCCACAGCGCGGCGGCCTCCCGGTGCGCCAGCCGGATCTCGGCGTCCTCGGCGGCGAACCGGGAGTAGCGGCTCGCCGCCGCGGGGTCGGCAGCACCCGCAGCGGCGAAGTGGTGGGCCAACGCGGCGACCTCGGTCGGGTGCCGGAGCTCGAGCGCGCCCGCCACCCTCGCGTGCAGCCGCGCCCGGCGTAGCCGGGAGAGCCGCTGGTAGGCCACATCGCGGACCAACTCGTGTGCGAACTCGAGCCGACCGGCCTCCGGCTCGACGACCAGGCCGGCCAGCAACGCCGGCTCGATGCCGTCGAGCATCGCGTCGGCGTCGCCGTCGGCCAGCTCGATGAGCACCTCGATGTCGATGCGACGCCCGATCACCGCGGCGTGGCTGAGCAGGGTCCGGGTGACGCCGGGCAGCCGGGCGATACGCCGGGCCAGCACGTCACGCACCCCGGCCGGCACCTCGGTGACGGCTGCGGCCGGGCCCTCGGCCTCGAGCAGGCGGGCGGTCTCGGTCACGAAGAAGGGGTTGCCGCCGGTGCGCCGCGCCACAACGGCGACCGTGTTCTGATCCACCGGCAGCGTGCAGACGGTCCGGACCAGCTCGCCGACCGCCTGGTCGCCGAGCCCGGCGAGATGGATCCGACGGGGCAGCTGGCGGGCGAGCTCGGCGAGCGCGTCATCCAGCTGATCGGAGCGCTCGCCCTGGCGCAGCGTCGCGACGATGAGTACCGGCACCTCGGCGAGTCCTGGCGCGAGGTGGGTGAGCAAGGCAAGAGTCTCGTTGTCGGCGTCGTGCAGGTCGTCGAGCACGATCAGCACCGGCCGTTGCCGGGCCACCCCGTCGACATAGCGTCCGACCGCCCGGTGCAGCCGGAACCGCGCCACGGCGGGGTCGCCCGACACGGGCGCCGAGCCGGGAGCCACCATCCGGTGCAGCGGTTCGACGAGCTCGGGTTCGGGAGGTTGGACGGCGACCAGCGCGGCGAGTACCTCGGCCCAGGGCCAGCCGGCCGGGGCGCCCTCCCCGTTCGAGCATCGCCCGACGGCAGTCAGCCAGGGTTGCCCGGACACGCCCGACACCAGCTGCCGGATCAGCGCCGTCTTGCCCGCCCCGGCCTCGCCGGAGATCATCACCAGCCCACCGCACCCGGCGGCAGCCCCGTCGCAGGCGGCCTCCAGTGCGGCAAGCTCGGCCGCTCGCCCCACGATGGCAGCCGAGCGGTCCGGTACCGGTGCTACCCGCCGATCGATCGACGAGTCGGCCCGGACCGCTGCGAGGTCGTCGACCTGGGCGAGAACGTCGTGTTCCAGCTGCCGCAGGGCAGGTCCGGGGTCGACCCCCAGCTCCTCGGCAAGCACCCCGCGCGCCCGGCGCAGTACCGCCAGCGCATCGCCCTGGCGGCCCGACCGGTAATGCGCCATGGCGAGCAGCCGCCATGCGTCCTCCCGGAGCGGGTACCCGGAGACGTGTGCCTCGAGGTCGGCGATCACGTCGGGCGCCCGGCCCAGCCGCAGCTCGGCCTCTGCCCGGCGCTCCACGGCGAGCAGCACCAGCTCGTCGGCGCGGTCGGCCTCGGTGCGGGCCCACGGCGCGTCGGCGAACTCCGCGAGCGCCGGACCGCGGCACAGTGCCAACCCGGCGTCCACGAGATCACGGGCCTGGCCGGGCTCGCCGGCGTCCAGCTGTTCGCCGGCCTCGCGCACCAGCCGCTCAAGCCGCCACGCGTCGACGCGGTCGGCGTCGACGCGCAGCGCGTACCCCGGCGGTTCGGTGATCAGGACCCGGCCGGGTGCCCGGGGTGCCCGGTCCGGCTCCAGCGCGCGGCGCAGCTGCGAGACGAACGTCTGCACCGCCGCCAGTGCCTGTGGCGGCGGCTGTTGCGGCCACAGGTCGTCGATCAGCCGGTCGACCGGGACGACCCGGCCCCTGGCGACCAACAACCGGGCCAGCACCTCGCGGTGCCGCGCCCCCCTCAGCCGCACCGGCCGGTCGCCGAGCCGCGCCGAGATCCCGCCGAGCAGCTGGAACGTCGCACCCCCCGGTGCCGCCGTCTCGCCGCCGGCGTCTGGTCGCCTGTCGAGCATGGTCGCACCCATCACGCATCACCTCTCCATGACACGGAACCGTCCCCGGGCGGGTTCATCCCGTGCGGTCCGGTCGGTCAGCGCGACGGGTGGCGCAGTCGGCCCATGCCGGAGAACGGTCGGGTCGCCAGGTCAGCCCTTCGTGCCCGAAGGTGAGGTGCGGGGTCACGGGCCACGTCACATCGCGCGCGGCCGGATCTCGACCGGTTCGGTCGTCCACTCGAACGTCGCCGTCTGGCCGTCGCGCTGTGGTCGTCGTCATAGCAGATGTTGTACGGGTGATCCCGCGTGCGACGCGTCGGTAGTCGCTACCGAGAAATACCGTCCCACCCGCCGGATCGCCCGGACTCGATCGCCATCTCTGCCCGCCGACCGCAGCACCGCAGAAGCTCTTCGGGGGTTCGGTCGAGTGAGGGCACGCGTGGAGGTGGTGCGGGGATCCGGTGGGCGGACGGCGCCAAGCGCTTGATCGATGTCTGGGAACCGTCAGCCGTGCCGTATGCGGTTCCGGGTTCCCAACCGATGGTCACGGCACCATCGGGGTCGCGGTGACCTGCCAAGGTCAGCGTGTCGGTACGGGGAGCCGCACGGGATGCGGTTCTGTGTTCCCGTTCGGTGATCACGAAGCCGGCGGCGTGATCCAGCGCCTGCTTCGCCCGCCTGCGTGAGCAGTTGCTCGGCACTGCGCAGGGTGCCGCGGGGTCTGTGTTGAATCCCGCTGTGGGCGATCCCCGAGCCGCTCGCAGCGCTCGATAAGCTCGTCGAGCACATCGCGGGACGCGCGATGCAACGCGACCACGTCGAAACCGCGCAGCTTCACCTGCGCGATCCCGTCCACACCCGCGATCCCGTCCACACCCGCGATCATCGGCCGGTCTCCCGTCGGGTGTCTTGTCCCTCTACCACCGCGACCCCGGCCCGGAAGACGGCTCGCACGTCGAAAAGCGCGTCCAACCGGACCATCGGGTCACCGGCGACCGCCAGGATGTCGGCGTCGTAGCCGGGCAGGATCCGGCCCTTGCGATGGCCGCAACCGCAAGCGGCCGCGGCGTGCGCGGTGGCAGCGGCAAGAGCGTCGGCGTTGCTGAACCCGATGCTTCCGAACAGCACGACGCCGTGCGGGAGCACGTCATGTGGCTTGCGGGGTCCGATACCGGCATCCGAACAGCAGACCACCCGCACGCCGGCCCGGTGCATCAGCGCGAAGTTCGCCCAGCATCGATCGAGGCGGGCTACCGCGACCGGCGGCAGGGGCGGACCATCGGGCAGCCACGCCTCGGTGGCGCCGACGAACGTCCCCGCGGCGGCCATCGCGTCGACGGTCGTCCGATCCAGCTCGACCCCGGTCTCGGTGGCGAAGGTGCAGTGCTCGATTCCATCCGCCCCGGCGGCCACCGCGTCGCGGATGCCCTGCGGCCCATGGGCGTGCGCGGTCAGCGGCAATCCGGCCCGGTGTGCGGTCGCGGTCGCCGCGGCGAGCTCGGCTCGTCCGTACTGCGACTCGTGCAGCCCCCAGCCCGGCGTCAGCATCCCGCCGGTAGCCATGATCTTGACGGTGTCCACGCCGCGTTCGGCCCGTTCGGTCACGGCCCGGGTGACGCCGTCGATTCCATCGGCCTGCCCACCGAGGAACCAGCAGTGTCCTCCGGTCGGGGTGATCGGCGGTCCGGCGGCCAGCACCTCCGGCAGCGGGTCCTCGTCGAAGGTGGGACGGTCCCGCAGGGTCACCCCGAGGTATCCGCGGTCGCCCAGGTCGCGCATCGTGGTGATGCCCGCCCGCAGCGCTTGCCGGGCGTTGCACCGCATCCGGTCCAGCAGGGTCGCCTCGTCCGCGCACAGCATCTGATGCACCGGATCGCCGGTCGGGTCGAAGCCGAGGTGTATGTGGGCGTCCACCAGGCCGGGCAGCAGGGTGACCTCGCCCAGGTCGACGATGTGGGCATGCGCGGGCGGCTCGGCTCCGGTGAGGTCGACGTCGACGATGCGCCGGCCCTTGACCAGCACCGACGGGCGACCTACCCGCGCGGTGAGGCCGTCGAACAGCCGCGCTCCCCGAATCACCTGCATGCGGTCCGCGACTCCCCGGTCATGGTCGGGCTCCTCTCGCGCCAGGTCGGAGGCGTTCGGCTTCTCCGGCCGGTTGACGGTGATCGCGGCGTCGGGCCCGTCGCGGGTGTCATGGACTTCCCATCGGCGGCTCGTGGCCGGCCCGGCACAGCTCGCGCAGCCTGCGCTTGCGGACCTTCCCCGACGCGGTGCGCGGCAGCGCCGCGACCAGGTCCACCGAGCGTGGACGCTGGTACCCGCCGAGCCGGCCCCGGCAGAACTCGATGAGCGCCGCCTCGTCGACCGTCATCCCCGGACGCGCCACGACCACCGCCTTGACGGTCTCTCCCCATGTCTCGTGCGGAACCCCGATCACGGCCGCCTCGGCCACCGCCGGGTGGGCGTGCAGCACGTCCTCGACCATCTGCGGGTACACGTTCAGCCCGCCGGAGATGATGACGTCCTTGATCCGGTCGGCGATGTAGAGGTAGCCGTCGACGTCGAGGCGCCCGGCGTCGCCCGTGTGCAGCCAGCCGCCGCGCAGGGTCTGCGCGGTGGCCTGCGGCGCCCGCCAGTAGCCGCGCATCAGCTGCGGCCCGCGGACCACGATCTCGCCGATCTCGCCGACCGGCAGCTCCGTGCCGGACCGATCGACGATCCGAACTTCGGTGTGCCGCAACGGTCGGCCGACGCAACACAACAGCTCGGGATGGCCGGCGAGCCCGCGGCGGGTGTCGTCCGGAGTCATCGCGCTGGTCCCGGCCGACGCCTCGGTCATGCCGTAGCCGACGACGACGTCGCAACCGAAGGTCTCGATCGTCCATCGCAGGGTCGCCTCGGCGATCGGCGCCGCCCCGGTGTGGATCAGCCGCAGGGCGGGGTAACGACGCTGGACGGCGTCCGGCACCGCCGTCAGGCACATCTGGATGATCGACGGCACCAGTGCGGCGTAGCCGATCCGTTCGGTCTCCAGCGCGTCCATCACCGCTACGGGGTCGAAATCGGTCTGGAGGTAGACGCTCGCGCCCCACGACTGCGGTGCGAACGCCGCCCACACCACGCCTGCGTGGCACAGCGGTGCCACCACCAGGGTGCGTTCCCCCGGTGCGCCGCGGTGCGGCATGGCGGCGATCTGCGCGCAGTTGGCCGTCACCGCCCGATGGGTGAGCACCGCACCCTTGGGTCGGCCGGTCGTGCCGCTGGTGTAGAGCTGGTAGACATCGTCGTCCGCGCCGACCGTCCGGGCCGGCGGGGTGGCCGGCGCCGCGGCGGCCAGCGCGGGCAGGCTGTCCCAGCCGGGTATGCTCGCGCCGTCCAGCGTGGCGAGCCCGCGGACGCCGAGCCCGCCGCGCACCGCGTCCACGGCTGCGGTGTGCCCGCCGTCCGCGACCACCAGCGCAGCTCGCGAATCGGTGATGATGTGCACCCACTCCGGTGGGGCCGACCGGTGGTTCAGCGGCACCGGGACGACGCCTGCTTTCGACGCCGCGTAGTACAGCAGCAGGTACTCGATGGAGTTCTTGGCGAGCACGGCGATCCGCGCCCCGACCGGCAGGCCGAACCCGACGAGGGCGTTCGCGACCCGGTCGGTTCGCTCGGCGGCCTCCCGCCAGGTGAGGGTCCGGTCGCCGTGGACGGCGAACTCGCCGGATGGACGCTGCCGGGCCCAGCGGTCCAGGTGGTCGTGCAGCAGCATCGCTATCGCCTCGCTGTCACCCTCGGCGACCAGGTCGTGGTCGTCATGGCTTCCGTCCCCAGGTCTGGAAGAAGGTCGAGTAGAGGGTGAAGGTGTCGGGATGGGCGAGATGAGCACCGAGCCGCAGGACGCCGTCGTCCAGCTCCGCGGCGCTCAGCGCGCCGGCGGCGAGGATCCGGTCCCGGTGGATCTCGACGAACCGCGGGAGTAGCTGGTGGTAGGGCTCGCCGGGGCGGAAGACGCGGATGTGCACATCCACCTGCACGTCGACGAGCCCGGCCGCGCGCAGCATCGTGGGCAGCCGACGTCCGATGTGGACATCTCCGCTCCAGGCCGCGGCCGCGGCGGTCGCGAGCCGAGGCCAGTCCGGATGAGCCGGCTCGCATATCCAGGAGATCCAGTCCACGTCCTGGACGGCCACGTAGCCACCGGGGCGGGCGAGCCGCGTCATCTCGGCGACCACGTCCTCGGGCCGGGGCACGTTGATGAGGACCAGTCGCTCGTGGACGAGGTCGAACGACCCTGTGGGCAGCCCGGTCGCGGTCGCATCGGCCTCGACCAGCGCGACGGTGTCGATGCCGCGTTCGCGCAGCGAGCGGCCGGCCATCGCGAGAAACCCGGGCTCGCGGTCGATCCCGGTGACCCGGCCGGTGGAGCCGACCCGGTCGGCGAGGACGTCGAGAACACCGAGTGGACCACAGCCCAGGTCGAGCGCATGCCAGCCGGAGCCGACGCCGATCCGGTCGACGAGCTGCTCGGCCTCGGGGCGGTGGAGCTCGCACTGTGCGAGCAGCCGCGCCCGCTCTGCCTCGCCGGCACCGAGAGAGTAGTCACCGGTGCTGGTCATGACCGGCCTCCGGGGTGGCGGGCACCTCGTCGGCACTGGACACCGACTCGGGTCACTGCTGAGAGCGCGCATCACTGCACCCGCCGTCCCTCGGCAGGCCAGTACTGCTCGCGCAGCTCTCGCTTGAGGACCTTGCCCGCACCGGAGACCGGCAGGGTGTCGACGAAGGAGACGCTGCGCGGGATCTTGTAGCCGGCGATGAGTCCGCGGCAGTGCTCCTGGAGCTCATCGCCGGTGACCGTGCGCCCGGGCAGGAGCACCACGACGGCATGCACCCGCTCGCCCCACCGGTCGTCGGGTACCGCGACGACGGCGCATGCGGCCACCGCACCATGCCCGGCGAGCGCGTTCTCCACCTCCGTCGAGTACACGTTCTCACCGCCGGTGATGATCATGTCCTTGAGGCGGTCGACGAGGAAGACGTAACCGCGCTCGTCCATGTAGCCGGCGTCACCGGTGTGCATCCACCCCCCGCGCACCGCCTGCGCCGACTCCTCGGGACGGCCCCAGTAGCCGAGCATCACATGGTCACCGGCCACCACGATCTCGCCGACCGTTCCTCGGGGCACCTCGATGTCGTCGGCGTCGACGATGCGCACCTCGGCGTGCGCGGCGGCGCGGCCTGCGGAGCGTCGCAGCGCGGGGTCCTCGTGGTCCTCGGATGAGAGGATCGTGGCGATCGGCGCCAGCTCGGTCATACCGTAGGCCTGGGCGAAGGTGGCCCGCGGGAACGCCTTTACGGCCCGCTCGAGCACCGCCCCCGAGATCGGCGATGCTCCGTAGAAGAGGTGCCGCAACCCGGACAGGTCGTGGCGGGCGACGTCCGGATGATCGACGATCATCTGGATCATCGTGGGCACCAGCACCGCGTCGGTGATCCCGAGGCGGCTGATCGCGTCCAGCACCCCGGTCGGGGTGAACATGGGAAGGATCACATGCGTCGAGCCGACGACCAGGCCCATGGTCCAGGCCGTGATGTCGGCCAGGTGGAACATCGGCGCCGAGTGCAGCAACCGTCCGTGAGAGGTGAGGAGGTTGCTGCCGGCGAGGCTGCCGAACGCCGAGGTCATCAGGTTGTCGTGGCTGAGCATCACGCCTTTGGAGGCACCGGTGGTGCCGCCGGTGTAGAAGACTCCGAGCACCGCGTTGCCGCTGCGCCGGGCGTCGAGGATCGGGGCGTTGTTTGCGACGAGCTCCTCGTAGCCGACGGCACCCTCCGGGCTCTCGCCATCCCCGCAGAACACAAGGGTGTCCAGGTCGGGGCACAGGCTGCGTAGCGCGGGCACCATCGGCGTGAACGTGTCGTCGACCAGCAGCACGCGCGTCTCAGAGTCCGCGAGGGCGTAGCCGATCTCGTAAGGGCTCCACTTGACGTTGATCGGGTTCACGACCGCATCCGCCCACGGCACCGCGAGCAGGTACTCGTGGTAGCGGTCTGAGTTCAGGCTCAGGATGGCGACCCGGTCGCCTTCGCCGACGCCGAGCTCGCGCAGGCCCCCGGCCAGCCGGGCGATGCGCTCGGCGGATTCCGCCGCGGACCGCGTCCGGTCGCCGAACACGGTGAGCGGCGCGTCGGGCGTCTGCTGGACGAGGCGGTGCAGGCTCTGGGTGAGGTACATCATCGCTCCCTGGTGGATGGCGGATCCGACGATGAGACGTGGGTGCCACCGGCGGGGCGGCCGCGCCCTGGCTGGTCGCTCATGTCCTGCCCGTGCTGCTCGCGGCTGTAGAGGTGGATCTCCAGGCCATCGGGGTCGTGGAACACCACGACCCAACCGATCGTCGCGAGCTCGACCGTGTGGACGATGCCCAGCTCGTCCAACCACCGCGACCAGGCGTCCACCGCGGCCCGGTCGGCCACCGCGAAGATCACCGGGTCGAAGCCCGACAGTCCGGCGATGTCCGGGCGCTCGCGCAGCGCGAGAGCGGTGCCCAGCCCGGGTACGTCGTACGCCACCCCGCGGACCGTCCCGTCCGCATCCGGGAACTCGTAGACCAGCCGCAGGTCGAACAGCCGCTCGTACCAGGTCCGGCTGGCCGCCAGGTCGCGTACCGGGAGCTTCACCCCGAAGATCCCGCTCACCCGGGGCGCGGTCACGACAACGCCAGGATGCGGCTCGCCGAGCACCGCCAGGGCAAAGCCGGTGAAACCGCCGCCCCTACGACGACGTCAGAACAGTGGTCCATCGGGTATCCCCTCGTGCGGTCGGTCTCAGTGCAGGATGACGGGCAGCGCGGTGAGGCTGTGCAGCAGCAGGTTCGGCTGCCAGGTCAGCTCGTGGGCCGCAACCGCGAGGCGCAGGCGCGGGAAGCGGGCCAGCAACGCGCCGAGCGCGATCCGGCCCTCCAGGCGGGCCAGCGGCGCGCCGATGCAGTGATGGATGCCGTGCCCGAACGCGACGTGCGGGTTCTCCCGGCGGCCGATGTCCAGGGCGTCGGGGTCGGCCATCCGGGCCGGGTCGCGGTTGGCGGCCAGCAGACCCGGGAGGACGGTCTCCCCGGCCGGAATCGTCACCCCGCCCAGGTCCACCGGCTCCGTGGTCTCGTATGGGAGTGTCACCTGCAGGGGGCCGGCGAAGCGCAGCAGCTCCTCGACCGCGGCCGGGAGTCGTTCCGGCTCGGCGCGCACCAACGCGAGCTGCTCGGGGTGGGTCAGCAGGGCGTGCATGCCGTTGCCGATGAGGTTGACGGTGGTCTCGTGTCCGGCGGCGACCAGCAGGAACACCATCGACGTCAGCTCGTCATCGGTCAGTCGATCGGTGTTCATGCTCGGGCCCGCAAGCGACTCTTCGGTGTTGATGCTCGGGCCCGCGAGCGACTCTTCGGTGTTGATGCTCGGGCCCGCGAGCGACCCTTCGGGCGCATCACGCACCGCGACGAGCACGGAGAGCAGGTCGTCGGCCGGCGCACGGCGCTTCTCATCGAGCAGCGCCCGGATATAGGTGACCATCGCAGTGGCCGCGGCGACGTATGCGACCTCGCCGACGAAGGAGCCGGCGATCATCGCCGTGGTCCAGGCCCGGAAGTCTGCGCGGATGTGCTCGGGTATCCCGAGCAGCTCGCAGATCACCGTCATCGGCAACGGATAGGCGAAGGTGGTGATCAGGTCGACCTCAGCGAGACCGTCCAGCCGGTCGAGCAACCCGGCGGCGATCTGCTCGATGCGCGGCGCCAGGGCTTCCACGCGGCGGCGGGTGAACGCGGCCGAGATCAACCGGCGCAGCCGGATGTGGTCGGGCGGGTTCTGGTAGAGCAGGTGCTGGTGGACCGCCGGTCTGATATCGGATGGAAGCTTCTCGGCGAGCGCCCGGTGCAGCGGCGTACCCTTGATCAGCCGCCGGTCGGTCAGCACGCACCGGACCTCGTCATGGCCGGTGACCAGCCACGCAGGCGTGCCAGCTGGCAGGATGAGGCGGTGCACAGCTCCGGTCGCGGCGAGCGCGGCGTAGGCGGCGTGCCGCTCGCCGTTGACAGCGGTGAAGGGGTCGGCCACCGGGACCTGCGTCACGTCGTCCTCCTCTGGTAGAGCCGGGTGGGCTGCGATGAGGGTTTCACGAAGCCGAGGGCGTCGCGGCTCATTTCGAGTTTCGCCCGTGCGGGCGGGGCTCGGCGTGGCCTCGATCTCGGCCCGCACGGCGCCCGCGGCCGAGACCTCCTCGGCCGCCGGTGACAGCGCGGCACCGGCGTCGCGGCAGGCGGTTGTGGCCCGAACCGCGCCGGATCGGTGCCGGGCCCGGAAGTGACGACGAGGTTCGCCGGCAGCTCCCGCAGGCCGGCGATGGCGGTGTGGAGCACGGCGGGGTCGTCGAAGAAGACCGTGCCGGGCACCTTCCGCCGGGGTCGTCATGGCTGCGCACTCCGACCGCGGTCGGGGACGGCGTCGAGCTCGGGCAGGACCACGACGCTCTCCTGCTCGTTCGGGTCGGTTCGGGCGACCACGACGATCACCGGGTCGGTGCTGCTCCGGTTGCCGGGCAGGTGCGGCACACCGGCCGGGATGTAGACGAAGTCGCCTGCCGACACCACATCGTAGTGGGCGAGATCCTCGCCCGACCACACCTCGCCCACACCCTCGACGACGTAGATCGCCGACTCGTGGTTCTCGTGCAGGTGCGCGAGGCCGCGACCACCGGGCGGCAGGACGAGCGTGTGCAGGCACAGATGACGGGATCCGGTGGTCTCCGCGGACACCCCGGCGACGTAGGACAAGCCCTGCTTGCCCTCGTACCCCCGGTCCGGGCGAACGACCGTGCAGCTCCTCGCGTTCATGGCCGTTCCTCCCGATGTCCGTCCGGGCTCAGCACCGGCGCGTACCTCATGGTCATCCTCCGTACAGCCGCGAGACCCCACCCGACTCCGGGTGCGGGGTTCAGCAGGGAGTGCGCAGCCAAGCGTGCGGCGACGGGCTTAACGGTCACTGTCGCGACATGCTCAGTGGTTGTTCAGCGACATCGCCAGGCCGAGATCACCAGCTGCCGGGGAGGTGCGGACGATGGAACGTGGTGACGGGCGCGCGGCTGGGATCACCGCACGGAGCAACCGGGCATGAACGTCCTGATCGCTACCTTGCTCGTTGCCGGGCATGTCACTCCACTTCGACCGATCGCCCGTGAGCTCGGTGCGGCGGAAGCGCTCACCAGGGGAGGCGCCGGCACCCGCCGTGACCTCGTCACCGGAAGCCATTGCGGTGTGGATCGGCTGCGGCCCCTCGGACACCGCGGAGGTCGCCGCGCCGCCGAAGCCCAGCAGCACGAGCAGCGCGCCACCGATGACCCACAGTGTATGGGCGGGGTGCGGGACGGCATCTCGTCAGGCCGTGGCGGCGACCCGAGGTCGAATGTTGGGATTGAGCCGGAAGATGTTGTCCGGGTCGTACGTCGTCTTCACCGCGACGAGCTGCGAACGGTGCTCGTCGTCGTAGCCGCGATGCGTGTCGATCTCGTCGGCGTGAAGGTGGTTGACGTAGCTGCCGGTCGACACCCGCTCGAGCTCCTGCCACATGCCGCGGACCCAGTCGATGTGCGGGGTAGGGTCCTCGTGCGGCGAGGACCAGATTCCGAAGATGTCGCACATCCATCTCGCGTGGCGGTGCGCGAATGCGGTCTTGCCGGCATCCACCCGGCCGACAGCGCCACCCACGATCACGAACATGATCGAGTTGAGCGGCGAGGTGACCTGCTCCTGGTATCCGAGGGCGGAGTCGATTGCCGTGTCGTCGAACGAGGTGAGGAACGAAGCCTTCAGGTAGTACCGGTGGCCGCGGACCGCGATCGCGTCGGTGGCCTGCTGCAGCACGGTGTAGGGCATGGGCGCCACGAGGTCGACGACCGGTGGCGCGAACGCGCGAAGCGACGCCAGCTCGCGCTCGCCCTCTTCGTTGGGTCCCGACCAGAACGGCTGGATCATGACCATGGGCCGGCCGTGCATCTCGGGCGGGAGGAACGGCGCGGGCGGCGCCGTGCCCAGCATGCCGGCCACCGTCACGGAGTCGGGTGCCCGTTCGGCCCAGTCGCGGACGAAGCGCAGCAGCTCACCCGCCCGTTCGACGGGATAGATCATCGGCCCGCTCGTCACCGGCCCGGCGAGCTCGTGCAGCCGGTAGGTGAAGGACGTGACGATGCCGAAGTTGCCGCCCCCACCGCGCAGCCCCCACATCAGGTCGGGGTGGTCATCGTCGCTGACGTGCAGCAGCCGCCCGTCGGCGGTGACGAGGTCGGCGGAGATCAGGTTGTCGCAGGTGAGGCCGAACCGGCGGGACAGGAAACCGAGCCCGCCGCCCAGCGTGAGCCCGGCGATCCCGGTGTCGGACACGGTTCCGCCCGGCGTGGCCAGGCCGAACTGCTGGGTCTCCCGATCGAACTCACGCCAGATCACCCCGGGGCCCGCCGTGGCGGTCCGGGCGACGGGATCCACCCGGACGCCTTTCATCGGACCGAGATCGATGACGATCCCGCCGTCGCAGGTCGACATACCGGCAACGTTGTGGCCACCGCCGCGGACGGCGATCAGCAGATCGTGCTCGCGGGCGTGCCGAAGTGCGGCGAGCACGTCGGCCACGCCGGTACAGCGGGCGATGAGCGCCGGGTACTTCTCGATGTTGACGTTCCAGACCCGTCGGGCCTGGTCATAACCATCCGAGTCGGGCATGAGGAGTTGGCCGAGGAAGTCGCTTCGCAGGCCGTTGGCTGGGTTCACGCCGGCTTCCTTCTGGGTCGGGAGGGCACGGTCAGGTCATCGGTGTCGCGGCCGCCTCCTGGGCGGTCAACACGTCGAGTATGTCGGCGGCACCGGGCGTGGCGTCGATCTCGGCTCGAATGCCGCCCGCGGCACGTTCGAAGCCTGGTTCGGCGAGCAACCGCTCGGCCGCGGAGGTGACGGCGTCGGCCGAGTACGCATCGGGTGTCAACGCGAGTGCGGCTCCGGTGCCCACGCAGATCTCCGCGTTCATGAACTGGTCTGCACCCTGGGGCAGGATCAGCTGGGGCAGCCCATGTGCCAGCGTGCCGAGCATGATGCCGGCGCCGCCCTGGGCGACGACCAGCCGGCAGTGCGGGAGCAGCTGGGTGTGCGGGAGGTACGGCTCGATCAGCACATGCGGTGGCTGCGGCCCGAACCGGGCCGGGTCCGAGGTCGGCCCGCTGGTCACGACCAGGTTGAGCGGCAGCTCGCGCAGGCCGGCGATCGCGGTCTCCAGCACACCCGGTGACTCATGGAAGATCGTGCCGAGCGTCAGGTGAATGGTCTGCGGGTACGGGAGTGCGTGAAACGACGCCGGCAGCTCTTCACCCGCGATGGGCTGGCCCGCCACCGGGCGCATCGGCTGGATGCGTTGCCAGACCGGCTCCGGATCGGGTTGCAGGCTCGGCGGGCAGATGTCGAGGTAGGTCGCGAACCGGAGGGCCTTGGCGAGCTCGGGCATCTGCCATGCCCGGCACAACCGCTCGATCCCCGGTGCGAACATCGATTCCCAGAAGTGCGCCGGCATGGGACCCAGGCCGTGCACGACGTGTCGGGCACCCGTGTGCGCCGCGGCGAGTGCACCGGCCAGCTCGGTCTGCTCGTGCACGACGATGTCGGGTTTCCAGGTCAGTGCCCAGGGCACGAGCTCGGCCGCGCGCTTCGCTGCGGCCCCGACGAACAGGCCGTCGACAGCTGCCTTCGTGCGTTGCTCGGGCGAGAGCAGGTGCAGGTCCGGATGGCCGGTGTGGAAAGCCGCGTCCGCCTCGGCCCGGCTCGGCCCGACCAGCAGGGCCGGGAGCCCACGCCGTTCGACCTCGGAGATGACCTCGGCGCCGGTCGCGACGACGACCTCGTGGCCGGCTCGCCGGGCAGCCGAGGCGAGCGGCAGCACCGGGTTGAGGTGCCCGTGGGACGGGCAGCTGGTGATCAGGATGCGCATGTGGAGTCACTCTCCTCGGCGAACCGGAGCCGGCCCGAAGATCAGTCGATCCCGGCGCCGGTAACCGCCACGGGTCAACGCGAGCAGCAGCCGGAACACCGCCCCGCCCCTGGCCAGCACGTGCGCTAGCTCCGGTGGCGTGGCGAACCGCGCGATCCACGGCAGCATCCACGCCAGGTGGCGCACACTCATGCCGGCGAGCATCCGGTCCTCGGCGGCCGTCCAGTCCGGGACCGAGACGTACTGGGAGATGACCGGCAGCACGTCGCGCTCCTCCTCGGGAACGTGTTCGTGCAGCAGGTCGCAGAGTTCGCACACGCCCGTCGCCAGCCGCTGTGCATGCGCGGCCGGATCGGCGGCGAACGCGTGCGCGCTGACCGTCATCGAGGCGATCAGCTCACCGAGGATGGCGTGATCCTCGGTGAGTGGGGCCAGATCGACCGCGGCGCCGGCCGATGCGGCGATCACCGGCCACGCCACGTCGTCCTCGCGGCTGTGGTGCTCGTGCAGCTCGGTCCCGAAGGCGAGGAGATAGTCGCGGATCGCGACGGCGCGGCGGGCCGGTATCGGCAGGCCTTCGCGCGCCAGGTCGGTGAGCAGCTCCGCGAAGCGGGCTGCGTCGGTGAGCATCGCGCGGTGCACGAGCAGCAGCACGGTGTGGTCCACCTCGGGCTCGCCCGGCCGACGCGGGGTCACGATCGGTTGTGTGGTCATGTCGTTCCTCCCTGACGGGCTCATCGGTGTCGAACATGCGGGCCGGTACTGAGGCAACGGCTGAACGCGCGGCGTTCAGTGCGCTCTCAAGGCCGGTGCTCGCCGGGGAGGCGGATGCGCGGGACGGGCCGGCCGCGTCGGGCGCATTCGGCGTGCAGGCGTGGGCGGAGCATCCGGCCCTTGCGAATCAGGTCGACGGTTGCGCCGAGCTTGTTGCCGGGCACGCTCCAGCTGCCGAGCACGCGCCGCACATCGAGCCGGACGGTCGGGTCGTCGTCGGTGTCCGGGATGTGGCCGACGAAGACGCGGTTCCGCTGAGCGGTGAACGTCGCGTCATGGGTGTGGAAGGTCAGGCAGGCCGGTCCCGCGGGACTGAAGCCCGGCACGCGCGGAACCCGGAGCTGGAAGCCTTCGGGCCTACGCCTGATGCCCTGGACGGGGACGCACACCGGGAAGCCGTCCGGGCCGACGAAGGTGAGATCGCGCATCGACAGCTCTCGCACGGTGAGCTCGGCAGCCCGGTGCCAGTCGACGGGGTGCTGCGACCAAGCTCCCGGCTGCCCGCCCGGAGGTGCCGGATCCGACGGCGGTGCAGCCGTGCCCGCAGGTGCCACCCACTGCCGCGGCGGTTCATCGAGGCGACCGCCGGGCCACCAGAGGATGCGGGTGGGGGTCACCTCGATCCAGATACGGGCGAAGTACCAGGCCAGAGAGCGCAGCATGAACCGGGGCGTGCCCGCGTAGGCCGCGGGGAGCTTCGCCATGGTCAGCCGCACGTATCGGTCGGTGTTGGCCTGCACGTCGGCGTCCCGCACCGTCGCCAGCCCTTGCACCAGGGCGATCGGCGGGTTCTCGAGCCCCGAGCCGACCCCGTCGGAGTACAGCAGCGCCACCTTCGGGTTGCGGCGTGCCCGCTCGGCCTTGGCCGGGTAGGTGAGACCCGTCGAGACGTCGAGCGAGCTCGCGCCGACGTACGGCGTGAGCGGATAGGTGACCGGCGCCCCGGCGCGGGTGAGGCTCGCGTGCTCGACGGTGACGGCTCGCTCGAACAGGGGCAACAGCTCCGCGGGCCAGGTGCTTCCGATCCTCACCATCGATGAGCTGAAGGGTGTCATGTCGGTCCTTTCCGCACGTCCGATCGGTTCCTTGACAGCCTGCGGGGCAGGGCTGAACGGTTGCTGTGAACGCCATGTTCAGTGGCTGTTCAGTGGCTGTTCAGTGGCTGACCGTCGCGGGCTCGATTACCTGCTCTTGGTCCGGGCGGGTGCGGGCCAGGAGCACCGGCTACGACGTCAACGCCAGCCCCAGGTCGACGAGGTAGCGGGTCAGCCGGGCGCGGCGGGTGAACTCGGCGGCCTGCTCGACGGTCGGTGGGTGCGGTTCGTCGAGGAGCTCCAGTGGCAAGGCGGTGAACGCGCAGCGCACGACCATCGCGGCGTCGAAGCCGTAGCGCACCAGGTCCTCGTCGACGGGCATGCCCTCGTCGGCGAGGCCGGCCGTGTAGCTGGTGAGGATCGCCTCGTGCACCGCCGGCAGCTCGTCCGGATCGAGCTCACCGGAGTGGGCGAGTCCGATGAGCAGCTGGCCGAGGTCGTAGCCGACCGCGACCAGACCTCCGAGGAACCAGTCGATCGCGACGAAGCCGTCGGGATCGTCGGCGGGGACCAGCAGGTTCTGCGGGCTCGGGTCGCAGTGGGCCAACGTATGCGGTAGCCGGTCGAGCGCGTCCAGCACGGCGGGGAGCCGCCCGGCGAGCTCGACGAGATCGGTGCGCAGGCGGCGGTCGACGGCCATCGCGACCAGGGGGTGCACCCAGGTCGCGTCGGCGAACAGCGCCGGTAGGACGATCGCCACCCGACCTGTGTGCCACAGCCGGGTGGTCGCGCCGGGGATGCGGGAGGCCGACGCAGGCAGGGCGTCGGCCCGGGTGAGGCGAACATCGAGGCGGCCGAGCAACCGGGCAGCCCGCCGGAAGCGCGGCAGGTCCCATCGTGTCTCGAGGGTGACGACGTCCTCCATCCACAGCGCGATCCGATCGTCGCCGAGGTCCTCGATCCGGTGCACCCTCGGGAGGCGCATCCCGGCGGGCAGCACGCGGCTCAGGTCGGAGGCGTACACATCGGCCTCGTAGCGCCACTTCGTGCCGGCCGGCGCCTCGTCCCGCAGCTCGGGCGGCAGGATGTCGATCAGCGGCCAGTGCCGGTATGACTGGATCACCTTGCGGAACAGCGACCACGGCACGACCCCCGTGCAGTCGACGGCCAGGCCGCGGAACCGGAACAGCCCGGCGGTGGTGGGTTGTCCGAGCGGGTGGGCGACGGGCATCGCCGACCATGGACCGACCGCGGCATGCGGACGGCGCAGCGCACGTCGCACCGCCGCGGTGAGCTCGGGCTCCCGTACCTCGACGATGTCGTGCGGGTGGTTCGCCGCTGTCGTGGTCGTGACGGCCCCACCGCCGGCTCGGGCCCCGTTCGACGAACTGGTCATGGCGGGAGGATGCGCGGAGGTACTGAACACCGGCTGGGCGTGGCACGTTCAACAACTGTTCAGTGGGCTCGTGAACGAGCCCGTCCCGCGCACCGACCCGCTTCGCGGAGAACGCGAAGATCCGCACGGCCGCGAATGTGTCGTCAGTGTTCCTCGGCGACGCTCATGACACGCTCGAGTGCCACCCCCTCCGGCGCGTCCAGAGGAGAGGCTCAGTACCGGCGACGGTCCTCGTCGTCGTCCGCCTCGGGGGCGTACGGGTCGACGTAGTCGTCGATGTCTCCACCGGCCTCCCCGTTCTGGAGCGCCGTCCCACTACCGATCTCGCGCTGCAACGCGTCAAGATCCATTGTGGGGGAGCTGTACTTGAGCTCTCGGGCCACCTTCGTCTGCTTGGCCTTGGCTCGTCCGCGCCCCATGGCTGGTCCCCCTTACAACAGGGAAGGGGCGGCCGGATGTCTCGGCGGCCCCATTCATGTCATCAATGTCCTGG
>JBOHEP010000073.1:0-6311 GCA_050701075.1 Pseudonocardia sp. | reverse complement strand
CAACGTCGGGCTCGGCCCTGCCCTGGACGCCGGTCTCGAGGCCTGCCGCCACGACGTCGTGGCCCGGATGGACGCCGACGACATCAGCCTCCCGCACCGCTTCGCCGTCCAGATGCCGATCATGGAGACGGGGATCGACCTCCTGGGCTCGGGCTTGCTGGAGATCGGCTCGGACTCCGGCGAGGTCGTGGGTCGGCGCACCCCACCCGTCGGCCCCGACGACATTCGCATCCGAGCTCGCTTCGCCGACCCCTTCAACCACCCCACGGTGGTCTACCGGCGCGAGCTCGTGCGCGCGGTCGGCGGCTACACCGACTTCGCGCTGATGGAGGACTATCTCCTCTGGGCAAAGATGATCATGGCTGGGGCTCGGGTCGCGAACGTCGCCGAGCCGCTGGTCTACTACCGGGTCGGCGCCGGCGCCTATGCCCGCCGCGGCGGGCTGGAGCAGCTGCGAGCCGAGCTGGCCGTCCAAGGCCGGTTCCGGCGGATGGGATTCACCACGAGTGGCCAGTTCGCGCGCAACGTCGCGGTGCGGGGGGGCTACCGGCTGGTTCCCGAACGTGTGCGGCGCCTGGCCTATCGACGGATGATCGCACCGTACGGCGAGGGCCGCAACGCTCTATTCGAGTGACAAATAGCCGCTGAAGTGAAACGATTTTCTCACTCGATCGAGTGGGGCAACGATGAGCATATCCGAACCGCTCTCAACGGCAGGCACCGCGCTGCTCGAGGCGGGTCGGCCACTGGAGGCCGTGGCGGTGCTGCGCCGGGGTGTGGCGGCGCGGGAGCCGTCCGCGGCTGACCTGTTGGTGCGTGCCTACTTCGACAGCGGCAGCTGGCACGCGGCCGCGGACTGGTTGGAACCGCTCGTCGCGCAAGGGCGCGTGCGCTTCGCCGGGTGGCTGGGGGTTGCGCTGGCTCAGATCGGGGATGCGGACCGGGCCGAGGACGCGCTGCGCCTCGCGGTGGGCTCCGGTGACCTCGCGGCGTCCAACGACCTGGCGATCCTGCTCCGGGACCAGGGCAGGCTCGACGAGGCGGTGCCCCTGCTGGTGCGGGCCGCCGACGCGGAGGATCCGCAGGCCGCGGCGAACCTGATCGCCATGCTGTTCGAGGCCGGTGACGCGGACACCGCCAACGAGATGGCGCAACGGTACTGCGACGACGTGCGGCCGGACACGCTGGTCGCGTTGGCCGATGTCCGCGCGGCCCAGCGCCGCGACGACGAGGCCGAGGACCTCTACCGGCGGGCGGGGGAACTGGGTGCCCTGCGCGCGCACACCGCGTACGGGGCGTTCCTGCTGGCCGACCGCGGTGATGCCGAGGCCGCGGAGCGTGAGTTCCGGGAGGCCGGCCGGCACCAGGAGCCGGGCTGGGCGTACACGTTGGGCCGATTCCTGCTCGACGACGGTCGACCGGACGAGGCGCGCGGCTACCTGCAGCGCGCCCTCGACAGCGGTGACCAGGCCGCGGCCGGTGCCCTCGCCGAGCTCGACGGTGAGGACCCGGGCGACGACTGAGCAGCATGGACGTGGGAAGCCCGGCCGACGACCGAGCGGCGTGGGCCACGGTTAGTGTGGTCGGCCGTGGCACCGGACCGGATTGCTGTTATCGCGTGCTCCGCTGACGCCGCGCGGGGTGAGCAGCGGCCGGGGCTCGCTGTGGTCACGGTGACGCGCTCTCCGGGCGAGGCGCTCGACCGGTTCCTCGACTCCGTGCACGCAGCCACGGCCCGGCCCGTGCGCGTCATACTGGCCGACCTGGGCTCCACCGACGGGGCCCCCGAGCGGGCCGCGCAGCGCGACGGGGTTGCGCTGCTGCGCCTGCGCGAGGACATCGGCCGCCCCGCCGGGGCGAACCGCGGCGTCGCCGAGCTCGGCCCCGACGTCGGATGGATCGCGATCGCCGATCCGGACATCGAGTACGGCGAGGGCAGCCTCGACGAGCTGCTCGCCGCCGCCGCCCGGCACCCGCGGGCCGGGGTGCTCGGCCCGCTCGTGCGCGATCCCGATGGCCCGGTGCGTCCGTCGGCGGGGGATCTGCCGTCCGGCCGGATGCTGCCCGCGCTCGCAGACGCTCTCCTCGGGACAGCCCCTGCCGTCGCCCCGGTCGCGGAGGGTCCGGTCGGCTGGCTCGGGGGCTCCTGCCTGCTGCTGCGCCGGGCGGCATGGGAGTCCGTCGACGGCTTCGACCCGCGCTACCTCGGGCCGTATGCCGACGTCGATCTCGGCGATCGGCTGACCCGCGCCGGCTGGCTCTGCGTGTACGTACCCACGGCGGAGGCGGTGGTCCCTTCCCGGCCGGTCGACCGCGACGCCGTGCTGGCCGGGCGCCGCCGTTACCTGAGCGACCGGCACACCGGACTGCGGCGCATCGCCATCAGGATCGCCGTGGCACCGCATGCTGCCGTGGCAAGGCGTGCCGTGGTAAGGCGTGCCGTGGTAAGGCGTGCCGTGGTAGGGCGTCTGGCCGACACACTGCATGTCACAGTGTCGAAGCGCGCTTCGCGGGCGCTCCGCGCGGCGGTCCGGAACCGGACCGCGACCTGACGGCCGAGGGAGATCTGGTGCTGCACGACGTCGAGGCGGTGGTGCTCGTCGGTGGGAGGGGCACCCGGCTGCGCCCACTCACCCTGTCCGCCGCGAAGCCGATGCTGCCCACCGCGGGGGTGCCGTTCCTGGCGCACCTGCTGTCCCGCATCCGGGCCGCCGGCGTGCGTCGCGTCGTGCTCGGCACGTCGTACCTGGCCGAGACGTTCTCCGAGCACTTCGGCGCCGGCGCCGCGTTGGGTCTGGAGCTGACCTACGTCGTCGAGGACCGGCCGCTGGGCACCGGCGGGGGGATCCGCAACGTGGCCGGACATCTGAGCGCTGAGCACGTGCTGGTCTTCAACGGTGACGTGCTCGCCGGCACGGACCTGCGCGCGGTGCTCGGTTCGCACCGCCGCGCGGACGCCGACGTGACCCTGCACCTCGTGCGCGTGCCGGATCCGCGGGCCTTCGGCTGCGTCCCGACCGACCCGACCGGACGCGTGGTGGCATTTCTGGAGAAGACCGATGACCCGCCCACCGACCAGATCAACGCCGGCTGCTACGTCTTCCGCCGCTCGGTGCTCGAGTCGATCCCGCAGGGCAGGCCGGTGTCGGTGGAGCGGGAGACGTTCCCGGGGCTGCTCGCGGCCGGGGCGCGGGTCCAGGCGCACATCGACGACGCGTACTGGCGTGACCTGGGCACTCCCGCCGATCTGGTGCACGGCTCGGCTGACCTCGTCCGGGGCATCGCGCCGTCGGCCGCGCTGCCCGGCCCAACCGGGGAGGCGCTGGTCCTGCCGGGTGCGGTGGTCGCCGCGGACGCGAAGCTGTGCGGCGGGACGACCGTCGGCCGGGGCGCCCGGATCGGTGCCGGTGTCCACCTGGAGGGTGCACTGGTGTTCGACGGTGCCGTGGTCGGCGCCGGGGCGACGGTCGTGCACTCCGTCGTCGGTGCCGGCGCGGTCCTCGACGCCGGCGCGACCGTCGTCGACTCGGTGATCGGTGACCGCGCGGTGGTCGGGGCCCGCTGTGAACTGCGCGCGGGGATGCGGGTCTGGCCCGACGTCGTGCTGCCCGCGGGTGGGGTGCGGTTCTCCCCCGATGAGTAGCCGGGAGTGGCGCCCGCCGTTCCCGGTGGATCTCGCGGGGGTCCTGGCGCCGTTGCGTCGGGGGCGCGGTGACCCCACCTGGCGGTCGGCCGGGGACGGTGCCGCGGTGTGGCGGGTCTGCACCACCGCGGAGGGCGCGGCGACGCTGCGCCTTCATCGGCGCGGCGACGGCACCGTGGTCGCCACGGCATGGGGACCAGGTGCTGCGTGCGCGCTCGACGGCCTGCCATCGCTGCTGGGCGCGGACGACGACCCGGACACGTTCGTCGCGCACCACCCGTTGATCGCCGACGCCGCCCGGCGGTTGCCGGGCGTCCGGTTCGGGTCGACCGGGCGGGTGTGGGACGTGCTGGTGGCGGCGGTGCTGGAACAGAAGGTGACCGGTGTGGAGGCGCGGCGGTCGTGGCGGGAGCTGTGCCAACGGTTCGGCGACCCGGCGCCGGGACCCGCCCCCGAGGGCATGCGCGTGCCGCCGACTCCTGCGCAGATCCGGGCCGTGCCCGACTGGGAATGGCATCGGGCCGGGGTGGACTCGGCGCGTCGGCGGGCGATCCTGGCGTGTGCAGTGGTGGCGTCCCGGTTGGAGACGGCCTGTGAGCTCGGCGGCGAGGCCGGGCGGGTCTTGTTGCGCCGGGTTCCCGGGATCGGTGTCTGGACCGCGGCCGAGGTCGCGCAGCGGGCGTGGGGGGATGCCGACGCTGTCAGCTTCGGTGACTTCCACATTCCCGGCGTCGTCGGCTGGGCGCTCGTCGGCCGAGCATTGGACGACGCCGGGATGCTCGCCGTGCTGGCCCCGTACGTGCCGCAGCGTCAGCGGGCGGTGCGGTACGTGGAGCTCTCGGGGTTCCGCCGGCCCCGGTTCGGGCCCCGGTTCGCTCCCCGGGACCACCGCGCGATGTGAGCCATCCGCGGGCCGGTGTCGGTGCCGCGACGTAGGCTCGGTGACCGTGAGAGTCACGGTGCTGGTCGGTGGGGTCGGCGGCGCCCGCTTCCTGCTCGGGGTCAAGGCGGCACTCGGGCTGGGAGCGGGCGGGGTGGGTGCTGCCGCCGTCGCGGCCACCGACCCCGAGAACGCCGACGCCGAGAACGCCGAGCACGAGATCACCGCTGTGGTCAACGTCGGCGACGACATCTGGCTGCACGGCCTGCGCATCTGCCCCGACCTGGACACCTGCCTCTACACCCTCGGCGGCGGCATCGACCCGCAGCGCGGCTGGGGTCGTGCCGGGGAGACGTGGGCGGTCACCGGCGAGCTGGCCGCCTACGGTGCCGATCCGACCTGGTTCGGCCTGGGCGACCGTGACCTGGCCACCCACCTCGTCCGCACCCGGATGCTGCGCGCCGGCTATCCGCTCTCCGACGTCACCACGGCGCTGGCCAACCGTTGGCGGCCCGGCGTGCGGCTACTGCCGGTCACCGATGACCGGGTCGAGACCCATGTGGTGGTCGATGACCCGGAGGCCGGGGACAAGGCCCGCAAGGCGATCCACTTCCAGGAATGGTGGGTCCGGCACCAGGCGAAACCCACGCCCCACCGGTTCGCCTCGGTCGGCGCGGCACAGGCCCATGTGCTGCCCGCGGTGCGTGAGGCCCTGGCGGCCGCCGACGCGGTGCTGGTCGCGCCGTCCAACCCGGTCGTCAGCATCGGCACGCTGCTCGAGGTTCCCGGGATGCGCGAGGCACTGCTCGCCGCGCCCGCGAAGGTGGTCGGGCTGTCTCCGATCGTGAACGGTCGGCCGCTGCGCGGGATGGCCGATGCGTGCCTCACCGCGATCGGCGTGGCGACCACCGCCGAGGCGGTCGGGCGCCACTACGGCGCGCGCGGCGACGGCGGCCTGCTGGACGGCTGGCTGGTGCACGTCGGCGACATCGCTGAGGTTCCCGGGGTGGCGGTGCGGTCGGTCCCGCTGCTCATGACCGATGTGGACGCGACGGCCGAGATGGCCCGGTGGGCGTTGGAGCTGTGCGGTGTCCCCGTTGGTTGACGGCGCGATCGATCATGCGTCGCCCGAGGCCATCACGGTCCGGCCCGTTCGCGGCCTCCCGGAGTTCCGCCCGGGCGACGACCTCGCCACCGCCCTGATCGGTGCGGCCCCATGGTTGGCCGACGGTGACGTCGTCGTCGTCACCAGCAAGATCATCTCCAAGGCCGAGGGCCGCCTCGTGGACGCGCCGGTCGATCCGGAGGCGCGGGACGGGTTGCGCCGCGAGCTGGTGGACGCCGAGACCGAGCGGGTGCTGGCCAGGCGGGGCCGCACCCTGATCGTGGCCAACAAGCTCGGCATCGTGCAGGCCGCCGCCGGCGTCGACGGGTCCAACGTGCGACGCGCCGAGCTGGCGTTGCTGCCGGCCGATCCGGATGCCAGCGCGGCCCGGCTCCGCCGTGCACTCAAGGCCCGGCTCGGGGTGGACGTCGCCGTCGTCGTCACCGACACGATGGGCCGCTGCTGGCGCGTCGGCCAGACCGATGTGGCGATCGGCTCGGCCGGGCTCACGGTGCTGCACCGTTACGCAGGCGCCGTCGACGCCGAGGGCAACGAACTGCTGGTCACCGAGGTGGCGGTGGCCGACGAGGTGGCCGCCGCCGCCGACCTCGTCAAGGGCAAGCTGGGTGGGGTCCCGGTCGCGGTAATCCGCGGGATGGTGCCGGTCGACGACGGTTCGGCCG
>JBOHEP010000072.1:0-12105 GCA_050701075.1 Pseudonocardia sp. | reverse complement strand
GAACACCTGCTTCGGTTTCAGGCCCTGGAGGTCGGCATACGCATTGACCTGCGTCAGCAGCACCGGCACCAGCAGTTTGCCGGCGTCGAGGAAGTGCTTCAGCTCGACGCGCCGGATGTAGCCGGAGGTGAGCATCGCGTGACTCACCGCGAAGATCCCCACCGCGCTGCCGTCCAGCGCGGCCCGGATCTCCTCGTCCCAATCGTCCCCGGCGAGCAGATTGTCGTCCATCGACCATAGCGTGAAGTCGTAGGTGGCATCCGTGCGCGTGGCGGCCTCAAGGTCGTCCCACAGGCGCTCGCAGAGGCCTCGATCGGCGGCGGCGTAGCTCAGGAACAGCTTGGCGGGCATCCTTACGGTACCACCCTAGGCGGAAGCCTGTCTGAACGTCAATCAGACAGACTTCGGCCTGTGTCGGCCTGACCACGGCGCGGACCCGCCCATCCTCATGCTCATGGAGACCCGCCGATCTCAAGTCGCCAGCGCCGACCATCCCGTCCCGACTGAGGAACCTCCTGCGGGAACGTCGCAGCTCATAGGGCATGCGCGGTGACGGTGTCCGGTAAGACCCGTCCGGTGACGATTCCCGTATGGGTGCCCTATCCGGGACATCATCAGGTCGCGGTCACGACTCGACCACGGCGGCGTGGCGCTCGGCCGCGGCCGACGGGTGGCGAGCTCCGTCGCGGCGCGCTGGTCGGCTTCGAGGACGAGGGCGGTGTAGGTGCGCAGCGTCGTGGAGCCGCCGCCGGAGTGGCCGAGCCGGCCGGCGACGGTGCGGATGTCGACGCCGGCGGCGATCAGCTCGGTGGCTGTGGAATGGCGCAGGCAATGGAAGTGCGTATCGATTCCGACCCGGCGCGCCAGCCGCCCGTACCGCTGAGTCACTGAGTTCGGATGGGTCATCGTCGAGCAATCGGGCGCAGTTGAGAACACGAAGCCATCGCGCCGGACCTTCGCGTCGACGAGCGCGGCGCGCTCGTTGCACCGGGTGCGGTGAGCGCGCAGAACTTCGACCAGCTCGGCGTCGAGCGTCACTCGGCGCTGCTGGTGGGTCTTGGTGTCCTTCTCCCAGCGCTCGCCGGCTATCTGCCCGATGCTGGCTCGGAACACGGCCAGACCGGTGTCGAGGTTGAGCTGCGACCAGCGAAGCCCGCACACCTCGCCACGCCGCGCGCCCGTCGTCATAGCGAACAGGATGAAGGCGCCCCAGTCGGGGTCCTTCCACGCTTCGGCGAGGATCGCGGCGGCCTCGGCCGCGGTCGGCGGCGACGGATTGGGCCGCGGTGTGGGCGGGGGCTCGGTCTGCTCAACCGGGCTGACCGCAATCCATCCCTACCGCACCGCACGCGTGAACGAGCCGCTCAGGATGGCGTGCACGACGCGGATGCTCGCCGCCGCCAGGGGAGTACACCGGCGCGGCCCGCAGGCTCGCTCGCACCACCTGCACGGCGCCTCAGGATCGCCGCTCAGCTCCTTCGCGCACTTCCTGCGGGCGCTGTGCTCGTCGCAGGTGTGCTCGCCCTCCGTGCGGTGCTGGACCTACTTGGCACCCTTGCAATGGTCACGGCACCGACGGAGCTGGGCGTAGAGGTTCTCGATCGTCTCCGCGCGCACTCTGCCGACCTGGAGCCGACCGAGCGTAGGCCGGATGTGCTTCTCGATCTTCCCGATGTACCCGGTCCGCGTCGTCTTCTCGACGTCGATTACGTCGAGCCAGCGGTCGAGCAACTCGTTGACCGACGCCTCGGTGCGCGGCGTTCGACGCTCGTCGACGCGGTTGAGCAAGCGAGTGCGGACCTTGTCGGCTTCCTTCTCCGTGTCGCGCCGCGTCTCGCCGGCGGGGACCGTCTCCCGCAGCTGGATGCGCTTGCCGGTCAGCTGATCGATCCCGCCATAGACGGTGACGCGCGCGGCACCGCTGGGCAACCACGCGACGTTGCCCCTGGCCCGGCGCGCGCGGGGCTTTGGGGATGGCATGGAGCCACGGTAGCGCCCATTGGTTCCACGAAAGGCGTTCGGAGAGGTTCCGGGAGGGTCAGAAAGTGCCTCTGACCTGCGGAGCCGCCTTGGGGAGTCGAACCCCAGACCTACGCATTACGAGAATGCCTCAGCGGGTTCACGGTGCTCAGCGCGAACATCGCTGCACGTCACAGCGGTCACGGTGCTCATCCGGGGACAGGGTAGGACGTTATCGGAGGCCACGAAGGAGGCCACGGTCGTGCCGGAAGTACGCGAGCCGGTGGTCTCCGGCGTGGATGGACCCGCAGAGAACGGCCATACTCGCCGTCGGACCAGTCAGCTGACGAGCGGCAGCGCTTCGTCGAGTTGAGGACGCCATGGCGCGTCCGGAACGTGTCGCCGCCGCTCCCGCAGATCAAGCCGGTCGTTGACCTCGGCAAGGAAGTCAGGCGAGAGCGTCGCCCCGGTCTTGTGCACCGCGATGGGCTCATAAGCGCTGAACCACGCTGCAACCTCCAACCAGCTCCACAGCGGGTTCGGCCAACCCTGTCGAGCAACGGGAGCCGGGAACCCGCCCGGGCCACGGTCACCACGAACGAGCTGGCCGATGCTCTGGCGAGTGCGTCCGACGCGCTCAGCAACTTCGGCGGCGGTAAGCCAGTCGTCCTCGACCGCGACCCTCACGACGCGAGCGTTGATCCCTGCCGCCTCGACGTCGGCCAGAGCCGACAGGACCGCCGCCTCAGGCGTACCGGCCTCCCGATCGAAAAGACTTAGCACGCTTCCGTCCCGCTCCCTGGCGAACGTGGCGTCATCACACCCAGCCTCGAACAAGGCCGCGAGGTCCGCGTCGGCCAACTCGATACCAGCGATGATCAGTCGGAAAGTCCATTCACTCATGACGTCTCCCCATCGTCGCCGTAGTTGTGTAGATCGATCCATCGACGCAACTGCCGCCCATGGTTTCCGGGGCTCGTCGGCGTTGACCACACCGAAACCCATGCCCGACACGTACACATGATTCGACCCCACTTATGGCCGGCAACGGTGCGCTCGACGGTGAATCCCAGGCTGTCCGCGTAGTCGAGCGCAGCGTTGACCTCCTTCTTCGGATGTTTCGGGTGCATGCAAATCCCATGGGCAGAGTAAGCCGACTGTTACCACTTGTCAACACCGCCGTGTCGCGCCTCCGCGGGATCACGGCGTTGCCAGCGCCGACTGTCGGACCACACAGTCCACGCAGATCCAGCAGCCACGGCTATCGGCCCGATCAGTCGAGGGCACCAGCGTGGCCACGGCAACGCGATCTCAACGACCCGGCAGGCAGATGGGCACGCCCCGCGAAGATCACCGCGCTGCCACCGGAGGCCGCGGGAGGCCACGCGCGATACTGGCCACTCCTCAGCCCAGGCAGATGGCAGCTCTGACCAGCGGAAATGGAGCCGCCTTGGGGAGTCGAACCCCAGACCTACGCATTACGAGAAAATGCCTCACCGGGCTCACGATGCTCACCGCGCACATCGCTGCACGTCACAGCGGTCACCGTGCTCAATCCGCACCCTCGTAGGACTCCATTGGAGGCCACGACCTTCCGCGCGGACGGGTCGGCTACGGGTACTTCGTGAGGTCCCAGCAATTACGGAACTCGGTCTCGCCGAGGCGGGTGTTCCAGATCCGGCGGCCGCTACCCGGGCGCAGCTGCCGGATACGGTGCGGCTGGGCAGGGTCGTGCCAGGAGAACGTCTCAATCTTGGCGGACCCGAGCACGAGCGCTTCGTCGAGCGCCGGTTCGAGATCACTGTCGTGCGAAGCGAGGATGACGAGGTCGACGTCGGCCCGCTGAGCCTCGCGGACCACCGCGAGCGCACACAGGACGTCGATGCCCTTCTCGGCCTTGCTCTCGACGACCCTCTTCCCATCGGGACCGACCATCAGTCGACCGGCGGCATCGCGTTCGTATCGGTACTTCAACGGCCGGTGCGTGACCGTGACACGCGAGTCCACTCCCAGTGGGCCTTCTGCGCCTGGTTGCGGGCGTACGGCTTCGGGTCGTGCTCCGCCGAGGGCTGCCCACGGTAGACCAAGACGTGCGCCAGCACGGCGTGATCCATCCCAGGCCGCTGCGCCCGGTTCCGCGCCGTGATCAGCTGGTTCGCGAAGTGCAGCGGGTCGACAAGCGACTCGTGCCGGGGCAGGTGCTTGCTCACGGCGAACAGCTCGTGCGCCGTGAGATGCACGTTCTGGTAGTCCATGACCACCACAGCCCGAAGATCAGGCACAGGTACCGGTGCTCCTCCACGAAAAAGCCCCGCCAGTCCCGGAGGACGGCGGGGAACTAGACCGCTGATGATGCCACGCCGCGCCCGCCACAGGCAACGCGGCCACCTCGCGAGGGCAAGCAGCGGGGATCTGGCCCACCGCAGGAGCATCTGCAGCTCGACGTCCTGATCATCCGAACAGGTCGTACTGCGTGGTCGTCGTCGCGGTCACAGAGACTGCGCGACGGGTATGCCGACCGATGCGAGTCTTTGGTGGCGTCGTGCTGATCTCGCTGCGGGCGCGGAGCTCTTCGAGCGCCGGTGGAGTGTGCGGTTCTCGGTAGATCGTGTGGTCGCGTGTGAAGCATCGGAGCTGGTCGATCGTCGCGGTTCGCTCGGGTTGTTCGGCCAGGTACCCGAGGAGAAGGCGGCGCAGGGGTGCAAGGGCTGCCCTGGGGCGGGCAGTCACGCCTGCTGCGGCGTGCGGAGTGGCTCGCTGTCGAGGCTGGCTGCCATGGTCGCCGGTGATGCGGTGCGGCGGGGCCAGGTCCAGGCGTAGCGCACGATCAGCGCCAGAACGATCACTTCCAGTCCGATGGACAGCGTGTAGTAGTACGTCCAGGACTCGCCGAGGGCGTTGAACGCCGAGACGGGGACATAGACCGAGGCCACGACGAGGTTCATGATGCGGTTCGCACGGGCGGGCAACGTCATAGACAGGAACACCATCAGAATCGGGACGGCCATGAGCGTGAGGAAGGCGGTCAACAACGTCTGGCTGATGTCGAACTCAAAGACGACGCCGACCAGGATGTCGTCGATAAAGCCGGGCTTGTACAGGGCGAAGTAGTCGACGTAGATGTACAGGAACATGAAGCTCGCCCATGCTGCTGCGAGTTTGGCCTGCACGGGCATGCGCAGATCTTCCAGCGCGCTGCGGGATCGCGAATTTTCTCGTGCGGTGTGGGATTGAGGCGTTCTCATCACAATGCTCCTTGGCTTGATTGGGTGGGTGTGCTTCCACCTTCACGGATGCCGGCGGCGGGCACATCAGCCCCGGAGCCTGATTCGACCTGGCCGTTGGCACAGCCGAGCTCTTGTACTTTCGGCGGATACACCGAGCACGCGGGCTGCCTAGGCTGATCAGATGGCCACCAACGCACTCCGCTCGCTGTGGGCCGAACCTCGACCCACGAATGCCCCGGACCGGAGGCCGCGGGACTGGGCCTTGGTCGCAGTACTGATCTGCTGGTCCCTGGTGGAAGTGGTGCTTCGCCAGGACCTGGCGCCACGCCCGCTGCTGCTACTCGCGGTGCTCGCGGTCCTCGGCCCCCTGCTGTGGCGACGCACGCACCCGCTCGTCGCGGTTGCGGTCTCCTTCGGCACCTTGACGATCGTCGATATCGTCAGAATCCTCACCGGGTCGCAAGGCGCCCTGCTGAACAGCATCTCCGCTGCGCTGATCCTGGCCTACGCCCTGTTCCGGTGGGGCTCCGGTCGGGAAGCCGCGAACGGCCTCGGCGTCATCCTGCTCTGGCTGGCCATCACCTACGTCGCCGACCCCACCAGCCTGGCGGAGACCTTCGCAGGTTACGCGTTCTTCCTGTTCGCCGCCGCGCTCGGCGCCGCGATCCGCTATCGCACGAAGATCCGCATCCGCGACATCGACCAGGCCAAGGCCCGCGAACGTGAACAGCTCGCTCGTGAACTCCACGACACCGTCGCCCACCACGTGTCGGGCATCGCCATCCAGGCCCAAGCAGGACGTGCCATCGCGGCCTCACACCCCGAGCGTGCCATCGAGGCCCTGGCCATCATCGAGGACGCAGCGACCCGCACCCTCACCGAGCTGCGCGCCATCGTCGGCGTGCTCCGCGCCACACAGGACACCGAGTTCGCGCCGCAGCCCGGCGTGGGTGAGGTCGAGCAGCTCGCCACCGATGGCCAGACGCGTCCCTGCGTCGAGGTGACGCTATTCGGCGAGTTCGACGACCTCAGCCCGGCGGTCGGGGCCGCGATCTACCGCCTAGCCCAGGAGTCCATCACCAACGCTCGACGGCACGCCCGCCACGCGACCCAGGTCACCGTCGCCGTCACAGGCGACGCCGACCAGGTACGGCTGACCATCGACGACGACGGCTCCGCCGCTGGCGGCCGCGCCCCAGCAGGCTACGGCCTGGTGGGCATGCGGGAACGCGCCTCACTGCTCGGCGGCACCTTCCACGCAGGCCCCGCCGCCGAGCGGGGCTGGCGGGTAGAGGCGGTCCTGCCCCGAACCGGGACGCCACGATGAGCATCAGGGTCCTCATCGCCGACGACCAGCCCATCGTGCGCACCGGGCTGACGATGCTGCTCGACGCCCAACCCGACATCGAAGTGGTCGGCGCGGCCGCCGACGGGCGCGAGGCAGTCCGCCTGGCGCTCCAGCTGCGCCCCGACGTCGGCCTGTTCGACATCCGAATGCCGCTGATGGACGGCATCGAAGCCACCCGACGCCTCGCCGGCCCCGACGTCACCGACCCCCTGCCGATCGTGGTCATCACCACCTTCGACCTCGACGAGTATGTCCACGGGGCGCTCAAAGCCGGCGCCCGCGGGTTCCTGCTCAAGGACGCCGGACCCGCCCTGCTGACCCAGGCCATCCACGCCGCCGCCGACGGAGACGCACTGATCGCACCCAGCGTGACTGTCCGACTGCTCGCAGCGTTCGCCCACGCACAGACCTCACCACCGAGGCAGCCGATAGAACCGCTCACCGCCCGCGAGGAGGAAATCCTCGTGCCTGTAGCCCAAGGCCGCACCAACAATGAGATCGCCAGCGAGCTCTACATTACCCCAAGCACCGTCAAAGCCCACCTCGCCAGCCTCATGCGAAAGCTCGGCGCCCGAAACCGCGTCGAGGTCGCCATGTGGGCCCACGAGACCGGCCGCATCTGACGCCGCAAAGGCTCCCGCCGCCGTTTACCGCAACCCCCCACAGCGTCACAAAGCGGCGTGTACCCCCTCGGAGGGACGCTGCGTCCTCTCACCGGATGACGGGCTATACAGCGCGCGGGTCTGAGAGAGCGTTTTGAAACTTGACCTTGGACTCGGGTTGATCACAACTGTGAGGGTGCCCGGCGTGTCGGGGTCGATCATGAGTGAACTCCTGGTAGTCGGACGGTGTCGAAGCCAGCCGGTCTACCAGGAGTTCAGGTGCCATCCTCGCCGGTCTGCACGTGTCTGTCATGCCCGGTCCACGATCGGGCCGCGACCACGCCGTGCCCGGTGTATCCGTCCTCATCGATCACCGACGCCCAGTGGGCGATACTCGAGCCGCTGCTGGCGCCACCGGGCAACACCGGGAGTCGAGGTGGGCGCCCGGAGAACCATCCCCGCCGCCAGGTACTCGATGCGATCTTCTACCTGGTCCGCGGGGGGATCGCCTGGGCTCAGCTGCCCCGCGACTTCCCTCCGCACCAGAGCGTCTATGGCATCTTCAGACGCTGGGCCCGCGGTGGCGCGTGGCAGGGGGATCCACGACGCGCTGGGTGATCTGGTCCGGGTCCACGAAGGACGCGACCCACTGCCCACCGCGGCGATCATCGACTCCCAGTCGGTGCGCGGCGCGGACACCGTGCCCGGCGCCACCCGCGGCTAGGACGCCGGAAAAAAGATCAACGGCTGTTATCTTGAGCTGCTGAGAGTGCGTCCGTTACGTGCACGACGAGAGCCGGGGGTCCACTAGATCGCGTCGTGGATGGGATTATCTTCCGCCATCCATCACGAACGCGGGAGGTGCGATGCGCGTGCAGCGTGTGGTCATGCCGGACTCGGGGCGCGAGTCCTGGACTCTGCTGGGCGATGACCTGAGGCCGGTGGAGCCGGTCGAGCGGTTCCTGGCTTATCTGGCGTCGGTCGAGAAGTCGCCGAACACGATCAAGGCGTACGCCCACGACCTGAAGGACTGGTGGGCCTACCTCGCCGGGCATGGCCTCGTCTGGCAGGGGGTGACGCTGGAGGATGTGGCGGGGTTCGTGGCCTGGTTGCGGCTGCAGGGTGACCCGCAAAGTCGTTCCTGCTGGTCATGAGGTGTATTGAGGGTCTGGGTGCAGGCCCAGGATGGTCAGAAGCAACCCGCGCACCGTTCCTCTTGGAATCCGCCGGGGCGCAGAAGGAGCGCCGCCGCGGGGTGGCGGCGTTGCTGGACTGGCTGGGCGCACAGCCCGGGGCGAGCTGGCAGGAGCGCTGGCTGGCCAGCGGCGCGGACACCGCAGGCGCGGCCTGGCGCGCGATCCCCGCCCGGTGGCTGAGCGCGGCCGGGCGGGCGCAGGGCCTTACCGCCCCGTTGGGTGCGGCGTTGACCGTCGCGGTCTGCGCCGATGTCCTACGGCCCAGCACCGCATGGTTCGTCGCCGCGGTGCCCCGCGGCGGGGCGCTGGCCCGCGGCATGGCCTACACCCGTGACGCCGCGGGATTCACCCGGTTGCGGCAGGTGTGCGATCGCGACGACCACCTCCCCGCCACCGCGGGAGGGCACACGCTGCATCGTGCCGCGGTCCTCCTCGGCGCGCACGGCGGCATGATCGCCGAGGTCACCGTCGGGGATGTCCTGGAACTGCTCGACGTCGAATCCGAGATCCATCGCAGTCCGATGGCTCACGGCACCGCGTTCTACCGGACGCTGCACCAGTCGGGGATCCTGCCCCCGGACGCGCCGACCCGGCTGGGAGAGCTGCGCAGCGCCGGTCAGCGCAGCCCCGCCGAGCTCATCGACCGGTTCGACCTGGCCTGCCGGCCGGTTCGTGACCTGCTGGTGGACTACCTGTGCGAACGCGCACCGGCACTGGACCACAGCAGCTTGCGCAGCCTCGCCGCGGATCTGGGAAACATGTTCTGGAAAGACCTCGAACGCCACCATCCCGGCATCAACAGCCTCCGTCTGGCACCCGAGGTCGCCGCCGCGTGGAAGCAGCGTCTGCGCACCCGGCAGAAGACGGCCCTCACCGCCACCGGCGAGAAGACCACCGTCACCGTGGACCGGATCGGCTACCGACCCTGCCTGACACCGGTTCGGGCGTTCTACCTCGACCTGGCCCAGTGGGCCCTCGAAGGCCCCGCCCGCTGGGGCGTGTGGGTCGCGCCCTGCCCCATCGGCGAGGAAGAGATCAACCAGCGCAAGACCGCTCGACACCGCAAGTCGCGCATGGACGCCCGCACCCGCCAACGGCTCCCCGTCCTTCCGGTCCTGGTGCGCACCGTCGACGCGCAGCGCAAGAGCACCGAGGTACTCCTGCAGACCGCCCGCGCGACCACGCCGGGGGATCACTTCACCGTCGCCGCAGTGAGCTACACCCGCTCGGTCACCACGCGCGCGTCCGACAGGGTCTGGGTCGACGACCCCGCCGGCGGCAGGCGGCGGGACCTGGCGATGGAGGAAGACCTCGCGTTCTGGGCCTGGTCCACGGTCGAGATCCTGCGATCCACATACCGCCTGCCCAGCACCGGCGAACTCGTCCCGCTGCTCCAGATCACGCCGTCCAAGACCGACTCCGAGCGGCTCCTGGTCATCAGCCCCGAACTGGCCGACGTCCTGTCCACCATCATCCGTCGGGTCCGCGGCACCACCGCGGCGATCCCCGTCATCCCCGCCTACGACCGCACCGAGTGCATCTGGCTGGCACCGGCCCCATGGCTGTTCCAACGACGGTTGGGCACCGAGCACCGCAGAATCTGTTCCGGTGCGATCCGCAACATGCTCAACGCCGCTCTCGCCCACAGCACCCTGACCGACCCCGATACCGGCGGCCCCTTGATCTTCACCCCGCACGACTTCCGCCGCATGTTCATCACCGACGCCATCATGTCCGGCCTGCCCCCGCACATCGCTCAGATCATCGCCGGGCACCGCGACATCAACGTCACCCTCGCCAGAGGCCATCTACCCCGACGAGGCCATCCAAGCCCACCTGGCGTTCCTGGCCCGCCGGCGAGCACTGCGCCCCAGCGAGGAATACCGCGTCCCGACCGACGACGAGTGGACCGAGTTCCTCGGCCACTTCGAACGCCGCAAGGTCTCCACCGGAACCTGCGGCCGAGCGTTCGGCACACCGTGCATCCACGAACACGCCTGCGTCCGCTGCTCCATGCTCTGGCCCGACCCCACCCAACGAGATCGCCTGATCGAGATCCGCGACAACCTCACCGACCGCATCGCCGAAGCCGAACGCGAAGGCTGGCTCGGTGAAGTCGACGGACTCAAGATCAGCCTCGCCGGCGCCGAGGACAAACTCGCCCAGATCGAACGACGCACCCCCAGCCGAGACACCGTCGACCTGGGCCTTCCCGTCCTCACGGGCAACCTCTGATCCGATGCCCCCGGCCAGCAAGCCGGCTCCCCAAGGTCAAAGATCAAGTTCAGAGAATGCGTAGCGTGACCATGATCCGGGGTCGGGATGCGATCCTCACCCGGGAGGCGTCTTCTCGCCAGGTCACATCCCGCACCCAGTGGATCTTGTTTTCGATGGACCAGTGGCCGCGGACGTAGCCGGCGAGGTGCTCGGGTGCGGCCTCGCGGGCGGACAGGCTGGTGATGCACAACGCGGCCACCGCGGTGGTGATCACCTTGGTGGTGTGGCGGCGGCTGTTGTTGCGGCGGGTGCAGACCGTGCGGGTCACGTAGCGCTCGACGAGGAATACCTGCTTGACATGGGGGAACAGCGAGGTGATGTGGTCGGGTGCGTCGATGACCTGGATGGTGCGTCGCTCGTTGCGCCCGTGCCCGGTCTCGGTGGTCTGGTGACCGATCGGGACGGCAGTCCAGTCCAGGGCGTCGAGCGCGGCGAACAGGGTGGGGGTGTTGGCCTTGACGGTCATCACGTAGTGCGCGCCGAGTTCCTCGCACAGCAACCGGGCGTGGGCGCGGACGGTGTGCCCGGCGTCGACGGTGATCACGTGCCCGGACAGCGGGACGCATCGGTTGAGCTCGCGCAGCAGTGGCGCGAACTCGGGCACTTCGTTGGTCTTGGGGCCGATCAGACGCTCGGCGATCACCGTGGAGTCGGTGTGGGTGGCGGCGGCGAGCAGGTAGGGGATCATCCCATCGGCGCCGACGGCGCCGCGGACGGCTTTGCCGTCCACCGCGATCCCCGGCAGCCACCCGGGCGCGTCGAGGGGCAAGACCACCGGGCCCAGCCCGGCCCGGTGGGCCAGGAACGCCCCGGCGTGATCGGCCAGCCCCTGGGCGCCCAGGTCGGCCAACACCCGCCCGACCGTCTCGGGGTGCGGCGGGGTGAGGATCCCCGCGGCGTCGCGGCGGCACCCCAGCGCAGCCAGCACTCGGGGATCGGCACTGCCGATCCAGGCGGTGATGTCATCAAGGCTGGTGCACCCGCACACCACCGCTGCGGTGCACATCGCCAGGATGGTGGCCAACCGGTGCCGGACCCCGCGGCGGGCACGCGGATCGACAACCGAGGCAAAGCAGCCCAGCAGATCACCGCCGCTGGCGGCGTGCAGGCTCACCGCGTGGGTGACCAGCTCCTCCAACGCGGCCTGCGCCGCTGGCGTGGACACTGCGGGCATGCCAGACTCGCACCGCAACGGAGCCTCCAGGGACAAGTGATCTTCGACAATCCCTGTCCTAGCGGGGCTCCGTTGCCAATCATCGCAACGACACGCCCCGACCCCGCAACGTGATCAACCCGGGATCATCCCGGCGCCCACGCCCAGCGAACACACACCGCCACCAGCCGTCACCCCTCCCCTGACACGGACGTGGCAGTCGCTGGAACAGGACACCCGGTCATCCCAGACCCTCCCGTCCAGCCACCCAGCGCAGCACGATCAAGTCATACCGCTAACACACCGCGCTGACCTGCACGAACGACTTTGCGTGTCACCCTGG
>JBOHEP010000071.1:0-6443 GCA_050701075.1 Pseudonocardia sp. | reverse complement strand
CGCTAGGTGCGTGCGAAAGTGCCGTTCGCACAACGGCGGTGGCGGGCACGGCCGCGTCCGTCGGCCGGGGTGCGGGGGTCGGCCGGGGCGAGCGGGCCGCGGCGTACTCGGCGCTGTGCAGGGCCATCGCCAGCACGTACACCCCCACCGTCGCCATGAAGAGGCGATCACTGAAGAGCGCCAGCATCGGGTCAACGATCATCGTTCGTCCTCACGTCGAGCAGGTCCGACCCCAGAAGATCCTCTGCGAGCCGGTCGAACTCCTCGCCGTACCCGGCCTGGTCGGTGCGGGCCAGCCCGCCGATCTCGACGACCGTCCGGTCCTGCCCGTCCGGGCCGGTCGACGGCGTGAGCCGCACCCAGAACCGCCGCCGCCGGATCGAGAGCGACATCGCGAGGCCCAGCAGCGCGAGCACGGCGAAGCCGAGCACGGCGAGCTGTCCCGGGTCGTGGCTGACCTGGAGCGAGACCCACTGCCGGACGCCGTCGAAGCGGACCCTGGTGCCGTCGTCGAGCCGTACCTCGGCACCCGGCACGAGGTTCGCCCGCGCGACCGCGACCAGCTCGCCGGACTCGACCCGGCCACGGTCCACCGAGAAGATCGACTGGCCGCGGCCGTCGTCGAGGCCGAGATCCCCGCGCAGCACGTCGACGGCCACCTCGGGGTTGCCCAGCTCCGGGAACACCGAGGTGACGAGCTTGCCGCCGGAGCTGGTGGGGGCGAGCAGACCGGTGACGGCGAGTTGGCTGGTGCGGCGCTGCTCGTCGTCGACGAGCCCGGGACGTTCGAACTTGGTGGCACCCTCGGACAGCAGCGTGGTCGGGTCGACCGGACGCCACTGGGTCTCGCCGGTTCGCTGCTCCCCGTCGGGGAAGGTCACGGTGAACCGGGGGGCGTAGCCGTGGCCGAGCAGGTAGACGCGCACCCCGTCGAGACGAAGGGGGCTGTTGACCTCGAGCGGGTAGGACCGCCACTCGTCGACGCGGCCGGCGCCGAGATCGTCCGCGGTCTGATAGCCGAGGTCGGCACGGAAGGCGTTGGCCTGGCCGGTTGGCAGGTAGTCCGCGGCGAAGTCGTCCACCCGTACGCAGAACGGATCAAGATCGGTGCCGTCCACCCGCAACCCGGCCCGGAACGAGTCGTAGCCGAGGATGCCGGTGTTGCAGAACTGGCCGCCGCCGGCCATCACGATGACCTGGCCCTCGTACCCGACGAGCTTGCCGACCGCCAACCCGACGAGCAGACCGATCAGGCTCAGGTGGAAGACCAGGTTGCCGACCTCGCGCAGGTAGCCCTTCTCCGCCGACACCGTGCGCACCGGACCTTCGGACCGCTGCGCCTGCCGCCAACCACTCAGCCGGCCCCCGATCCGATCGGCGATCTCCTCGGCAGGCCCGTCCAGCGTGGCGGTGGCGTGGTGCGGGAGCCGTCCGAGGTTGCGCGGGGTGGCGACGGGTGCGGCGCGCAGGCCGCAGGCGTGCTCACGGGTACGCGGCAGCACGCAGCCGACCAGCGACACCATCAGCAGCAGGTAGATCGCCGCGAACCAGGGCGCGGCGAAAACGTCGAAGAAACCGAGCCGATCCAGCGCCGGTGCGAGCCGAGGGTAGTCGGCGAAATACCGGTCAACGAGCCGCGCGTTCAACGCCCGCTGCGGCAACAACGCCCCCGGCAATGCCGCCAGAGCCAGCAGAAACAGCAGGACGAGCGCAGTCCGCATGCTCGTCAACCCACGCCACGTGTTCCGCGCCAGCCCCCACCCCCCCGCGAGTTGCCCTTTTCGCTCGCGCGAGTTGTCATTTTCGACACGGCGAGTTGTCGAATCCGGGCGGGACGGCGGCGCGGTTGTCATGGCGCGGTCCTCATGTCGCGGTCCTCATGTCACAGCACCGGGGTGAAGCCGACAACGGAGCTCTGCAGCTCAGCGAGCAGGCCGCCCCATAGCCCCGTGACCAGCAGGACGCCGACGGCCACCAGCATCACCCCACCGCCGACCTGAATGCGACGGGTGTGACGACGCAGCCAGTTCAAGGCGCGGACGGCGCGCGCCGCCCCCAATGCGATGATCACGAACGGCAGCCCCAGGCCGGCGCAGTAGGCGAGCGTGAGCACGACACCGCGCAGCGAACCGCCACCGGTCCCGGCGGCGACCGCGACGACACCCGCCAGTGTCGGCCCGATGCACGGCACCCAACCCAGCCCGAACACGGCCCCGAGCAGCGGCGCGCCCCACACGCCGGCGCGCGGCACCCAGTGCACCCGACGCTCGGTCTGCAGCACCGGGAGCAGACCGACGAACGCCAGTCCCATCACGATCATCACGACACCGCCGACGCGCTGGAGCACGGCCTCGTTGCGGACAAGCGCGTCGGACAACCACACGACGCCGACCAGGATAGTGCCGAAGACGATGGTGAACCCGGCGACGAACAGGGTGGCCGCGCCCGCCACCCGCCACTTTCCCGACCGCACCCGACCGGCTTCGGCGAGCGTGGCCGGCGGGGTGTCCGCGCCGACCAGGCCTGCAAGGTAGGCCAGGTAGCCGGGGACCAGCGGCACCACGCACGGCGAGGCGAAGCTCACGGCTCCGGCCAGCACGGCGACGGCCACTGCGGCCAGCAGTGGACCGGAGACTGCGAGGGTGGTGGACGCGTCCATCAGCGTCGAGGGTAGGTCGGGCCCGATCGCGCGCCCGCACCGGGTTCTACATCACGTAGTGAGACGATCGGTCGGTCGACGATGCCTGGTCAGCGAACAATCGGTCTGTTGACGACAACTGATCAGCGTTGCGGAACCCACAGCCGCGAAGGACGCGGTCCATCGTTCCCAACCGCCGATCATCGGCCCACACAGGGCGCACGAGCGGCGGTTCGGCCGTTGTTCCGTCCCGGCTCGCCCGCTGCGCCATCCCGGCTCGCACCGGTCCACCCGACCCACGCACCGGTCCACCCGACCCACGCACCAGTTCACCCGAACCACGCACCAGTCCACCCCACTCGCGCACCAGTCCACCCCCAACCTGCGCCCAGGAGATCCCCGACTCCCGGATGGGTGGGTCAGGCCGGCTCGGAGGACAGGCGTTCCACCAGGGGGAGCAGTTCGGGCACCCGGATCTGGGCGAGGTAGACGGCCGCCACGCGGTGCCGGCGGTCGAGCACGATCGTCGACGGCACGACGTTGCGCGGGTAGCCACGCAGCTCCAGCAGCGTCCGCCCGGCCGGGTCGAAGATCGAGTCGAAGGTGATCCGCCGGTCGCTCAGGAAGTCGCGGGCAGCTTCCGGGGAGTCCCGGACGTCGATTCCGAGCACCGCCACGCCCTGGTCGCGGGTCCGGTCCTGGACGAACTGCAGGTCAGGCATCTCCACCCGGCACGGCCCGCACCAGGTACCCCAGATGTTGAGGACGACGACCTGACCCGCGTAGTCGTCGATCCCGACCGTCTCCCCCGGCCGTGACACCGACTCCCCGCTGATCCCGCGCACCACGCCGCGGGACTCCGGAGGGTCGTACATGAGCGTCGTCCGCCCGCCGGGGGCGACGAACTGGAAGCTCCCACCGACCGCGACGGCGTCCCGGCTGGTGGAGCAGCCGGTGAGCAGCAGCAGGGCCGCCGCGATAACGGCGAGGACACCGCGCCTCATGCGCCGGTCTGGGTCGGGTCGGAGTAACCGGCCGGCTCGCTGTATCGCAGCTGGGTGAGCTGGGCGTCGGTGAACACCAACGAGGTCAACGAGGCCAGCGCGCACTGCCGTCGCCGTGGATCGTGCCAGAGCCGCCGGCCGGTGACGAAGCGGCGCAACGTCCAGATCGGCAGCTGGTGTGACACGCAGAGCGCCTCACGACCCGCCGCCAGCTCGCGGGCCCGGTGGACGGCGCCGAGCATCCGGTGCGCGATCTGCAGGTACGGCTCCCCCCAGGACGGGGTGAACGGGTCGCGCAGCTTCGGCCAGTGCTCCGGGCGGCGCAGCGCACCGTCGCCGACACTCACCTTCTGCCCCTCGAACCGGTTGCCGGCCTCGATCAGCCGCTGATCAGTGACGATCTCCAGACCGTGGGCCGCGGCGATCGGCTCGGCCGTCTCCTGCGCGCGTTGCAACGGGGACGCGACGACCACGGCGAGATCGGCGTCGGCCAGTGCCTTGGCGACGAGCTCGGCCTGATCGCGGCCGGTGCCCGACAACCCGAATCCGGGCAGCCGTCCATAGAGGATACCCGCGGGATTGTGCACCTCGCCGTGGCGCAGCACGTGCACGATGGTCGTCACACCGGTCACGGCCGCACTCCCGGGGTGGCTGCCGCGGCCGCTCGCGCGGCATGCGGAAGCGCGGCCTCGATCACCGACCACGCATCGTCGTCGAGGGCGGCCGAGACGAACCAGGCCTCGAACGCGCTCGGCGGCGGGTGGACCCCCCGTTCGAGCAGGGCGTGGAAGAACGCGGGAAACCGCCACGTCGCGGCCGCTCGCGCGCCGTCGAAGTCGTGCACCTCGACCTCGCTGAAGAACACCGACACCAGGTTGCCGGCGAACTGCACCCGGTGCGGCACCCCCTCGGCGGCCAGTGCGTCGCCCAGCATCGCGCCCAGCCGCGCGGCGTTCGCGTCCAGCGCGGCGTAGACGGAGCCGTCGGCGGCGCGCAGGGTGGCCAGCCCGGCGGCGACGGCGACCGGGTTCCCGGACAGCGTGCCCGCCTGATACACCGGCCCGGCCGGGGCAAGGGCCGACATCAGCGACGCGGACCCGCCGAACGCGGCCGCCGGCAGCCCACCGGACATCACCTTGCCGAAGGTGTAGAGGTCACCGGCCACCCCGTCGACGCCGAACCAGCCCGACGGTGAGACCCGGAAACCGGTCATCACCTCGTCCATCACGAGCAGCGCCCCGTGCTCGCGGCAGACATCGCGCAGCCCGGCGTTGAACCCGGGTCGCGGGGCCACCGCACCCATGTTGCCCGCTGCCGCCTCGGTGATCACGCACGCGATCTCGTCGCCGCGCTCGGCGAACACCGCGCGCACCGCGGCGAGGTCGTTGAAAGGCACCACGATCGTGTCAGCGGCCTGCGCGCCGGTGACGCCGGGGCTGGTGGGCAGACCGAGGGTGGCGACGCCGGAGCCGGCCTGGGCCAGCAGGGCGTCGACGTGCCCGTGGTAGCACCCGGCGAACTTCATGACGGCGCGCCGGCCGGTGATCCCCCGGGCCAGCCGGATGGCGCTCATCGTGGCCTCGGTACCGGAGTTGACCAAACGTACCTGCTCGACGGGCGCGACGCGGGCGATGATCGCCTCGGCGAGCTCGATCTCCGCGGGCGTCGGGGCCCCGAAGGAGAGCCCCTGCCCCGCTGCCGCGCTTACCGCGTCCACCACCGCCGGGTGCGCGTGGCCCAGGATCATCGGACCCCAGGAGCAGATGAGATCGACGTACCGGTTGCCGTCGGCGTCGGTGAGCCAGGGACCGGCTGCGGAGATCATGAAGCGCGGTGTGCCACCGACCGAGGTGAACGCGCGCACCGGCGAGTTCACCCCGCCGGGGATCACGGCGGCGGCCCGCTCGAACAGGGCGCGAGAGACTGTCGTTCGCTCGGCGACCGGAGGGGACGGGGTACTCGGCATGCTGCCCACCTGGCCAGTCTTACAGCCGGACCGGGATGCGGCCTGCGGACCCCGGACGTGTGGCTCAGCGGCGGGAGCCTGCGATGTACCTGTTGGAGCCCGGGACGAAGAGCAGGATCGTGCCGATCAGCGCGAGCAGCGCCGGTCCGAAGAATACGAGGAACGTGATGAGATCGAGCACAGCACCCTGAGTGCTTCCGAGAACAACGGAGACAACGCCGAGCCCGACGAAGACGACGGTCATCAGCGTGGCCACGATGCGCGCCCAGTTCCTGCCCTGGAACGCGAGGACCGCGAGGACGACGTAGACCAGGGCGATCACGGCGAACCCCACGCCGACCACCGCGACGAGCGTGACGGGGTCGAGGCCGGCCTCCGCGAACTGGGCCAGCTGCTCAGGGGGCAGGTTCTCCCGCACGAACCCGGCGCCGATCAACGCGATGATCCCGATCGCGAGATAGGGCAGCGCACTGAGGACCAGCAGGACGAGCGCGAGGACCATGGCAGCTGGTCGGCGTGGTTGCTGGTCGGCGTGACCGAGACCGGCGGGATGGTACTGCCGGGCGTACGGGTCGTAGGGGTACGCGACCGACTGCTGCTCCCCGTAGGACCGGCCGTGCTGACCCGGCTCGGGATAGGGACCGGGCGGGGACTGCTGCCCCGGATACTGCTGGCCGCCGGGCTGACCCGGGTACGGCGGTTCGCTGCCGTACCCCGGTCCGGGCGGCGGACCGCCGGCGGGTGGCTGCCCCTGCCGTTGCGGGTCCGGCGGAATGGTCATCGCGCCACCGTAGGTCCAGTCACCGGCGCTGTCCACGCACCGATCGGGCGGGAC
>JBOHEP010000070.1:0-9122 GCA_050701075.1 Pseudonocardia sp. | reverse complement strand
GGCCCACCGTGAGCTGCTCGATGCGGCGCTCGGGGGCCAGCTCAAGCACCGGGCACAGGGCTTCTCTCGCGCCGTCCAGGTCCCCGAGCGCCAACCGGGACGCCGTCACATCGACCCGGGCCAGCGCCTCATCTCCATACGAGCGTTGCTCCACCGGGCCGGTCTCGTACATCCCAATAGCGAGCAGGGCGTTGTCCTGGGCGGGTCCAAAATCGCCCAGCAGCACATAGGCACTGCCCGCGTAGTAGTACTGCTTGGAGACCGGGAAGCTCAGCAAACCGCCGAACTCGCCGAGCTGGTCATGCCCGGCTGCTTCATCCCGGGCACGCCCGGCCTGCTCCAACGCGTCAAAGGTCAAGGCCCGGTTACCAATTCGGGCGGCAGCACGAGCCTCCAGCGACGCCAGTCGCACGCGGGACTCGGCGCCTGAGGCGAACTGCTGTCCACGTTGGGCGAACTCCACGGCACGCCGATGCTGGTGGGTCCACTCAGCGACCAGCGCGGCAGTGCCGTGTGCCCAGGCCCGTAGCCCATTGTGGCCAGCTTGCTCAGCGCACGTCAGCGCCCCTCGGAGCTGCGCCATCGCGGATGCCGAGTCACCTAAGGAGCCGTAATGAAATAAGTTATTTGATCGACGGTGTCATGGTGTAATTCCAGTCACCGTGAAAGAGGTGCCGGGTGAGGGGTATCGATTCTTTCTGCTGGTCTGTGAGTTTGATTTTTGTGGGGTAGAGGTTGGGGTCGAGTTCGCAACGGACGGTTAATCCGGTTGTGGTTGTGGTGCTGGCGATGAGATTAACGATCGTTTGATAGGTCTCGAGTGGTCTTCCGCGCCAGTTCTGAGTAATCCGGGAGAAGAGCCGGTGCTCGATCTTATTCCATTTGCTGGTGCCAGGCGGATAATGGGACACGATGATTTCCAGTCCAGTCGCGGCGGCCAATTGTGCGAGTTCGTGTTTCCAGAGCCAGGGCCGGTGTCCGTTGGATCCGCCACCGTCAGCAGTGATGAAGATCCGGTGGGCGTCGGGATATTTCTCCTTGCCCATGCTTTGCCACCACTTGTGGATAGTGGCGACAGCGAATACCGAGGTGTCGTGGTCGATACCCACAGAGACCCAGGCGCTGTCGTCGGTCACATCGTAGACTCCGTACGGGATTGCTTTACCGTCGGCGCCACTGGGGAAGTCGTAGGTGGACACCTCGACAGGTTCGCCCTGTGGATGCCATTCTTTGCCGGCTTGGGCGAAGCGGCCGACTAATTCTTTTTTCTTGGTATCGACGCTGATCACAGGGTCGCCGGCGGCGAGGAACTCCTTGGCTAGCTCGTTGATGTACCGGAACTGATCATCCCGGTCGGGGTGCTGGCTTCCCTCCAGCTTCTTGCGGGTGCCTTGTAAGCTGTAGCGAAGGGAACGGAGGATTTTCGCGACGACGTCGTGGCTGACGGCATGCCCCATCCCACTTAACTCCGCAGCGAGATGACGCGTCGATTTCGTGGTCCACCGCAACGGCGATTCCGGATCGCCCCGCGTCTCCGGTTCGATCAAACCATCCAGTACGCCCACCAGTTCAGGATTAGCGATTTCGGCTTTCTTGCGACCGCCTCCTGGCGCCCGGACTCGATCAGATGATCGTCCCGCGGGATGGTCATCGAGCTCGGTCATGCCACGCCGAATCGTCGATTGTGACGCACCAGTGGCTTGATGCACAGCACTGATTCCACCACGCCCCCACGATTTCGCTTCAGTTGCCAGCGCCAAGCGGCGATCGCGCTCATTCAAGCGAGGTAACAGATCCGCCAGACGGGCTTGCATCGCCTGAAATTTCTCATCACCCTTGATTGCCATACGTCATTTTTTCACGCGATCCAGAGCGTCGGCCGAAACGACATGCGACGCGTTGTTAGATTCACTCGATCGATTAGTTATTTCATTACGTCGCCCAAGTTACAGCGAGATTTCCTCGAACACCGCACCGAGTCAATCCGCGAGCAACTCTTGACATTGAACGTACGACACAGCTTGTCAACCGCACTAGTGGCCTGCCTGGGGATGGGACTAGTCAGCGCTGGCGCGCGGAACGTAAACCAGCTCGTGCATCAGGAGATGTGGGACATAGAGGAGTACGTCAGAGGCGAGCACTTCGAGAGGCTGCTACGCTAGGCGTTGCCCTCGTGACGCGCGTCTATCGCTTCGATCTTTGACGCAACGGCCTTACCGAGATCAATATCATACGAGCTAGCCAGGATAGCGACGCAGATCATCACATCAGCAAGTTCGCGGGACATGGACTCAGCAGTAAAGCACTGATTCTTAGTAGCTCGCTGGTAGCCGGCCTGGCCAAGAACTTCGGCCTGCAGCTCACCGACTTCCTCAGCGAGCTTCGCTGCCTGCGCAAGCACAAAGGCAGGCTGGCTACGGGCATCGTTTCCCAGCGCCACACGCAAGCGTTCCAGCTGCATCTTCGCCCAGTCGTTCAGGTCGCGGACGGTCAAATCAGGAGACAGCACGTTTCGAGTCATGGCTCACCGAGGACCTTCTACTCAGATGTAGGACTCAAGATTACGACAGCAAGACAAACTGTTGCGCAACGTCACAGCGGCTAACACCACGCTCTCTCCATCTGTAACATAACACCGAAGGTGATCAGCCACCGTAGCTTGCTCTAAGGGGAGCGCGGGGCAGCCTCACAAGGTAGCAAAGTGCCCATACGACGGACGGTGTGAATGGAAGTGCACCGTAGCCAAGCTTGGTTGGGGAGCGCTACGTGCACAACAAGTCGCCGACTGTGGATAAACCCGGAAATTTGCGTCACCGGCTGTGGACAGTTCTCGCCCGCAGCAACGTATTCCCAAGTCAAGGATGTGGATGGTCACTACGTGCCTGTGGAACACGCGATGTACAGACATACCCACGATGTGGTGAGCTGAGAGCCGACCTGGCAACCAAAGCAATCGACGCCGACCGCTGGCAGTCCAGCGGGTCAGATGTACCCGGACAGGTGGAGCCGAGGCCGAGACGAACTGTCCGGTCATCTCGATCCAGTCCTTCCACGGCGACGGGCAGTGGCGCCTGCCGGACGAACTGGTCGACCTGACCTACCACGGTTACCAGCGGGGGTACGGGAAAGCCGCCCACTCCGGCTATCACCTCTTCGACATCGTGCCGTGGCTGATTGCCGCCGGCGAGCGGCCCGGCAAGGAACTGGACGAGGTGGAGGTGCATACGCACATCACCCGCCCCGCCGACGCCCTCGCCCAGCTCACCGTGGCCGACCACGAGGAGCTGTTCCCGGGCTTCGCTGCACGCAACCCCTACAGCCAAGCCGAACTTCAACAGTTGACAGGCACGTTCGGCGAGATGGACGCCTTCTCGTCGATGGCGTACCGCAGGGCCCCTTCCAGGCCCTGCACTTCCACTGCCTGCAGACCCTGCACGACGACACACCGGGCGTGGACCCGGCGGCGGCCGGCGGCGCGGACCACGTCGCCGTCCACGTCTTCCGCAACAACCGCCTACACCCCCGGTGGGACAGGCACACCACCCCCGGCTTCGCCAATCTGACCAGCGGCTCCGGGCCCGATGCGACGCTGCCCACCCAGAGGTCTTCCCGGCATCGGGCCATGACCGAGTTCCTCCTGTACCTGGCTGGTCGGCTTCCGCGGCAGCAGATGGCCTCCGACCTGACCGCCCACCGCCGCCCCGCCCGGCTGATGGCGGGCGCCTACCTCTCGATGGCCCAGCGACTCACCGGCGGCAGCCCGGCCGCCACCCTCGAATTCGGCGCAGCCCCGGCCAGCCCGAAGCAGCCCCTTGTCCCACTGGAGACAACACAGTGACCACCGCCTCCTCCGCGACAGGCACCCCACCGGCGCCGGGCCTCGGCGACCTCCTCGGTCCCCACCTGCCCGATGTCCTCGCCGCCTGCACCCAGTACACCGGACCGGTCATCCACATCGAGCGCGCCACCGGCGGCAACGTCAGCCACGTCTTCCACGTCCACGGCGAGACTGACCGCGTCGTCCTCAAGATCCGCGGTACCCGCTTCTCCAACATCCCTGCGATGAGCACCGACCCGGCGCTGATCGCCGACGAGCACCGCGCTCCAAGTCTACGGGCAGGCACTGCCCGAGCTGTTCCCCAAGGTCCTGGCCTTCCTGCCCAGCGCGCACGCCATGGTGATGACCGACGTCTTCCCCGACGGCCGCACCTGGCACGAGCACCTGGACCAGCGCCCGGCCACGACCAGCGAGGCGGCCCGCCTCGGCCGGGCCCTAGCCCGCGTGCACCACGCCACCGCCGCCGTACGCACCCCGATCCGATCGCAAGGCGACGAGGGGTTCCGCGAGCACACCTTCGACTTCTGCCTACGGCCCACCAGGCACCCAGCACTGCTCCACGCGTGCGCGGAGCTGGCCACGCTGCCCAGCCAGCAGCTCGTCCTCGGCGACGTCGCTCCGAAGAACCTCAGCCTCGCCGCCGACCGCGTGGCCTTCGTCGACCTCGACAACGTCCACCGCAACGCGCCCCTCTACGACGTCGCCTACCTTCTCGCCCACGTCCTCCTGCACCACCTGCGCTGGCCGGCCGATGCGCCTGCCCGCACCGCCGCGCTGCTGGATGCCTACGCCGACGCCACGCCCGAACCCACCCGGCACTGGGCGGACGACCTGCTGATGGCGACCATCGCCGCCGGCGTGATCCTCTACCGGCTGGGCGCCCGCATCACCCCTTACCCCCCGACCGCATCACCAGTCGTGCGCGAGCAGTACCACGGCCAGGTCGTACGCCTGCTGAACACCGGCGCGTTCACCGTGCCAGACCTGCTGGACATCACCGAAGCGGCCCCCATGTGAACGCCCCCGTCCGCCAGGCACCCGACCTGAAAGACCAGAACGCGGCCGCCGTAGTGCGCGCCCGTGGCTTCCCGGTCACCGACATCCAGTCCCTGGCTCGCGACCAGAACCCCTTCGCCCGGCGCACCGTCCCCTGGACACGCGTCCTCGCCCCCGGCGTGAGCCTCACAGCCCGGACGGTGGAGTTCGGCGACGGATTCACCAACGCCTTCACCCTTACTGTCGACCTCGACCGGGCACGATGCCGGGCCGCCAGTTCCCCCACAGGATTCCACCTGCGCGACCTCGTCCACGACGATGCCGTCGCCGCAGTCAGCGGCTCCTTCTCCTACATCTCCGATGACCCCGCCTACCAGCCGACCGAGCCCTGCCTCGACCTCGCCTGCCGCGACGGCCAGATCGCCAGCCTGCCCACCGCCACCAAACCCGCCCTCCTCATACACCAGGGGCGACCGCTGGTGCGTACCCTCACCGCCACCGGCACCCTGACCATCGCAGGCCACAGCCATACCTGGACCGGCTCCAAGCACCCGCAGCCACCCAACCAGCCCGGACACCTCACTGTCTACGGCGCCGCCAACTGCCGCGTCCGCTACCGCGACAACTCCCGCACCGGATTCCTCCGCGACGTCGACCCCGCCACCAACACCACCCCCCACACCCCCGACGCTCTCGACTGCACCATCACCGCAACCGCCGACGGACTGAGGATCACCGCCGTGCAGCCGGGCGGCGGCGCGGACCTGTTCGCCGGCGCCTTCATCCTGCGGGCGCACCGCCCCTGGCCCAGCCACCTGGTCCACGGCGCACCCATCCACGTGACCAGCATCGACACCCTGCGAGCCACAGACCTGCAGTCCGCGCTGTCGCTCGGACCGTCCACCGCCGACGCCGCCGCCGACCGCACCCAGTTCTGGGACCAGAGTCTGGGCACCTCCCCGTTCCGGCCCACCGCCCGCTACACCCGCACCCTGCTCGCTGTCCACGACAACACACTCCACCTCCAGGTCCTCGACGGTGCGCCCCTGACCAGCACCTTCCAGGGCACCACCCCCCAAGAGACCGCCGACCTGTGCACCGAAGCCGGGCTCGACCCCACCCAGGTCTTCCATCTCGACGGCGGCCAGACCTCCAAAATCGCGTACACCCGAGAACACCAAGACCCTGATGTCGTCGGCAGTCTGCACTACCTCCAGTGGCCCGCCACTGACGACGCCCCGTTCCGCTGGCGCGGCCTCGACGGCCGCCTGCTCCGCAGCGCCGTGGTGATCACCGTTCCCGAGGAGTTGAGATGCACGTCCTCATCGTGGTCGCCCACCCCGACGACGCCGAGATCGCGATGGGCATGCGGATCCGCTGGTATACGGAAAACGGCGCCCACGTCCGTGTGCACTGCTTCACCACCGGATCTCCCGCCCCGAACGGCAGCGACGTGCGCCGACAGGAGTGCCTTGCCGCGGGCACCGTGCTCGGCGTCGAGAACTACACCTTCTCCGAGATCCCCGACACCCGTTTCACCGACCACCGCGGCGACATCAACGCCGAACTCTTCCGCGTGTTCGGAGGCGGCCGGCCCGACATCGTCTACACCCACTACCCGAAGGACCAGCACCTCGACCACACGGCCACCGCCCACGAAGTCACCGCCGTCGCCCTGCGCGAAGCGGCAAACCTGACCTACTTCCGCTCCCCCTACAGCCTCGGCTTCGACCCGACCATGATCTTCATGGGCACATCGGAACTACTCAAAGCAAAAAGGCCGCCCTCGAGTGCTTCACATCCCAGCAGCAGCTCGACATGACTGCCTTCACGAAACTGGCTCAGGTAGTCCACCGCCAGCACGTGCACTACCGAGTCGTCGAACGCCTCCCACCGCACGCCATCACCGCGGAACTCTTCACGATCGCGCGCCGAGTAGAAATCGCCACAGATGGTTAGAAATCGCCACAGATGGTGCGGTCGCGATTCCCGGTCATCGGGAGACGCGGTAACCGTTCTTCGTCTCCAGGCCGGACAGCACGGTGCGGGGCGGCAGGCTCACCCCGGCCCACGCCTCCGCACGGGACTGCGTGAAGAGGCCGACGACCACGGCGGGGTCGATCTGCCGGCCCTCATCCAGCCGCAGGTGGACACCGTCGGCAATGTCGACGTACCGCATCTCGTGCGAGCCGTTGCCAGCATGGAGACGAACCCGCACTGGCGGTGGCTCTGGCTGACCAGCCGGTCCCCGCAGCGTCGCAGCGCCCACGATCGGGTCATCTCGGAGGGAACGGTCGCTGACTCTCTGCACCGCCGGTAGCGCGGTCGCGGGGATGGTCCAGCGGGCCGGGTGCAGGATGGAGCGGCCCCGCCGGACTCGTGGCAGGAACGGCAGGCCGCGGGCGTGCCCCCAGTCGAACCGGGCGCATGGCGCCGTCCATGCCGTCCAGATCTCCGTGAGGAACCGGATGAGCGGCTGCTGGGTGGTCGGCAGGCGCACGCAGTTGATCAGACGCGACCTCCTCGGCCACGACGGGCTGTTCCAGCGTGCTGAACGACCGCCAGGCCCACGACCTCGCTGAGACGGTGAACGCCTGCGCGCTGGGACGCCGCGCCATCCCCGCACCGCTGCAAGCCGATCTCTCGGCTGCCCTCGACACCGCTGAAGCGGTACTCACCCGCACCCTCAAGCACCACCCGGCCAGCACCCAACCGACACGATAAACACCCCGAAACAACGATCATGCGGCGCTGGCCGGTGCTGCGCGGCACAGTCGGCCGAGTGAAGGTCGGGCCACTGCGCCACTGCGCCACCGGGCCACTGCGCCACGGCGGCCACGTGGTGGGTCAGCGGCCGGCGGTCACCACCGTCAGCGCCTCCCGGCGATCGATGGGAGCGGCGGGCGCGGGTTGGGCGTCGGCGTGTGAGGTGAAACCGCGCAGCCGCAGGCTGTTGGCCACCACGAACACCGAGCTGAACGCCATCGCCGCCCCGGCGATCATGGGGGTGAGCAGGCCGGCGGCGGCCAGGGGGAGGGCGGCGAGGTTGTAGGCGAACGCCCAGAACAGGTTGGCCTTGATCGTGGCGAGGGTGCGCCGGGACAGCCGGATCGCATCGGCCACCGCGCGGAGGTCACCCCGGACCAGGGTGATGTCACCGGCCTCGATCGCGACGTCGGTGCCGGTGCCCATCGCCAGACCCAGGTCGGCCTGGGCGAGCGCGGCGGCGTCGTTGACACCGTCACCGACCATCGCGACGACCTTGCCCTCGCCCTGGAGACGGGTGATCACGGCGACCTTGCCGGCGGGCAGCACCTCGGCGATCACCGTGCCGATGTTCGGACCCGCAAGCGATCCTTCGGTGCCGATCCCCACCTGCGCGGCGACGCTGCGGGCAACCGCGGTGTTGTCGCCGGTGAGCAGCACTGGGGTGAGCCCGAGCGCCCGGAGCTGGGCGATGGCCTGCGCCGAGGTGGGCTTGACCGTGTCGGCGGCGACGAGCACGGCGCGGGCGGTGCCGTCGACGGCCACGGCGATCGCGGTGCGGCCCTGGGCCTGCGCGGCGGCCTGGACCGCGACCAGCTCGGGGGTGAGCGGCTGGGCCCGCTCCTCCAGCAGCGACGACCGTCCGACGAGCACCGCGTGGCCGTCGACGACGCCCTGCACGCCGAGGCCTGCGAGGTTGGTGAACCCCTCAACGGCGGGCAGTTCGCCGATCCGGTCCTGGGCAGCGCGGGTGATCGCGGCGGCGATGGGGTGCTCGGATGCCTTCTCGACCGCCCCGGCCAGCCGGAGAACCTCGGCCTCGGCCATCCCGTCAACGCAGATCTCGACCAGTGACATCTGCCCGGTGGTGACGGTGCCGGTCTTGTCCAGTACGACGGTGTCGATCCGGCGGGTGGACTCCAGCACCTCGGGGCCCTTGATCAGAATTCCCAGCTGGGCGCCGCGACCGGTGCCGACCAGCAGTGCCGTGGGTGTGGCCAGGCCCAACGCGCACGGGCAGGCAATGATCAACACGGCGACCGTGGCGGTGAACGCCGCCGCGGCCCCGACGCCGGCGCCGAGCCAGAACCCGAGGGTGCCGGCGGCCAGCAGGATGACGATCGGCACGAACACCCCGGAGACGCGATCGGCCAGCCGCTGCACCGCCGCCTTGCCGTTCTGGGCGTCCTCGACGAGCCGGGCCATCTGGGCGAGCTGGGTGTCGGCACCGATCCGGGTGGCCCGCACGACCAGGCGCCCCCCGGCGTTCACGATGGCCCCGGCGACCGCGTCGCCGGGCGCC
>JBOHEP010000069.1:0-16113 GCA_050701075.1 Pseudonocardia sp. | reverse complement strand
CCAGCGGGTTGCGGGTGTGGCCCTGCATCAGGGCGCCGGCGATCCCCAGCGCCACGCCGACCGCGATCCCCAGGATCGTGCGTGGCAACCGCAGCGAGCGGACCACGATGTCGTCCTCGGTGCCGGTGGGGGAGAAGATCGCATCCCAGACCACGTCGATCGGGATGGGCTTCGCGCCGACGGCGAGGCTGGCCAGCGCCGCGAGGACGAGCAGCGCGAGCAATGCCACGACAACCAGGAGGCGGTGGCGACGGAGCGTACCGGGCACGCTGCGGGGCGGTGGCACGTCCGGGTTTGCGCGAGGAGTCTCGACGGTCCCTGCGGTCACGGCACGTCACCTCATCACTCAATCGTGGCGATCCTGTAATGAGGTTAGGCTAACAAGCGCGAGCCGCAAGTGAAAGCGGGAGGGCGGGAACGAAATGACCGAGATTCTCGCGAACGCGCGTCCACACACATGGTCGATCATGGGTCAGCCTGCGTTCGCGGCGATCATGGGCGGTGGCGTGGATTCCGGTGGCACCGCCGCGCTGTAGCGGCGGGCGAGCAGTGCGGCGGCGTCGCGCAGCTCGGCCGGTCCGACGATCTCCAGATCGACGTCGAACATGCCCACCCACGCCGCGAGCCCACCCCACGACCACGCTCCGGCCACCACCCGGCACCGATCCGGCCCGAGCTCCTCGACCACGCCCTGGTCGCGCACCCAGGCCACGACACGGCCGGCCGGCGCGTGCAAGATCACCTCACCCCGGCACGGCCACTCGGGTGATCGGAACCGCTCGGCGATGTAGCTGGCGACGTCGGGTGCCGGCAACGGGCGTGGGGTGAAGCGAGGGCCGGTCGGCGTGCGTGGGGTCATCCGGTCGACGCGGAACGTGCGCCAGTCCACCCGCTCCAGATCCCACGCGACGAGGTACCAGCGCCCACCCCAGGTGAGGAGATGGTGCGGCTCCACCCGTCGCGGGGGTGGCTGCTCGGCGGCCTGGGATCCGACGGCATGCGCCCTGTCGATGGGCGCTCCCCGGGCGCTACCCGCGTAGTCGAACCGCAGGACCTCACGCGCCCGCACGGCCGAGCCGAGCGTGAGGAGGCGCTCGACGTCCACCCGCGGCCGCTCCCGGGCGCCGGCCCGCTCGACCGGTGTGACCTGCAGCGCATCCACGCGCTGGCGTAGCCGGGCGGGCATGACCTGGCGCACGGTGGCGAGCGCGCGCATGGCCGCGTCCTCGATGCCGACGACACTGGTCGTGGCCGTCTGGAGGGCGACGGCGACGGCGACGGCCTGCTCGTCGTCGAACAGCAGCGGGGGTAGGTCGGTGCCGGCGTCGAGCCGGTAGCCACCGTCGGGGCCCCTGGTCGCGCGCACCGGGTAGCCGAGCGCCCGCAGGCGGTCGACGTCGCGGCGCACCGTACGCGCGCTGACCTCGAGCCTGGCCGCGAGGCTGTCGCCGGGCCAGTCGCGGCGGGCCTGGAGCAACGACAGGAGTGCGAGCAGCCGGGCCGAGGTCTCGAGCATGAACTCAGAGTGGCACGAGTAGCGGACAGATTCTGACCTGAACGGCCGGAAGAGTCAGCGTTGTCAGCCGTCACAGGACGATCGCCCGGGAGGGCCCGTGATACGAACCCAGTCACTCACCAAGGACTTCGTGGTGAGCCGAACGCACACCGTGCACGCGGTACGGGGGATCAGCCTGAAGATCGAACCCGGCGAGCTGGTGGCCGTGCTCGGTCCGAACGGTGCCGGCAAGACCACCACGATGCGGATGCTCACCACGTTGATCGCACCGACCTCGGGCACCGCAACGGTGGCCGGGCACGACGTCGTCACCGAGGCCGCGCAGGTCCGGCGACGGATCGGGTACGTCGGCCAGGGCAACGGGGCCGGCCACACCCAGCGCGTCCGCGACGAGCTGGTCAGCCAGGGCGCCATCTACGGCCTGGATCGGCGGGCGGCGCGGCGGCGGGCCGGCGAGCTGATCGAGGCCCTCGACCTGGCGGAGCTCGCCGCGCGCAAGGTCGGCGACCTCTCCGGTGGGCAGCGCCGTCGCCTGGACGTGGCGATGGGCCTGGTGCACGCGCCGTCGCTGCTGTTCCTCGACGAGCCCTCCACCGGGCTCGACCCGCACAACCGGGCGAACCTGTGGGAGCACATCCTCACGATGCGAGCGGCGCACGACATGACGATCGTGCTGACCACGCACTACCTGGACGAAGCGGACTCGATGGCCGAGCGGGTGGTGGTCGTGGACCACGGCCAGGTCATCGCCGACGACACCGCGGAGGCGCTCAAGGCCGAGCTCGCGGGCGACCGGCTCGCCCTGACCGCCGTGAACGGGGACGCGGCGAGGCGTCTCGCGCAGCTCGCCTCCCGCCTGTCCGGCGCCCGCGATGTCGAGCTCGACGGCTCGGGCGTGATGGTGCGGGTGGACGACGGGCCGGGAGCCCTGCCCGAGCTGCTGCGCGCGGCGGGGGACGCGGGCGTGCGCGTCGCCACCGCGCAGGTGCACCGGCCCACCCTCGACGACGTGTTCCTCAGCCTCACCGGCCGCAGCCTCCGCGAGGCCGGCAGTGACATCCCCACAGACATCCCCACAGACATCCCCACGACCGGGACGTCCGCCCTCCCGTTGAAGGAGACAGTATGAGCACGCTGACCACCTCCATCGCCTCGCCGCCGGCGACCGGGGCCGTCGCGTCGTGGCCGAGCGGGCGTGGCCTGCTCCGCGATACGGGCATCGTCATGGCACGGGAGCTGCGGCCCGTCCTGCGCGACCCGTTCTCGCTGGTCTTCGGCATGGTGCAGCCGCTGGTGTTCCTGGCGCTGTTCGGTCCACTGCTCGTCGGCTCACTCGGGGGTCAGGCCGGCGCCGCGCTCGACGGGAGCGTATGGCAATGGTTCGTGCCGGCGATCCTGGTGATGACCGCACTGTTCGGCACGTCCACCACGGGGTCGAACCTGCTCTTCGAGTTCCAGACCGGCGCCCACGAGCGAATGCTCGTCACGCCGCTGTCGCGGCCGTCGCTGCTGATCGGGCGCTCGCTCAAGGAGATGGTGCCGCTCGCCGGGCAGGCCGTGGTGATCATCGCGGTGATGATCCCGTTCGGGTTCGAGCTCCACCCGGCAGGCGCCGTGCTGGGCCTGGTGCTGCTGGCGGTGCTCGGCGTCGGCCTCGGGTCGCTCAGCTACGCGCTCGCGATCGCCGTCCGTCGCCAGGAGTGGATGTTCTGGGTGGTGCAGCAGACGCTGCTGTTCCCGTTGATGATCCTCTCGGGCATATTGCTGCCGCTGGAGACCGGGCCGGGCTGGATGCAGGTCGCGGCGCAGTTCAACCCGTTGACCCACGTGGTCGACGCCGAGCGCGCGCTGTTCGCGGGCGAGATCCTCGCCCCGGTCGTGGCATGGGGCTGGCTCGCCGCGCTCGGAACCGCGGCGGTCGGGCTCACCATCGGCATCCGGGCGATGCAGCGCAGCGCCGACTGACCTGGCTTCACTCGATCGCAACCGAGAAAGGAAGAACGATGAATGACCGAGACGGATAGCTTGGCCGGCGATGAGCGTTCGGCCGCCGGGCGCTTGGCCGGCGCTGAGTGTTGGGCAGGCGCTGAGCGCTTGGCCGGTGCTGCGGGCGGTGGGTTGCGGGTGGGCGTCGCCGTGCACTCGGTTCGGGCGGTCCCGCGAGCGGCGCTGGGCACCGTCGTCGCCGTCGTGGCCGGACGGCCACTGCACGTGCACTTATCCGAGCAGGTGACCGAGAACGACGCCTGCCTGGCCCACTACGGCCTCACCCCGACCGGGCTGCTCGCCGCCGAGGGGGTGCTTGGCCCGACCACAACCGCGGTACACGCCACCCATCTGACCGCGGCCGACGTGTCCCTGCTGGACCGGGACCGGGGTGTGCCTCTGCCCGACCACCGAACGCGACCTGGCCGACGGCATCGGCCCGGCCCGGGCGCTGCACGATGCCGGGCTGCGGCTGTCGCTTGGCACCGACCAGCACGCCGTGGTCGACCTGTTCGAGGAGGCCAGGGCGTGCGAGATGCATGAGCGGTTGCGGTCCGGCCGGCGCGGCCGGTTCACCCCGCTCGAGCTGCTGGCCGCGGTGACTGGGCACGCGAGCCTCGGCTGGGGCGACGCCGGGCTGCTGGTGGCCGGCGCGCGGGCGGACCTGGTCGCGGTCCGCACCGACTCCGTCCGCACGTCCGGTGGCGCACCTGGGCAGATCCTGCTCACCGCGGCCGCCGCCGACATCGACACTGTGATCGTCGACGGCCGGGTGGTGGTCGCGGCCGGCAGGCACCGGCTCGGCGACGTGGCCACACTGCTGCGAAAGGCGATCAAGCCCCTATGGGTGGCATGATCCGCAACCGAGCTGTCATGATCACCGTTCGGGAGCGTTCTCCGCCCAGATCCGGCCGAGTTCGCGCCAGCCGGTGATCTTCAGGTGGTCTCGCCCCGCGTCTCGGCACCATGATTGTTGCGACGGAGACTTGAGAGTTCGCCCATTTTGGTCACCGTCGCCTACTCGCCCTGTCCGGGCTCGCGAGTTTCGTGCTCAATCCAGCGCAGATATCCAATGTGACCAGCGGAGATGGGAAGGACGATTACGCAGGGGACGTCGTCAGCGTGGTCGCGGTCGGCTCGGGCGACGATCTCGGGCACGAGTGAGGCGCGGGTGTGCAGTCCCACCCGCGCCTGCGGCTCGTCGTAGATCTTGCCTTCCCATCGGTAGATCGCTCGGATCGGTGCGAGGTTGTGTCCGCACGCGACGAGCCGATCCTCGACGAGCGACCGTGTGAGGTCGGCCAGCCAGTCGGGGCTCTCGGCGGTGATGACGACCTCGACGCACTCCAGCTCGGCGGGGGCCGGCTCGGTCATGAGGTGCGCGCTTTCTGCTCGCTCCGCAGCGTGTCCATGAGGGCGACGACCTCGTCCTCGCTGCGCGCGAGCGTGCTCCATCCGCTGACGATGGGGCCGTCGTAGCTCAGTCCGACCCACCGACCGGTGGCGTGGATGCCGTGCTGGTGGAGGGCGAAGTAGAGGGTCCCCTTCGAGCGCACGGCGCCCTCGTCGGCGGTGTACCAGCCCATGAGGATCTCGTTGTCCCAGACGCGCATCTCACCGCGCCACATGTACCCGCCGTCCTCCAGCGGCGTGCCGCGTGTGACGGCGACGACCTCGACGGCCTCGCCACGCTGGGTCATCCGCACTTCGTGCGGGTTGATGACCTCGCGGCCGTCCTTCCAGGACTGCCAGCACGCCCACCAGTCGCCGGTGAGATCGATGCGGTGCGTCTCGTCGCCGGCCAGTTCGTCGATCGTGATCCCGAGCGCGCGGGCGATGGTCTTCGCCACTGACAACGTCGGCTGGGTCTCGCCCGCCTCGTAGCGGCGGATCTGCCGGCGATCGACGCCGACCTTCGCGGCCAGGTCGCCCTGGGACATGCCCAGGTCAGCGCGGCGCTGGCGGATGACTTCGTTCATCTCCATGTGGACCACCCGTTGCCGGGGACGGTTCTGTCCGGCCGGAGGGACGCTACCGGTCGACACACGAGGACGGTTTTGCCCTTGACATGTGACGCTTATGCCCCCAGAGTAGAGGACGAAAGAGTCCCCAAAGGGGACTCATCAGTCTTATGGCATGAGAGGGTAACGCCATGATTCAGAACTTCAAGGTCGACCAGACCCGGACGTTCAGCTCGGTCCTGCTGCTCGGCGTCGAGCCGAAGACTGCGTTCGGCGACCCGTACCGGCAGGAGACGGCCAAAGACGGCACGCCGAACTGGGTCGACCAGCTTCGGAGTTCCGCGCGTTCGGCCGGCCGCAGCGGGAGTCGATTGACACCGATTAACATCGGTGTGGCCAGTGAGAAGAGCCGGCGAGAACCTCATGCCGGGTATGCCGGTCGAGCTTTGTGCGTGACGGCGCGCACGGTGCTGCCTGGCGAGGCGGCCACCCGGTGATCCTGACCGTGACGGCAGCCGAACTGTACCGGCTGCGCCGACTCGTCGCCGCGCTCCGTTCCCCCAGAGCCTCGCGACCGTCAGACGCTGCCTGATCGACATTCGCAAGTTAACCCAACCGATATCCGGCACGGACTGACTCCTGATTCACCCAACGAACACGGAACCAAGGTCGTTTTAAGATTGCCCCATGTGACCCGACGCCGCCTCCGCATGCGGTGATCAAGGCCAAACCGTGGTTGCTGGAGATCAACTTACAACGGATTGCCCTTGATCACGGCGGGATTCAGTCTCCACGGACATGTCAGGGCGATCTTGAACGACCGTAACACGGAACAGCCCCACCGAAAAGGATGATGATCAGCCGTGGCGAGGAGGTTCGCGAATGAAACCACGGGCACCCGGACGTGCGAAATGAACGGGCAACAGCCGAGCGTCATCGACGTAGCGGTTCGCTTCGTCGCATCCCAGGAGGACGGTGCCGCCCGGATCCTGTCGGTCCACCGACGCCGGGCCGACGGTTGCTGCGCCGGATGCGCCACCACACCACGGCGATGGCCGTGCGCAGCGGCGACGATCGCGACAGCCGCAGCCGCGACGTGACGGGCCGCCAATACCCGGCAGGGGCGTCACCACGTTCCTCGTCAACCAGCCGACCGCAGGTGTACGACCGGCACCGCCGGGCCATGTCGTGGTCAGGTCGGATCCATTTCGCCAGCCGGCACCGCGCGGACGGCACCGCCGAAAGATCGATCAACGACAATGTGGCGTTCGAGCGCGTGGCGCGGCGTTGCGGTCCCCTCCTCGCAGACCTCAGGCCCACAAACGCGTACAGCGGCAAGGCGGTCATCTGAGGGCCGAAGGCGAGCGGCATCTACCCGAGGTAGAACACGACGCCGTGACCGAACTGGTCGCCCAGCCTGTCGCGCAGGACCCGCAGCCAGCGCAAGTCTTCGGTCTTGACGCTGAGGGCCGGCTTGCATTCAATTCCGAACACCCTGCCGTCGACCGCCTCGACCACCAGGTCGACCTCGGCGCCTACACCATGCAGGGACGCCGCCAGGCCGGTGTCGCAGACGAAGCTCTTCGGTGTCGGATGACCTTCCCCAGCGGATCTCGTGACCAGGCTGGGAGCTTTCGGGTGCGGAACACCGTCTCGAGCAGTGGGAGGTAGCTTCGCAGTGCGTTGCGTTCCATTCCGGTCGACTCGGCGACCTTGGACTTGACCAGCTCGGTCGCGGTGCTGCCGGCAGATACTGCAGAAGCCGAGGTAGCTCGTCGATCTGGCGCGCCCGTGAGAACTCCCGGATGTCGCGCTGCGTGATGGTCTGGACATAGCTACGGAACCACGCGGTACGCAGGCGCCCGGGGGCCTGCAACAACGCCTCCCCGTCGAGATCGCGGACCGAACCGCCGACCTCGGCCTGAAGCTGCCGCAGCAGCGTGCTCTTGCCGGACTGCCGCGGACCGTTGAGGATGACGACGCGGAAGGCTGGAGCCCGATGACCACCACCCTGATCACCGGCATCGGCGAGCTGGTCACCAATGACCCCGCCGTTGGCGACGGCTCGCGTCTCGGGCTGCTCGCCGATGCCGCCCTCGTCGTCGACGGCGACGAGATCGCCTGGGTCGGCTCCGCGGCGCGGGCGCCGGCCGCTGATGCTCGCATCCACCTCGGCGGACGAGCCCTCGTACCGGGTTTCGTCGACTCGCACACCCACCTGGTCTTCGCCGGAGACCGGGCGGCGGAGTTCGCCGCGCGGATGGCCGGCGCCCGCTATGACGGTGGCGGGATCGCGGCCACCGTCGCGGCCACCCGGGCCGCAACCGACGATCAGCTGCGCTGTCTGCTCGCCACGCGGGTCGCCGAGCTGCGTGCCCAGGGCACCACGACCGTCGAGATCAAGACCGGCTACGGCCTCACCGTCACCGATGAGCTGCGGGCGCTGCGGCTGGCCGGGGAGGTCACCGCCGAGACGACGTTCCTCGGCGCCCACGTGATGCCGACCGCGGGGAGCTCCCGCGGACCGCGCGTCGACGCAGGTGTCGATCGCGACGACTACCTCCGGCTCGTCATCGGCGAGATGCTCGCGGCCTGTGCCCCGCACGCCCGCTGGATCGACGTGTTCTGCGAGCCTGCCAGCCCGCACGCCTTCGACGCCGACGAGACGCGCACAGTCCTCCAAGCCGGCCGGGCCGCCGGACTCGGCCTGCGCGTGCACGGCAACCAGCTCGCCACCGGGCCCGGGGTCCGGCTGGCCGTGAAGCTCGGCGCGGCGAGCGTCGACCACTGCACCCACCTCACCGGCGCCGATGTCGATGCGCTGGCGGGAGGTGCGACCGTCGCAACCCTGCTCCCCGGTGTCGAGTTCAGCACCCGGTCGCCTTACCCGGACGCCCGCCAGCTGCTCGACGCGGGGGTCACGGTGGCGTTGGCAACCGACTGCAACCCGGGTACCTGCTACTCCTCATCGATGCCGCTGGTCATCGCGCTGGCCGTCCGGGAGATGGGGATGACCCCGGCCGAGGCGCTGTGGTCCGCGACGGCCGGCGGGGCGCGGGCGCTGTGCCGCGACGATGTCGGGGTGTTGGCGCCCGGCCGGCGAGCCGACCTCACGGTCCTGGACGCACCCAGCCACGTGCACATCGCCTACCGGCCCGGCGTCCCGATTGCGCGGGCGCTGGAGATCGAGCCCGGTCGTGAAATGTGACCCCTGTTCGCCGTACTCGCCATCGGCTGCGTGTCCATCGCTGCGGCCGGGTGGCGATCCTGGTCGGGGGTACCAGCGTCGTTGTGGAGGAAGGAGTCGGGCCAACGGTTCGGGGTGGTGGCGCCCGGACCGTCGAGCTGTCCCGGTAGTTTTCGCCGGATGAGAACCCTCGGTACCGTCCTCCCCGCAGCCGTGCTCCTTGCTTGCCTCACAGGCCTGGCCGCCTGTGGCGGCACCGACACATCGGCTCCGGCCGGCGCGCCGCCTGCGCACGGTGGCGCCCACGCGCCGGCCGCAGCGACCGGCAGCCTCGATGCCGCCGACCAGACCACGCCCGGCAAGTTCATCACGATCGCCTCGGTGGATCTGCGGGCAGGTGGCTCGGGCGGCTGGATCGCGTTGCACGCCGACGCCGACGGCTTGCCCGGCCCGGTGAGCTACGTCATCTCCGTGCCCGCCGGCCTGTCCAGCGACGTGGCCATCTCCACTCCCGACGGCCTCACCACCGGCGCCTACTGGCCGATGCTGCACGTCGACGACGGCGTCATCGGCACCTACGAGTTCGGGATGCGGCCCGACACCGACCTGCCCGCCAAGAACGGTAGCGACATCGTCATGAAAAAGATCATGGTGACGGTCGGGTAGTCCGGGGATGTCGATGTCGGCACAGGCCACGGGGACGTGCACAGGCCGATGTTCGACGTGAGGACGAGACCACGGTGACGGCGGCCTCGTCGGTGCCGTCGGTCGGGGGGAACGGCCGTTCGGACCGAGGTCCGGTCCCCGCCCCTGATACCGTCCCGCTGACCGTCGGATCGGAGCTGCGGGAAGGTCGGCATCGACGACCCATGAGCGGTCAGGATGACTGCTAAGGTGTCTCAGAGCGGTTGATGCGGGTGTAGCCTCGCGCTCGTTTGCGTCACCCAGACCCAGTGGCGAGCACGGAACCATCTGCGTCCGTTTCCGCTCGCTGGAGGTGACAGCATTGACCCATCGCCCCGTGCGTCCTCCGCCAGACGAGGTGTTCTCATCATTCGTGGCCGAGCTGGCCCGGAGCCCTCAGGCGCCGGACATGCTCGGCCGGTTGCGGCTCGGGCACGAGCCTGACGACCGCGGCTGGTGCATCCATCCGGCACACACACACCGGTGGGAGCCGTATCCCTGCCTGATGCGACGGCTGGCGGACCTGGCGGACGGGGTGGAGCTACCGGAGTCGCCTGATCAGCGGGCCGGTGGAGACGAATAGCTCGCCCCCTTTGCGGCCGCTGCGGCCGCGGCCGATGAGAGTGGCAGCCTCCCGATAGACAGTCGGATCGCGTCCAAACCGTTCGGCGACCAGCCACCGCGCATGCGATGGTGGCCGGCGACAGGGTGGCGGGGACCAGCCCGGGGGGATCGAGTCATGGTTCAGTACACGACGGCGCACAGCGATGCGACGACGGATGCGCGGCAGCTGCGGCGGGTCGCCGCCGCGAGCGCCATCGGGACGACGATCGAGTGGTACGACTACTTCATCTACAGCACGGCGGCGGCGCTGATCTTTGGGTCGCAGTTCTTCTCGGCGCTGTCGCCGGTCTCCGGGACGCTCGCCGCCTTCGCGACGCTCGGGGCCGGGTTCCTCGCGCGCCCGGTCGGCGGCGTTCTGTGGGGGCACTTCGGCGACCGGATCGGTCGCAAGGCGATGCTCGTGGGGTCGCTGGTGCTGATGGGCGTGGCGACCGTCGGGATCGGGTTGCTGCCGACCTACGAGCAGATCGGGATCTGGGCGCCGGTGTTGCTCGTCGCGCTGCGGCTGTTGCAGGGTCTCAGCGCGGGCGGCGAGTGGGGTGGGGCCGCGTTGATGGCGGTGGAGCACGCCCCACCCGGCCGGCGCGGGCTTTACGGTTCGTTCTCCCAGATCGGAGTGCCTGCCGGGCTGATCCTTGCCCAGCTCGCCTTCTTCGCTGTGGGCAACGCACTGACCGCCGAACAGTTCGCGGACTGGGGCTGGCGGTTGCCGTTCCTGTTCAGCATTCTGCTCGTCGGCGTCGGGTTGGTCATCCGGCTGCGCGTCGAGGAGAGTCCGGTGTTCCGGACGCTGGCGAGCCAGGCGGCGCGCAGCAGCAGGCCGATCGTCGACGTCTTCCGGGAACGGCCCCGTGAGCTGCTGCTGGCGTCGGGCAGCTTCATCGCCAACACCGCGGTCGGCTACGTCTTCCTTGCCTACCTGCTGTCCTATGGCACAACGGTGCTGGGGCTCGGTCGCAACCTCATGCTTGTCGTGGTGATCATCGGCAGCGTGACGTGGCTGGTCAGCATCGTCGTCTCGGCCGCGTGGTCGGACGGGGTTGGCCGCAAGCCCATCTATCTCGTCGGATCGGTGCTGCTCGTGGCCTGGGCGGCGCCGTTCTTCCTCCTGGTGGACACCCGCGACCCGGCTCTGCTGGTCCTCGCCGTCGTCGTGCTCACCATCGGACTCGGTGCCTCCTACGGGCCCCAAGCGGCCCTGTTCGCGGAGATGTTCGAGGCCCAGTACCGCTACAGCGGGGTCTCGTTCTCCTACGCGGTCGGTGCGGTGCTCGGCGGTGGTTTCGCGCCGCTGATCGCCACAGCCCTGTACACCGCAACGGGCACCTCGCTGTCGGTGTCGGCATACATGATCGTGGTCGGGCTGGTGAGTCTGGCCGCGGTGGCGGCGATCCGTGAGACGAGGGTGGGTGGCCGGTGATGACGGGGTGCCGCATCAACCGACCCGGGCCCAGCAGCAGCGTCAGCGGGGTACAGCGAAACCGTCAGGTTGTGGGTCGGTGTCGCGTAGCGTCCCCGTCGGCGAGGATGGTGTCGGTCTGAAGCCTTCCTGCTGCTGGCCGATGGGCTGAGGTGGGTCGGGCCGCTGCTGGTGGCCGGACATCGGTGGAGCGGCGGGCTGCTGCGCGGCCAGCCGCACCTCCTCGCGGCGGCGTCGTTCGGCGAGCACCGCGGCCAGGTAGGCCTCGGCGGGCGTTCCGGTGGGGGGTGCGGGGCTGACGTGCGCCGCCACCTGCCCGGCGAGTGCGGCGCCGAGCGAGACGCGGACCTGCGGGTCGAGGTCGCCGACTCGCTGCAGGAACTGCCGCGCGGACAACGCCGGTGCGTCGGGGAGCTGGGAGAGCGCGAGGGACGCCGCCCAGCCGGCGAGCTGTGGGGGCATCAGGACCTCGGCGGCGCGTGCCACGGGCACCCGCTCGCGCACCACGACCGTGCCGGCCAGCATGTCGCCGACCCGCCGACCCTGTGCCGACGCCAGCGACGAGATCAGCCCTATCGTCCCGGTGAACAGGCTGAGCACACCGAAGTCGACGGCGAACCCGGCGAGCCCCCGGGCGAGCGCGTGCCGGAACCGGATCGGCCCACCGTCCTCGCGCACCACCCGCAACCCCAGCGCGATCTTGCCGAGCGACCGGCCGCGGGTGAGCGTCTCCATCGTCACCGGGTAGGCGACGAACACCGCGAGCGTGACCACCAGCACCACCGTCGCCACAAACGCGTCGTCAACGGTGGCGAACGTCCCGGTCGCGGCGGCCAGCAGGATCAGGAGCAGGAACGCCGTGGCCATCAGCGCCAGGTCGATCGCGAAGGCGAGCGCTCGGCTGGCCAGCCTGGCGAGCCGTAGCTCGACGACGACAGCATCTCCGGTGACCAGATCGCTCATCGGCACTATTCTGCCGGTTCATCCTCATCAGAGTGGGGGACTGTGGACGTCGACGCCTATGCCGCCGCGCACGTCGCGCAGTGGCAGCGCCTGAAGCACCTGCTCGGCCGCGGTCGGCTCTCCGGGCCGGAGGCCGACGAGCTGGTCATGCTCTACCAGCGCACCGCCACCCACCTGTCCGCGATCCGCTCGACCTCCCCGGACCCGACGCTGGTGGGCGAGCTCTCCACCCTGGTCGCCCAGGCTCGTTCGGCGGTGACGGGCTCGCACACCCCGGCGTGGCGAGACGCCGCGCGGTTCCTCGTCGTCGGCTTCCCGGCCGCCTGCTACCGCACCCGGCGCTGGTCGCTGGGGGTCGCGGTGGGTGTCCTTGCGGTGGCCTGGCTGATCGGCGCGTGGGTGGCGGGCAACCCGGAGGTGCAGGCCACCATCGCGGCCCCGGAGGAGATCCGCCGCCTCGTCGAGCAGGACTTCGAGGCCTACTACTCCTCCGACCCGGCCGGATCGTTCGCCGCGCGGGTCTGGACGAACAACGCCTGGGTGGCGGCGTTGTGCCTCGTGTCAGGGATCCTGCTCGTCCCCGTGGTGCTGATCCTGTGGGTCAACACCCTCAACCTGGGCGTCACAGCCGGACTGATGGCCTCGGCAGACCGGCTGGACCTGTTCTTCGGCCTGATCACCCCGCACGGGCTGCTGGAGCTCACCGCGGTGTTCGTCGCGGCCGGCGCCGGCCTGCGGCTGGGCTGGACCCTCGTCGACCCCGGCCCGCGCTCCCGCAGCGATGCGGTCGCGGCGGAGGGCAGGGCCACGGTGGGGATGGCGCTGGGCGTGGCGATCGTGCTCCTCGTCTCCGGGGTGATCGAGGCGTTCGTCACCCCCTCCGGCTTGCCGACGTGGGCGCGGGTCGGTATCGGCGTGCTGGCGGAGGCGGCGTTCCTGGCCTACGTTGTGCTCCTGGGCCGCCGCGCGGCCGCGGCTGGCGAGACCGGCGACGTGACGGCGGCGGAGGTGGGCGACCGCGCCCCCTCAACCGGCTGACCGATTCCGAGGGGCTGGAGGTGATCAGGGCGCCGGGGGGTCGACCCGCGGGCGCCGCAGTCCTCGATCCTGGATCCGAAGTCGGCGGGCGACCGGCTCGACGCGAGCGCGACCGCGGGGGATCGCGGTGTCCCGCCGACCCCCTCGCAGGCGGGCCCCAGGAAACCCGACCAGGCCGAGATCGGTCGTGCCCCGCGATCAGACGGCGACGACCTCCACGAGATCGCCGAGACCGACGAAGTCGTCGACATTTCGCGTGTACAACCGGGCCGTGTGGGCGTGGGCGGTTGCCGCGATCAGGAGATCCATCGTGCGAGCACGGGGTTGCCGACCCGCCGTCACCACTGCGGCAGCGAGCTGCCCGTAGCTGGCTGCCACGGCGTCATCGACGGGCAACGGATCGAAGTTGCGTTGCAGCACGCTGAGACGGCGCAGACGCTCTGCCCGAACCGCCTGTTCACGGGCGACCAGAACGCCGAAATGGAGCTCGGCAATGGTGACCACGCTGATCGCCAATTCTCCCGGAAGCGGCCGCACGTCAGTGGCGATGACGAGGTTGGTATCCAGAATCGCCCTCACGCCGACGTCCACGGTACGAGCAGAGCGTCGTCGATTCGGTCCCGGTCAGTGGCCCACTCCGCATCGGCTGGGCCGTGGAACACCTCGACCATGTCAGAGTATGTGCGCCAGGGCTGCGGGGCGATCGGCACCATCCGGGCACTGGGCCTACCAGCGACGGTGATCGTCACCTCTTCGCCCGCCTCGACGCGGCGGACCAGCTCGGAGGCATGTTGCCGCAGCTCACGCAGTCCCACGACCGTCATGGACGCAAGGTAGCACAAGTGCTAGTATCGGAGATCCCGCCTTGCCCGAACACCTGCACCTCGACCAGCAACGAGCTGGCCTGATCGCTGGAGGAGTTGCGCGAGCTCGCGCGCGGCATCCACCCGGCCGCCCTCGATCACGGCATCGAGCCTGTACGTCGTAGCGTCCGAGGCGTTCGCTGCGACGCCGGGACCCGGACCGAGCGCACCAACAGTGGCACCTGAGTCCCGCCGACCACGAGCGGACGGTCGACCGCCGCTCCGCGACGATGCGCGAGAACGTGATCGTCATGCACGAACTGCCGTTCGTTCGAGCAGCGAGGGGATTCAGAGGCGGCCCGCGGCTTTCAGGGCCAGGTACGTGTCGGCCACCGCGGGGGCTATGTGCTCCGGGGGTGCGTCGACGACCGTCACCCCGTGGCGGTCCAGCAGCCGGGCGATACGCCGGCGTTCGGCGCGGGCCCGCTCGGCGGCGGCGGCCTCGTACACCGCAACGGAGTCGCTCCGGCCCGCCGCCATCGCTGCGATCCGCGGGTCGGAGACCGCGGCGACCAGGACCCGGTGTCGCCGGATCAGCGACGGCAGGCCCGGCAGCAGTCCCTCCTCGACGGCGGCGGCGTCCAGGCCGGTGAACAGCACCACCAGCGACCGCCGCGACGCCCGCGCCAGCACCGCCGACACCATGCCCCGCACGTCGGTCTCGACGAGCTCCGGCTCCAGCGGCGCCATCGCGTTGACCAGCGCGGGAAGCAGCTCGCCCACCCCGACCCCGATCACGCTCGCCCGCACCGCGCGATCGTAGGCGAGCAGGTCGACGCGGTCGCCTGCCCGGGACGCCAGCGCGCCGAGCAGCAGCGCCGCGTCCATCGCCGCGTCGAGCCGGGGCGCGTCCCCGACGCGGGCTGCTGACGTGCGACCCGTGTCGAGCACCAGGAGCAGGTGCCGGTCCCGCTCGGGACGCCAGGTGCGAACCATCACCTCCGACGCCCGGGCGGTGGCCCGCCAGTCGATCGAGCGCACGTCGTCGCCGATCACGTACTCGCGCAACGAGTCGAACTCGGTGCCCTGCCCGCGTACCAGCACCGCGGTACGCCCGTCCAGCTCACGCAGCCGGGCCAGCCGGGACGGCAGGTGCTTGCGGGAGGTGAACGGGGGCAGCGCCCGCACCGTCCACGGCACGTCGTGCGAGCCCTGCCGCGCGGCGAGCCCCAACGGCCCGACCGAACGGATGGTGATCCGCGAGGCGCGGCGGTCGCCTCGGCGGGTGGGGTGCAGCGCGACGGTGAGCCGGCGCCGTTCGCCGGAGGGTACGTGCAGCCGGTGTCGAACCGGTGCCGCGCCGGCGCTGGGTGGCCAGGCGTCGCGCAGCATCGCGTGCAGCGTCCGCCGGCCCGGGTTGCTGATCACCAACTGCACGCTCGCCGTGCCCCCGAGCCGCACCGACGTGTCCCCGGAGCGCTCCAGAGCCAACCCGCGTACCCCGGCGGCCAGCGTCAGGTCGATGAGCACGCCGACGAGCAGGACGCCCTGTACGGCGGCGAGCCCCCACCAGCTCGGCAACGCGAGTCCGACGGCCAGCGCGCTGAGTGCGGCGAGCAGCGCGGTGCGTCCGGTGAGAGCCACGGCTCAGCGGGGGACGGGCACCGTGGCCAGGACACCGACCACGACGCCGTCGGCGGTCACCCCGTCGAGCTCGGCCTCGGGCCGCAGCCGCAACCGGTGGCGCAGCGCGGCCGGCGCGAGGGCCTTGACGTCGTCGGGGGTGACGTAGTCGCGTCCGGAGAGCCACGCCCACGCCCGGCTCGCGGCGAGCAGTGCGGTGGCCCCGCGCGGCGACACCCCGAGCGACACCGCCGGTGCGGACCGGGTGGCCCGGCACACGTCGACCACATAACCGAGCACCTCGGGGT
>JBOHEP010000068.1:0-23687 GCA_050701075.1 Pseudonocardia sp. | reverse complement strand
GTACAAGAACAACGTCGACGGCAAGGGCGCCAGCTACGGCAGCCACGAGAACTACCTGATGGCCCGCCAGACCACCTTCCCCGCGATCGTGGCCGGGCTCATCCCGTTCTTCGTCACCCGCCAGGTCGTCTGCGGCGCGGGCCGGGTCGGGATCGGCGTCGCCGGCGACGAGACGGGATACCAGCTGGCCCAGCGTTCGGACTACATCGAGGTCGAGGTGGGGCTGGAGACCACCCTCAAGCGCGGCATCATCAACACCCGCGACGAACCGCATGCCGACGCCGACAAGTATCGGCGCCTGCACGTCATCATCGGCGACGCCAACCTCAGCGAGTACTCCACGCTGCTCAAGGTGGGCACCGCCGCGCTGGTGCTGGCCATGATCGAGGCCGGGGTCCGGTTCGACGAGCTGCGCCTGGCCGAGCCGGTCCGGTCGGTGCACCGGATCAGCCACGACCCCACGCTCAAGACCACCGTCGATCTCGCCGACGGCCGGAGCTTCACCGGGCTCGACGTCCAGCGGGCCTACTTCGACAAGGCGCTCGTCCACGTCGAGTCGACCCAGGGCGCCGATGTCGACGACGCCACCGCCGAGGTGCTCGCCCTGTGGGGCGAGGTTCTCGACGCGCTGGCCCGCGACCCGATGGAATGTGCGGACCGGCTCGACTGGCCGGCCAAGCTGCGCCTGCTGGAGGGCTACCGCGAGCGCGACGGCCTCACCTGGAACTCGCCCCGGCTCCAACTCGTGGATCTGCAGTACGCCGACGTCCGGTTGGCCAAGGGGCTGTACAACCGGCTGGTCGCCCGCGGTTCGATGAGACGGCTGGTGGCCGAGGAGGACGTGATCGAGGCGATGCGCAACCCACCGGAGGACACCCGAGCCTACTTCCGCGGCCGCTGCCTGGAGCGTTACCCGACCGAGGTGGCCGCGGCGTCGTGGGATTCAGTGATCTTCGACCTGGGCCGCGAGTCGTTGGTCCGGATCCCCACGCTGGAACCCCTGCGGGGCACCCGCGGGCATGTGGGGGAGCTGCTGGACAACTCGCGCACGGCCGAGGAGCTGGTCGAGGCACTCACCCGGGGATAGCCACGATCGTGGCATGTCAGTAGCATGAACTTATGAGTGAGAAGCGGCGGTTGTCGGTGTCCGTGGACGCCGAGCTGGTCGAGGCGGGCCAGGCGGCGGTGGCCGCCGGTCACGCCGCCAGCATGAGCGCCTGGGTCAACGCGGCATTGCGCGAGCGGTCCGAACACGACAGCAGGCTTCGCGCAGCGGACGAGTTCTTCACCTGGTTCGAGGCCGAGTACGGCGAGATCACCGAGGAGGAGATGGAGCGCGCCGAGCGCGAGATGCGGGCGCGGGCCATTGTGGTTCGGGGCGAGGGTGATACGCGCTCCACCGAGACCCCGCCCGAGGCCCACCAGCGATCAGCATGACGGTGATCCTGGACGCAGGGGCCTTCGTCGCCATCGAGCGCGGAAATGTCGAGGTCGCTGCACGGATCAAACGCGAGCGGCTCGCCGGTCATCTTCCGGTCACCCACGGTGGCATCATCGGTCAGGTATGGCGGGGAGGAACCGGGCGGCAGGTGGGTCTGGCTCGAGCGATCCCCTTGGTCAAGATCGTTCCATTGGACGGCAAGCTCGGCAAACGCGCTGGGGAGCTGCTCGCGCGGGCGGGCAGCCGCGATGTCATCGACGCGGCGCTCATCCTGCTTGCCCGCGACAACGACCTCGTGATCACGTCCGACCCAGGCGATCTCCGTGCGCTGGCCGCGGCGTCCGGCATCCATCTGGAGATCATTCCAGTCTGAGGCCGGTCGCCGTCGGTCGAGGCGTCAGCGCCGAGCGGTGCCGATATCCGGGCGTTTCGGGCTGCGGCTGGGTAGTGTTCACATGCAGGTCACGGAGGAGGAGACAGCCATGTCGCAGGAACAGACCAAGCGCCAGGGCGGTGGCGGTGGTGACGACGACGACGGCGATGCCGCGGCGGCCGGCCAGGAACGTCGTGAGAAGCTCGGCGAGGATGTGGACACGATCCTGGACGAGATCGACGACGTGCTCGAGGAGAACGCCGAGGACTTCGTCCGGGCCTACGTGCAGAAGGGCGGTGAGTAGCGACAGCCGGGGGCTCGGCCCCCAACGCCCCCGAACCCGTATGACTCGTTATCGCCCGGAACACGCACGAGGAGAGGCACCTACCCGACCATGTTCTCGGAGCCCCGGCTGCCGGTTTCCCCGGCGACGGGGTTGGGCGCGTACTTCGCGGCCAGCCCGTCGTCCTTCACCGACTTCGTCGCCACCCATGCCCCCCACCTGCTCCCCGGCCAGGTGCCCGACAGGCTGGCGCCGGGCGCGGTCGCCCGACAGGCCGGTTCGGCGGGCGTCACCGACATCGTCGGCATCGTCCACGGCACCACGATCGTCGCGCTGACGTTCGCCGAAGGTGTCGTCATCGCCGGTGACCGTCGCGCCACCCAGGGCAACCTCATCGCGCAGCGCGACATCGAGAAGGTCTTCATCACCGACGCGTACTCGGCGGTGGGCATCGCCGGCGCGGCCGGGATCGCGGTGCAGATGGTGCGGTTGTTCAGCGTCGACCTCGAGCACTATGAGAAGATCGAGGGCGTCCCGCTGTCGCTGGACGGCAAGGCCAACCAGCTCGCCGGCATGGTCCGCAACAACCTGGGTGCGGCGCTGCAGGGTTTCGCCGCGATCCCGCTGTTCGTCGGTTACGACCCCGATGCCACCGATCCCGCCGATGCCGGGCGCATCGTCAGCTACGACGTCACGGGTAGCCGCGCCGACGACCAGCGCGGCTACCAGGCCATCGGGTCCGGATCACTGTTCGCCAAGGCGGCACTGAAGAAGCGCCACGACACCTCGGCCGATCTGGCCACCACGGTGCGCACGGTCGTCGAGGCCCTCTACGACGCCGCTGACGACGACACCGCAACCGGTGGTCCCGACCTCACCCGACGCATCTACCCGGTGGTCGTCAGCATCACCGGTGCCGAGGGTGCTGTTCGGCGCCCCGACTCCGAGATCGCCGAGATCGTCGCCGCGGTGGTCGCCGGGCGCACCGACAAACCCGGCGGCTGACCGGCCGTGTCCAGCTCCCCGAACACGACGACCCTGGAGTGCCCCCCGTGACGATGCCGTTCTACTCCTCGGTCGACCAGCTGCTGCGCGACCGTTCCGAGCTGGCTCGCAAGGGCATCGCCAAGGGTCGCAGTGTGGTCGTGCTGACCTACACCGGCGGTGTGGTGTTCGTCGCGGAGAACCATTCCAAGGCGCTGCACAAGGTCTCCGAGATCTACGACCGGATCGGGTTCGGCGCGGTCGGGCGCTACAACGAGTTCGAGAACCTGCGCACCGGTGGTATCCGGGCCGCCGACGTGCGCGGTTACTCCTACGACCGCCGTGACGTCACCGGCCGCTGGCTGGCCAACCTCTACGCGCAGGCGCTGGGCAACTCCTTCACCGAACAGCAGAAGCCCTTCGAGGTGGAGCTGTGCGTCGCCGAGGTCGGCGCCGAGGCGGCGGGTGACCAGCTCTACCGGATCACCTATGACGGGTCGATCACCGACGAGCCGCGGTTCGTGGTGATGGGCGGTACCACCGAGCCGATCAGCACCAAGCTCAAGGACACCTACGAGCCGGGCCTGGAGCTCTCCGCCGCGATCGGGATCGCCGTGGAGGGCCTGCAGACTCCCGCCACCCCGACCGGCGCGGGGGGATCCAGCGGCAACGGTGGTACACAGGCCGCGAGGGTGCTCGGGGTGGGCGCGCTGGAGGTTGCGGTGCTCGACCGCGCCCACCCACGACGGTCGTTCCGACGGATCATCGGCGCGGCCTTGCGTGACCTGCTGCCCGCGGCGAACCGGGGTGAGGAGCCCGCCGAGCCCGGCGTCGCGGGCGGCGACGAGGCACCCGAAGCCGAGGACGGCGACACCTCGAACGGCACGTAGCACTCGTTCACGCTCGTGCCGCCGGATCAGCCTTGACGTGCACCCGGGTTGAGGGTGCACGCTGGCGTCATGGCCGTTGAGTTGAACCACACCATTATCGCGACGCGCGACCAGGAGGCCGGGGCGCGGTTCCTCGCCGAGGTTCTCGACCTGCCCGAGCCCACCCGGTTCGGCCCCTTCACCGTGGTCACGGTGGCGAACGGGGTGAGCCTGGACTTCCTGCACAGCAACGAGGTGGCGTCGCAGCATTACGCGTTTCTGATCACTGAGGATGAGTTCGACGCCGTCGCGGGCCGGCTGCGTGAGCGTGAGGTGGCGACGTACGCCGACCCGGGGCGCCGCGAACCGGGGTTCAACACCCACGATGGTGGGCGCGGGATGTACTTCGACTCGCCCGACGGGCACAACCTCGAGGTGCTCACCCGCCCGTACGGCAGCGGCGCCGGCTAGGGCCATACTTTGGTACGGTCATCGTATGGCGGGCAAGCGGAAGATCACGATTACCATCGACGCCGACCTGGCGAGCGAGCTGGAGCGGGCCGGGAACGTCTCGGCGCAGCTGAACGACGCCGGCTGGGAGCTGATCGGACGCAAACGGCGCGCCGAGCGGCTGGATGCACTGCTCGACGCGCTCGACGAGCAGGACGGACCCCTGCTCGACGATCCTGAGGAGGACGCGCGCCTGGCCCGGCTCCTCGGCGGCGCCGCGTGATCGTGGCGCTCGATGCGGAGGCGTTCAGCGCGCTCGCCGGACCAGACTCGATACGCAAGCAGAAGGTGCGCCGGATCATCCGGATTGCCCAACGGCTCGGCCGTGAGACGCTGGTCCCTTCCCTGGTGCTCGCCGAGCTCTATCGGGGGCGCGGGCGCAACCAGCTCGTCGATGCCTGCCTGGCTCGAGAGCGAGGGTCGCTGGACAGCCGGGACACCGACCGTCACCTCGCCCGCATCGTCGGTGGCGTGCTGGCCGCGGCCGACGCCGGATCCAACATGATCGTCGACGCCCATGTCGTGGCGCTCGTCGTCGAGGCCGGGGGAGGTGTGCTCGTCACCGGTGACGAGCAGGATCTGGTCAAGCTGAGTGCGCCGTACCACCACATCGCCGTTGAGCCCGTGTAGAACGTGATTCGGCGTCTACGGAGTTCAGCAGCGAGAACGGCGAGGCGGCCGCGAACCGAGCTGTCGACCTTGACCGGGCTCGGTAGCCCGGCTGGCACGAGGTCGTCGACGACCCGGGGCATGGCGGGTGCGGCCGATGTGAGGTCCGTGTTCACTCCGTGAGTCGGGCCGTCGGTTCACGATCCCATCGAGACCGACGGTCCGCAGCACACCACGCGCCGCCTCGATGGCGCTGTTGATCGACACCTCGCCCAGCAACCCGGGGCGGCCGGCCAGACGGGCGATCATCGAGGTCCAGCCGCCGACGACGTAGCGCACGGCCTGCGGGTGGCCTCGAAGATCTCGCTCGCGTCCGGCTTCACCAGCACCACCGGCTCCCTCCGCACAGGCCATGTCCTGTGTACGACGCGCGAGCGCCCCGAGCTGTGACAGCTGTCGCGCACACCGGCTCTGTCAGAGCATGATCAGGTCGATCGACGCTGCGGCCAATGCAGCAGAGGCATTGCCGACGACCGGTCTGCCGTGGCCGAAGCAGGCCACGTCGGCGTCAAGCTGAGCGAGCGCGCGGAAGGAGAGTGCGGCGCGGTCCCGGTCGAGGTTGAACGGGCCCAGCATGATCTGCCCTTGGTGCTCGGCGGCCGTGTCGCCGGTGAACAGCACCCGGGGGCGTTGCAGGAACAGTGCCATGCTGCCGTCGGTGTAGTTCTGCTCCACCGGTTCGCCCCTGCCGATGCTCCTCGGCGACATACAGGTAGCCGACACCGCGACGAGTACCAGCCCGGAGCACGGCGGTTCGACGTCGGCCAGCGCACCAAGTTCGAACTGGTCCCGACCGCACGGTCCGGGAGGCCTCCCGACAGTCAGGGCGACCCTTCGGGGGCAGGTCTGAGAATCAGGGGGCCGAGATGGGTGAGTTAGTGGTTGTTCTGCTGTTCATGATAGTCGTCGTGCCGGTCGTCACGGTGGCCTTCGCCATGGTTGTGCTCGAGGACACGTCCGCGATGCTGGTCGTCGGCCTGCTCGCTCTGGTCACGGGTGTGGTTCTGGTGGATCTCTCGATCCTCGGCGTCATCGTGTGGGTGGGTGTCCTCGTGGCCGGAGTCATCCGGTTGTGCAGGCCGTCACGAGGCACTTACCCGCCCTGTAACGGCGGGTCGCGTTGCGAGGTCCGCCCGCCACGCCAGGGGTCGTTCCGCGGACGATCACCAGGCCGGCGGCCTCAGCCGGTGGAAGTAGCCCTGAGGTAGGCGTGCAGGTGGTGGCGTCGCGTTTCCCGGCTGGCAGGGCCACGGCGCTCACTGCCGCGGCCATCTGCAGCCCGTCGGTGAATGCCTCGCCCGCGGTGGCCGCCAGCCCTGCGGGGAGCTGGTCGGCCACACCGATGGCACCTGCGAGGGTGTCGCGCGCCGCCTCGGCGGCCTCAAGAGTTGGGCCGCGAGCCGTTCGGCGCGCACCCTCAGCCCACGAACGGCCGGTCCCGCCCGGTCCAGCGCCGTTCTTCGCGCCGATACACCGGAATCGGCTCCTTCGCCACCCGGAACGTGTATCGCCCGGCGGTCTCGACGACCTCGCCGTCGGTGGCCAGCATCCCCGGCCGGGCCAGCTCGACGTCGAGCTCGGCAACCTCGCACTGCCGGTACACCCGGCTGTGCCCCAGTGCCGCGAAGATCAGCGCGCCGACCGCCCGCAGGCGGGAGAAGCGCAGGTCGGCGCGCAGCCAGCGGACGTCGAGCAGGCCGGAGTCGAGCGTCGGCCGCCACGCCGGCACCATCCCGCGCGGGTGGTAGGGCCCGTTGCCGACGAAGAGGAACCACACCGAGTGCCACTCGTCGTCGATCTTCACCTTGACCGGCTCGGCCTTGCGCAGCACCACCACCAGGGCCGCGGCGAAGGCCGGCCACTTTCCCCAGCGCGGCTGCCAACTCTCGCGCAGCCGGACGAGGTCGGGGTAGGACCCCAGGCTCGCGGTGTTGATGAAGCAGCGCATCCGCTTCACCACGTCGCTCTCCGGGTCGGTACCGCGTCCGGGGTGCACCTCGACCAGCGCGAGATCGACGGCCACGGCCTCCCCGGCCTGGGTGGCGTCCACCGCCTCCTGGAGGTCATAGACCCCCACGTCGCGCGCGAAGTGGTTGAGCGTGCCGGTCGGCACCACCACCAGCGGCAGCCGGTGCTCCCCGGCGGCCGCCGCGCCGGCCGCCACCGTGCCGTCCCCGCCGGCCACCCCGATCGCCTTCACCCAGCCGATGCGTTCGGTCACGGCGGTGTCGATCTGAGTACTGAGGTCGACGGCCGAGTCGGCGCGCAGCACGACCGCATCGGGCAACGCGGCCATGAGCTCGTCCGCGGGGTCGTAGAGCGGGTCACCGGAACGCTGGTTGGACACCAGAACCAGGCCTTCGCCCCGGGGCAGCACCGGTACCGTGTCCATCGGCCGGGCCAGCGCCTCATCGGTGCGCCGCACCGGCCACCAGCGGCGGGTGGCGAGCGCGATGCCGGCACCGACCGCGGCGCCCGCGCCGACGTCGGAGGTCCAGTGCACCCCGACATGGACCCGCGAATACGCGACGGACGCCGCGAGCGGGGCCAACGCGAGCCCCAGCCGGGGGCTCTCCAGTGTCACGGCGGTGGCGAACGCGGCAGCCGAGGCGGCATGCCCGGACGGAAACGACGAGGACGTCGGCGGGTTGGGGATGGTCTGGTAGGCCGGTAGTTCAGCGGCGGCCGGGCGTCGTCTCGGCAGGATCGGCTTGAGGATCGCATTGGCCACCGTGCTGGCCCCGGCGATCGCCAGAACACCGCGTGATGCGGCCTTCCGGCTCGCCCCGCGCCGCGCCGCGAGCAGCCCGGCGACGACGAACCAGAGCACGCCGTGGTTCGCGGCCCTGGACAGCGCCTTCATCGCCGGATCGAACCCGCTCGGTGGCAGTGCCGAGATCGTTCGGGAGATCGCCCGATCGACGTCGTTCACCCCGTCGAAGGCGCGCCGGAACCTGGCAGTCACGACGTGACCCTACGGCCCGAGGACGCGACGCGCCGACAACCCGGTCCGGAGTCCTGACACGAAGGTGCATTCTCCGCTTACGCTGACGGGATGCAGCGGCGGATCTATGGTGTCGAGACGGAGTTCGGCGTCACGTGCACCTTCCATGGCCAGCGGCGCCTGTCCCCGGACGAGGTGGCGCGCTACTTGTTCCGTCGGGTCGTCTCGTGGGGCAGGTCGTCGAACGTGTTCCTGCGCAACGGCGCACGTCTATATCTCGACGTCGGCTCGCACCCGGAGTACGCCACCGCCGAATGCGACTCGCTCGCCCAGCTCGTCGCGCACGACAAGGCGGGGGAGCGGATCCTCGAGGACCTGCTCGTCGACGCGGAGCGGCGGCTGGTGGACGAGGGCATCGGCGGTGACATATACCTGTTCAAGAACAACACCGACTCGGCCGGCAACTCCTACGGGTGCCACGAGAACTATCTCGTGGCTCGTGCTGGTGAATTTTCCAGGATCGCCGATGTCCTGCTGCCGTTCCTGGTCACCCGCCAGCTCATCTGCGGTGCCGGCAAGGTGCTGCAGACCCCACGCGGGGCCGTCTTCTGCCTCTCCCAACGCGCCGAGCACATCTGGGAAGGCGTGTCGTCGGCGACCACCCGGTCCCGGCCGATCATCAACACCCGCGACGAGCCGCACGCCGACGCTGAGCGCTACCGGCGCCTGCACGTCATCGTCGGCGACTCGAACATGTCCGAGGTGACCACCCTGCTCAAGGTGGGATCGGCGACGCTGGTGCTGGAGATGATCGAGGCCGGCGTCCAGTTCCGGGACTTCACCCTCGACAACCCGATCCGGGCCATCCGGGAGATCAGCCACGATCTCACCGGGCGCCGCACCGTCCGGCTCGCCGGCGGTCGCGAGGCCAGCGCGCTGGACATCCAGCGGGAGTACCACGCCCGCGCGGTCGAGCATGTGGCCACCCGGGGGAGCGAGGACCCGATCACCGCCCGCGTCCTGGACCTGTGGGGTCGCACGCTGGACGCCGTCGGGCAGGAGAACCTGTCGTTGATCGACCGCGAGATCGACTGGGCGATCAAGCACCGGCTCATCGAGCGGTACCGGCTGCGCAACGGGCTGGACATGGCCAGCGCCCGGGTGGCCCAGCTCGATCTCGCCTATCACGACATCCGGCGCGGCCGCGGCCTGTTCGACCTGCTGCAACGCAAGGGGACGGTCGACCGGGTCACCGACGACGGTGAGATCGAGGCCGCCAAGGACACCCCGCCGCAGAGCACCCGGGCCAAGCTGCGCGGTGACTTCATCGCTGCGGCCCAGGCCGCCGGGCGGGACTTCACGGTGGACTGGGTGCACCTCAAGCTCAACGACCAGGCGCAACGCACCGTGCTGTGCAAAGATCCGTTCCGGTCCGTCGACGAGCGGGTGGACCGGTTGATCGCGTCCCTGTAGCCGCGGTCGGGTTCGGTGCGCGAGAAGTCCTGTACTACTGCGGTGGCGACGCGCTGAGGTCACGGCACACGGCGTGGACGGCTGCGGTGAGCGTGTCGACCCGGTCGATGGAAGGTGGGAGGTCGTGGCCCTGCCATCCGGGACCACCGACGACGATGGGCGTGGGCGGCCGCTGCCGGGGCAGGGCCTGCAGGTCTACCGGACGGGCGGTGGGTTCGGTCTGTGCCCAGACGAACACCGCACGCGGGTTGATCCGACGGGCCGCCGAGGCCAGTGCGTCGGGGGGGACGGATGCGCCCAGAATCCGGCTCGGACAGCCGATCTCGGCGAGGGCCGCGGCCAGCGCGTGCAGGGCGAGGGTGTGTTGCTCCTGGTCCAGGCATGCGAGAAGGACCGGAGGGTAGCTGTCCCAGCGACGGCGCCGGGTGAGGATCACCGAGAGCGCCGCGCGCACGCAGTCGGTGAACAGGTGCTCGACGTCGATGCAGTCGCCACACCTGGCATAGCGCTCACCGATGCTGCTGAGCACCGGGACCAGGAGCTGCTCCCAGGTCGCGACGACGCCATGGCGGCGTAACGCGCCGGTGACCACGCGCGCGACGGTGGGCTGGTCCAGTGCCATCGCCGCACCGCCGAGCCGCCGCAGTTCAGGATCCTCACCGCCCAGTACGAGGGCCCGTCCGCCGCCTCGACGGCGCGCCGGCCCACCGGGCGCGGCAGTGGGCTCGGGCCCAGGCCCGGCATGTGCGCAGACCCGGGCGGCCTCTGCTGTGGGCAGGCCGGCGAGCACCAGGCTGCGCATCCGCTCAAGCCGTTGCAGATCTTCCGGACGGTAGCGACGATGTCCGCCTGCGGTCCGGTCGGTGGGGCAGATGCGATAGCGGTAGTGCCAGGTACGCAAGGTCGCCGGCGTGATACCCAGCCGTCGAGCCACCCATCCGGTCGAGTAAGTGGGCGCGTCTGGGCCGGCGACGTCGTCTGGGCCGGTATCCATCCGGTCATTGTCACTGAGCATCGGTGCAATGCGTCCGAGGACCCGCAGATCTCCCGCGGTAGCACGCAAGTGGCCGCGTCCGTGCGTGTCAAAGGCGAGCGCAGGTTGACTCCAGGGTTGTGCGGAGAACCCTCCAACGAGTTGATCCCCGCCCATACGCAGTCAGGCCACCCGGACCGTCGATGACCGCCATCAGCATCTGAAGCGGATCCCTTCCGGCGCCGCCGCATCAACACGCCGCCTGCTCATCACGCCACCCGCTGTGGAGCTCCTCGATGACACGCGAGAACCCATCGCTGCCGTGACCTCGGGCGATGGCGCGTTGGACCAGGCCCCGCACGACCTCGGGGAGGGCGGGGTCGACGCCGCGGGCTTCGCTGGCGTGCACGATGTGATCCAGCGCTGCCCGCTCCATGTCCAGGTTGTCCTCGTCACCGGGATAGCGAGCCGCGTCCACGTCCCGGGCGAGTCCCTTGAGCGTCTCGGGCAGGATCGCGACGATCTGTTCGGCGTACGGGAGGAACGCCGCCGCAGGCACGCCATAGGTGCCGACCAGTGCCGAGGCGTGCAGGAAGCCGGCCATGCTCGCGAAGAACAGGTCCAGCATCCCGAGGTCGTGCAGCGAGGCCCGGCCGGGATCGGCGCCGAGGAACTCCGAACGGTCGCCGAGGGCGGTCAGGGTCGCTCGGTGCGCGTCGTAAACGGTCCGCGAGCCGCTGTAGAGCAGCAGCGACTCGGGCTTTCCGATCAACGGTGTGGGCACCATGATCGCTCCATCGAGGTAGTCGATGTGACGGTCCGCGGCCCACCGGGCGGTCTCCCTGGCTTGGTCGGGCGTCGAGGAGGTCAGGTTGACGACCGCGCGGTCACTCAGTTGCCCACTGATCGGGTCGAGCAGGTCCAGAACCGCCCGGTGGTCCAGCACACAGACCACCACAAGCGGGCTCGCGGCAGCCGCCGCGGTCACGCTCTCGGCGCGCACGGCGCCGACCGCGACGAGATCATCGGCGCGGCTCGCCGTGCGGTTCCACACCGTCGTCGGATGCCCGGCGTCCAGGAACGCCCGGGCCAGTGCTGTGCCCATCGCACCAAGTCCGACCACCGTGACCGGCTGGGCGCTGTCTCGAATCTCCATGTCGGCAACGCTAGAGTCTCACACCAATGCGAGAGTCAAGGGCCGTGACGGAGGCCACACGTGAGGATCGGCGAGCTACGTCATCGCACCGGCGTCAGTCAGCGGTTGCTGCGGTACTACGAGGAACAGGGCCTGATCCACCCGGCCCGACGCCCGTCCGGCTACCGCGACTACAGCGACTCCGACGTCGCTACCGTGCTACACATCCGGAACCTGCTCGCGGCCGGACTGTCCACCGTCACGATCGCCGAACTGCTTCCGTGCATGGGCACTGACGGCGCTCGCCTCATCGCGGACTGTCCCGAACTGCTGATCGACCTCTACCGCGAGCGCGACCGGCTCACCAAGGCCATCGGCGAACTCGAAACCGCACGCCGCACCCTCGACGAGGTCATCGCGACCGCGCCACCTGAGACCGAGCGGGCCGCCGCTGCCCTGCTCCCCGAGGTCCTCGTCGCCCAGAGCGACCGCGTCGCGCGGTAAGAGGGGCAGGGCCGGCCACGTGGACTGCCGACCAACCTGCTCCGACCCGAGGTCGCGGCTGCATGGGGTGCGATGGTGGTCGCGATTCATCCCGTGACCGAGTTCTTGTTGTGGTCATCCGAGGAGACGTGCCGAGCCGCCGAGGCGGATCTCGTGGAGCGGCTGGCCTCCGTCGATGAAGAGCCGGCCACCTGGCGCCAGCACCGCGGCGATGCGCTCCAGTGCCTGCTGCCCTGCCTTCGGATGGCGACCGTCCAGAGCACCGACCCGGACTGCGAAGACGATGTCGAAGGGCTCGTCGTCAGGCTGAAGGGCGAAGTCCTCGATTGCGACGTGGCGGACGCTCATGCGTCCTGAGGCGATCTCCTGGATCGCGTTGGCCTGCGCCTGAGCGACCGCCTTCGCGGATCGGTCGATGGCGAGGATGTGGCCCGTAACGAGGCAAGCTGCCACTGCACGTGCGGCTGCGCCTGGGCCGCACCCGATCTCCAGGACGCGTGTGTGCGGCTGCAGCGGCAACGCGTGCACGATCTCAGCCAGGCGCGATGAGAGACCAGCCAGCATGTCCCAAGGCTAATGCAGGCTGGTGCCTGTCCGTGCGGCGCTCACGCTGACCCAGCTCGGCCGCGGTGAGCGTGAGCGCGACGGCGCGGGCCACGACCCGCGCCTGCGGGCAGCGCAGGAACGCCTCCGGGAACATGTCGTAGTCCGGGTCGATCTCCATCCCGCCACCCGGCTCGACCTCGTAGACATCGCCCGGCATCGCCCGGCCGTCGCCGCTGAGGTAGCGGCTGGCGTAGGCGTCCGCGACACCGACGTCGGTGGTGGCGTACACCCAGCCCGGGTCGTAGGTCGTGACGTCCGCAGTGTAGTGGTAGTGGGACCCGAGTCGGGCCGCCGGGACCAGGAGCTCGCCGACGTCCTTGCCCGGCACGCCGCCGTGGAAGAACGGCCCCCATCGCGCCAGCGGTGTCGTCGCGGCCTGCTTCCGGCGGGTCCGTGCCCCCTTGCCCATCCCAGCAGTGTGCACCCCGGTCCGGCAATCCGTGGCCGAACGAGCACACCCTGTCCCCTCCCGCCGGCGACCTACCCCTGCTCGGCGGGAGAGGTGCTGGCACACACCACCGACAGAATCCGGCGCGCCGGAGACCGGCGGGACGCCGCGTCCCGACGCCCCGACAATGTCGGCGCCATCCCCGTGCGCGACTGACGGGCGTAGCTCCGTGTTGCGCAGCGTTCTACGCTAAGTGGATGTACGGGCTACTCGGGGGAGCCGTCATGGCCGAACCGCGATGACGGATCTGTCGTGAGCGAGTCGTAGCCCGAGGGCGCGCTCTGGCACGCGCCGTGGAGACAGTGGGTCCGGCCGTGCGCCGGCGTGGCCACCGAGTCGCCCACGACAACGGCCGTCATCATCATCGCCACCGGCCAGCCGGCCGTCGTCGACACCGCAAGCCTGCACCCGACCTGCCCGACCGGGCCCAGGACGCGGCCAAGGGAGAACGACAGCGAGCCGAGGTAACACCGCAGGTCGGTTGAGGTGGCGGTGGGCGCCGGCGACGCTCCTCCGAGCCCGGACGACGCCGGGACACACGCCCCACCAGCGCTGGTTCAGCACTGTTCGTCGAGACAGGACGGAAAGACAGATGACTACAGCTATCAGCCCACTCATCGCCGCCGGATCACGGTTTCCCGTGGGATCTGGCCAGCCTGAGGACCAGCAGCAGCTATCACCTGTTGCAGCGCGGTCGTTCCTGCTGCGCGGTGCCGAGTCGATCCACCACAGCCCGCACGCCGACGGTGCCACACCGAAGACGACCAGCGGTTACGACGGCACGAAGGATGACCAGAGCGAGGAGTTCAACCAGCCGGACTTCTCCCCGTGACCGGATCGGATGCTGGGTCGGATGCGGGGGTGGTGCTGGTGATCGCCGATGCCAGCGACGCCACCTCGGATGCGGTCTGCGCGGTGCTGGCCGAGCGGGGGGTGGAGGTGTTCCGGTTCGACACCGCGGAGTTCCCCGCCCGGCTGCAGCTCGATGCCCGCCTCGAAGGGGCCTGGTGGAGTGGTGATCTCGTGCGCGGCGAGGAGCGGCTGGATCTGGCCCGGGTGCGGTCGGCGTACGTGCGCCGACCTCGCCCGTTCGAGGTGCCCGCGCACCTGACCGCGGCCGAGCGGTGGCATGCCGCCACCGAATCGCGCTACGGCCTGGGCGGGGTCCTGACCTCGTTGCCGGTGCGGTATCTCAACCACCCCAGCCGCGCCGCCGACGCCGCCTACAAACCGCGCCAGCTGCGCGACCTGCAGGCGTGCGGGCTTACTGTGCCGCCGACTCTGGTGACCAACTCGGCGCAGGCGCTGCGCCGGTTCGCGCGCCGGCACGGCCCGTTGATCTGCAAGAGCATCGCCGCGAGCGTGCTGCACACCGGCGACACCGCGCACGTGGTCTACACCCGCCGCGTCACCGACGCCGAACTGCACGAGCCGGGCGGGCTCGACTTCGCCGCACACCTGTTCCAACCGTTCGTCGAGTCGACGCACGCGATCAGGCTGACCGTGGTCGGGCAGGTGTTCCACGCGGTGCGCATCGATGCGGGCTCGGACCGGGCACGCACCGATTGGCGCTCGGACTACGACAGCCTCACCTACGAGGTGATCGAGCTGCCCGAACAGACCCGGGTGACGGTGGCGGCCTACATGCGGCTGTCCGGGCTGCACTACGGGGCGTTCGACTTCCTCGTCGGCCCGGACGGGTCGCTGACGACGTTGGAGATCAATCCGGAGGGGAACTTCTCCTGGATCGAGGAGGAGACCAAGCTGCCCATCACCGCCTCCATCGTGGACTTCCTGACAGGAGACAACCCACCGTGCTGACCACACCCGCGCTCGTCCCCAGCCTCAGCGTGGACGCCCCTGCCGTGGCCGAGCGCCTGGAGGCGTTGGCCGATGAGCTGATCGAGGCCGGTTCCCTGCGCAGCCCCGAGTGGCGGCGGGCGTTCTTGCAGGTGCACCGGCACGTGTTCGTGCCCCGCTTCTGGCGCGACGAGACACCAGGGCAGTTCCCCGGCCACTGGCGGATGCTCGACCGCGCCACAGCTGACCGGCAACAGTGGCTCGACGCCGTCTACAGCAACACCACCCTGGCCACCGACCTGACCGCCGTACCGCTGCGCGACGGGAGCGGGGTCTACGCACAGGTCACCAGCTCCACCACGATGCCGGGGCTGGTGCTGGCGATGCTGGAGGACCTCGACGTCGCCGACGGCATGACCGTGCTCGAGATCGGCACCGGCACCGGCTACAACGCCGGCTTGCTGTGTGAACGGCTCGGCGCCGAACACGTCACCAGCATCGACATCGCCCCGGAGCTCGTGGCACTGGCCCGGGTACGGCTGGCCGAGCACGGCTACAAGCCGCACCTGATCGCCGGCGACGGCGCCCTCGGCGCACCGCAGGGGGCACCGTGGGACCGGATCATCGCCACCTGCGGGCTCGACGAGGTGCCCCGGGCGTGGATCGAGCAGACCCGCGCGGGCGGGAAGATCCTGCTCAACCTGCTGGGCCCGTTCAACATGTTCGCGCTCGTGCTGCTCACCGTCGCCGGCGGGCGCGCCAGCGGCCGGTTCCTGCGCCAGAGCGGCGGGTTCATGCCCCGCCGCGCCAACCCGGTCGACCCGCACAACTACGCCGTGGCCATCACCGCACCCGAGCACGGCATCACCGACCAGCACGGTGATCTCGATCCGACCCTGCTCTACAGCGACTCCACCTGGGGCCTGCTCGCCCAGACCGCGCTTCCGGGCGTGGTGAGCCGGCAGATCTACGTCGACGACGACGAGCACCTCGCGACGGAGCTGTTCTCCGCCGCCGACGGCGCATGGGCGTTGGTGCACCACGACCGCGACGAGGCCGGCCACCTGGTGCGCCAAGCAGGCCCGCGACGAATCTGGGACGACCTCACGGCGCTGCACCAGCACTGGGACGGGGAAGGCCAGCCCAGCTACGACCGCTTCGGGATCGCCATCGACGCCACCACCGCCGAGACCACCAGCACCGACACCACCACCACGCTCTGGCTCGATGAACCCGACGGTCCCCAGTGGGAACTGCACGGCCGCGGCCGCGCGACGGCACCATCCCAACGGTAGGAGGCGGGACGGATGTCGGGGTTCACCCGCGACACCAAGCACTACGGCGACGCCCGGGTTCGCGGCACCGAAAAGATCAACGCCGACTTCCGGATGCTCACCACCACGGTCAACCTCGCACGCCTAGCCACCCTCGGACCGTGCTTCACCCCCGCCGGATGGCCCACGGCCTGACCGCCACCAGCAACAGCCCCCACCCAGGCCCCTCAGACCCGGTCAACCATCACCACAGCCCACCGAACCAACCCATGACCGCCCCGAACACCTCCCCGGAGGTCCCGCTCAGCCCCGCCCAAGCCATCACAGCTCCAGTTTGGACCGAGGCCACATCCCACCGCACGCCGTAAGACACCAGCCACCTAGGGCCTCGACCTGGTCGACCAATACCCGCCAGCCCGGAGCGATGAGATGGCGCCACCCGGGGTGCGGGGTGTAACTGGGGCCGGCGACCCGGACGGCGGCGCGGCGCCGGCCGTAGCCATCGCCCGAACCAATCGGCGGGCAGCAGCGTGACGGTCCGGGCGAGGTCGATCGGGCGGGCGATCCGGGGGAGCGGGCGATCGCGCAGCCCGGCCTCGCGGCGGCCGAGATCGGCGCTGAGCCGACGTCGGTGTCAACGCCGGGCTTTTTTTGGCGCCCGGCCGCACCCGCGCCGTCCTGAGAGCCGCTCAGGGCGCTGTGTATGAGGCGCAGACGGCTTCCTGGGTCGGCAGCCTGGATGGGCACCCGCCTCGTAGCAGGGCCGGCACCACCCGGTGCCGAACTCGGAGTCGGATTCGGCGTGTGTCGGATGCGCGTGGGGGAGCGCACGGGTTATCTTGGGCACGCGAAAGCGCCCTTCCAGGTAGGAGAGCGAACCGCTTCGGCTGACAACCGGAGCACCAAGCGGCGACGCGGGTTTGCCGACCCGCCCGCTCCCGCCCGCCGAGACTCGACGAGGCGGTCCCTACGGGGACCGCCTCGCTGTCGTTATGAGGCCTGCCCAGTGGCAATCCCCTCCTGTGTCCGGGTAGGCGCGCCGAGGATTCAGCAGAAGTGATCCGCGCGGCCGGTTAGTCGCGGTGTGCGGCGAGGACGTCCCGCATCACCATGCGAGCCTCGTCATCGTGGACCGCGGCACCCTCAAGGCGATCGAACCAGCGGCGGTGTCGGTCGATGTCCACACGTTCGTCCAGGAACGCGGTGCCGACGATGGTCTCGTTGGTCGCCATCCGGTCGCCGTAGAGGTGGAACGACGGCGGTAGCGGGGGCACGGGCCAGCCGTGCCGAAGCACGCCGAGCCGCACGTTCGGGCGCCGGGACAGATCGATGAGGTGCTGTAGCTGCTCCTGCATCACCACTCGCGAGCCGAGCACTGTACGCAGCACGCCCTCGGGGACCAGTTGCATCACGGTCCGCTCGGAGTCGTCTAGTAGCGCGAGGCGGGCCCGGCGAACCTCCGCCCACCCGTCGTCGGGTTCCCGCTCGATCACGGCCAACGTGTACGCCCACGCCTGCATCAAGCCTGGGACGATCTCGGCCTGCCAGGAGCGGATCTCGTGACACTGCCGCTCGACAGCGAGGATCCGACGCTGCGCGTCGGCGCCCTTGCGAACGAGGCGAGTCTGGCGGGTGACCGTGAGGTCAGCGATCGTCTTGCAGAGTTCGACCAGTTCGCTGCGCTGCGCCGCCGTCGCGTTGAGCGCGCGCGCGTACCGCTCCGCGACGTTCGGCGGCGGCGTTCGCTGACCGTGCTCGGCCTTGCTGATACTGCCTTGGCTCAGACCGGACCTAGCCGCGGCGTCGGTCTGGGTGAGGTCGCCGCGGATATCAATGAGGAGCTGGGAGATCCGGTCGCGACCGGATCCGGATGGGGGCATTTAGGCAGCTCGACTCGGTCGTGCGTCGTGGTACTCGCAGTGGCGCGCCCACCAGGACTCCCACGGCTCGGCGGCATCCCAGAGCCGGCGGGCATCGTCGCGGTAAGCCTCGGCGCGCTCGTCCTCGGCGCCGATGTAGGCGCCACCGACGAACGTGCCGTCGAACTGGTAGATAACGGGCACGACGATGCGGTTGACCACCCAGTAGTCCCCGGGACCAAGTAGGTCCGGGATGTCGTGCTCACCGCGGCGTAACACCCGGATCCGCTCGTAGGCGCTATTAAGGGCGTATCCGCGCTGACAGGCGTACAGCTCATAGTCGGTCAGCTCCTCGGAGAAGACCCGGACGCGGGAGTGCGTGATCCCGGCTGCGTCGTCACGAGCCAGCTCGTCGAGCCACTCTTGCTTGGCCGGCGGCGGTGGATCCCCGGCTCGCCAGGCCAGGAAGTCCCCGCCCTGGCGGCTATAGGCCGGGAGCTGCTCGAGCCGGAACCGCCAGTCCCCGCGCCTGTGGACGTTGTCGTCCATGAACCGGCCCAGCGTCGCGAGGTCCATCAGCCCGCAGGGGACCCAGCGCGGCTGGGTGCCGAGCAACTCGCGGTCGGGGTTGTACTCGTCGGCCAGCTCCGCGCGGGCAGCGTCGTCGACGTCATCGCGAACGACCACGAACACCTCCTCCCTGCCGGGGAGCGTATGCACGCTCGGACAGTCGTTGCGGTCCGGCGAGTCGCTCGTGCCGGCTGTGGTGATCACTGTGTGGTGGTGGTTGGTGGGCATGGCGGCGGTCCCCTCAATGGCGCAGCAGTTTACGGCACCAAGTGTCCGCAGCGCCCTACCGCTAGTCAACCGTGACAGGAATACCCCTGCATGGTCTACCCAGCAGTATTCCGCTCACGCTTGCATAACGACGGCTGGCCGGGTCATGCTGGGGCGCGGCCGGCCCCACGAGCGCATAGGGCCTCGGCGGAGGCTCTCACCCTCCGCCGAGCCAAGTGGGTCGTGCCCATCCGATGCGAGGGGAGACGACCCATGAGCAAGATTGCAGCGTCGCCATTGGCGGCACAGCCCGGGCGGGTGCCGCCCTGCGCGGCGCTTGACGAGCGGCCTACCGCCGCGCCACGACAGCGATGACCGCAGCAGCAGCAGGGCGAAGCTTGTCGGTGTCGAGTGCGACGTCGGGACGGTGGAGCCGCTGGAACGCGTCGTATGCGGCGAGACGAGCTGCACTGTCGCCGGTCCGGCGATGTTCGATGCGGGCGAGGGCGACCTCGCGTGGACAGGTCAACGCGGCGATGGTCCATCGAACGTCGGGGAATGCCTCGGCGAGCGCGTGCAGCGCGGCCGGCTCGGCCAGGTGGAGTACGGGAACGGCGCCGGCGGCGAGCAGCTGGGCGACGCCGGCGTGGTCGATCGCGTACACCGCGCCGTACCGGTGGGTCTCCCAGATCAGCGCGCCGGCCGTGCGGAGCTGCTCCAGCGCGGCCGCGGTGGTGGGCCGGTATCCGGTGGTGCGGCCGGCCCCGACTTTGAGGGGCCGGAAGTGCTGGTATCGGACGTCGCGGGCGGTGAGCGCGACGGTGATGGTGTCCTTGCCCGACGCCGGCGGCCCGTACAGGACCACCCCGCGGCCGCGGGGTGGTTCAGCCGGCATCGGCGGCGGTGTCGGCGTCGACGAGGCGGACGAGGAACTGGGCGGCCTGCTGTTGCAGCGGCGGTGCACCCAGCGAGTTGTCGATGACCTGGTGTGGAGCGGCGGGGCGCAGCCCGAGTTCGACGCCGGCGAGGTAGCCGGCCCAGTCGGCGAGCTTCGCGGCGTCGCGGCGGCGGATGTAGGAGCGCATCGAGTCCGCGTCGCAGGCCACCCACACGAGGGTGACCGCGGCGCCGACGGTGTCGGCGGTGGCGGCCACCCGGTCGAGCCAGGCGCGGTCGGTGAACTCGCGCAGGAACGGCGCGGGCGCCGCGAGCTGCGCGCCATGCCGCCGCTTGACGCCTTGACCTACGCGGACGCGGTGGGCGGGCCGACGCTGGCGCAGCTGCGGGAGCCGGCGTGACCGCCGGCTGGGACGGGTTCGCACGTGAGCTGGCCGGGCTGCCCGGGACCGCGGAGCGGCTGTTGGTGCTGCACGTGCCCGACCCGCACGGCCGGTGTCGGGGCTGCACCACGGCGGGCACCAGGATGCCGCGCGCGGTGTGGCCGTGCAGCCTGCACTTCTACGCACCGCCGCCCAGGAGATCCGCCGCGGGCGGCGGAGCGTAGAGCGGGCCAGCCGATGACCGGCCGGCTCGTTCAACGTGGAGGCGTTCCTGCGCTGGCGCGGCACGCTGTACCTGGTCGGCGGGGCCGGGGACCGGCGCCTGGCGCCGCTGTTGACCGCGCTCACGGAGTACGTGTTCGACGAGGCCCAGCGGCTGGCCGCCGGCGAGCCGGGCGGGCGGTTATCGCCGACGTTGAACTTCGTGCTCGACGAGGTCGCGAACATCACCCCCGTGCCGCTGGATCGGTGGGCTGCGGACTCCCGCGGCTGGGGCATCACCGTGGGCGCCGTCGTGCAGTCGCTGGCTCAGCTCGCCACCACCTGGGGCGGGACCGGGCTGAGGTGATCTGGGAGAACCTCCCCACGAAGGTCGTGCTGCCCGGGGTGAGCAAGCCCGAGGACCTGAAGGCCCTGTCGTATCTGGCGGGGGAGCGGTGGGTGCAGCGCACCACCCGTGGCGAGTCCGAGGCCGTGGACGGGCGCGGGTCGCGCTCCACTCGCGGACCCCACGCTGGAGCCGGTGGTGACCGGGCACACCATCTCGGCCATGCCCAGCTGGCACGCCTACGTCCTGGGCCTGGGCCGCCCCCCCGCCCGCGATCGTGGCCTACGAACCCGGCTACGCCCGGGTCGCCCGCGAACGCGCCACTCTCGACGACCCCCCGCCGGCGGCGCCGGCGGGGGCGGTCCCAGACCCGCGGGTCTGGGAGGTCGTGCAGATGCCCACCACCCGCAGTCCCGGCCGATGAGGACCGCCGATGAGCACCGACACCGGGGACGGCGCCGACCCCGACCGGGGCGCCGGCGGGGCTGGGCGCGCCGGCGGAGGGCCGGCGAGCCCGCGGCGGGACCGGATCGTGTCCGAGCTGGCCGGCGAGATCCGCGCCGCCCGCGCTGACGTCGCCCGCCTCGGCGGGCTGGTCGCCGAGAATGCCGACCTGCTGGCCCAAGTCCTGCCCCGCGTCGGCGGCCTGGACGACGTGGTGGCCGAACTCGGCGGCCGCGTCGACGCGCTCGCCGATACCGCCGCGGGGGCGGGGGTATCGGCGGTGGACTGGCCTGCCCTGACCGCCGAGCAGGCGACGGCCGAGTGAGAGGCTCTCGCCGAGTGGGTCGCGGCCGTGCTCGGCCCGTTCTACGAGATCACCCGCTCCGAGCTGCCCGACTGCTGGGCGTTGCGCCCACCGGCGGTGATCGAACTCGTGTGGCTGCGCCGTGGTCCCGCCGACACGGCCCGTCCCTCGACCCCGCCCCGACGAGCGGCCGGACCGCCGGTCGGCGACCGGCCTTGTCGTCGGGACGTCCCTCGTCGCGCTGCTCGTCGCTGTGCCGGCGACGATCGTGGTCGCTGGCACCCCCCATGGGGCTGCCCGACTGATTCCGGCGGCTACCAGGCCGTCGTGGACATCGCGGCGTTCCGCGTGCGGGACGGGCCGTCGACGCGCTACCAGCAGACCGGCACGCTGTACCGCGACACGCCGGTCGTCGTCCGCTGCGCGGCGACCGCATGCGAGAAGCCCTGGTACCAGCTGGTCGAGCCCCACCCCGACAAGTACGTCTCCGAGTCCGGACTCGCGTTCCCCGACGGCGCCCGCCCGCCACGCTGCTGACCCGCGCCCGATCAACCGCAGCCCGGGAGCCGGCGCGAAACGTGGCGGCTGTCGGTAGCGGCTGCTGCAGCCGGGACCACGTCGACCGATAACCGGCCAGGCGAGCAGCCGGTGCGCCGACCACGCCGCGTCTAACGGCGCCGCCGACAGCACCCCGACTTCGTCCGAGGCGCGCTCGTCGCCCTCGGTCCCGACAGCAGGGCGGGGCGCACCGTGGCCGGGACGGCGCCGGGAGCCGGACGCGGGGGTGGTCGGGTTCGACGGCCAACACCCGCTCAGGTGAACCCGAACGGCACCACCGCCCGCTGCGTGAACCAAATTGGCGAAAGGGTTCGACCTGGCCTCTGCGGCGCTGCGTCAGGTGCCCTGCGCCGCCTCGTCGGTCTCGAGCACGGCGACGAGGCGTCTCATGGTCGTTAGCGCCTCTTGGAGCTTGTCGGCGCCCACCTTGGCTCCGATCCGGGCGGCCCAGGGCCGCTGCACCAGCGTGATCCGACGGATCGCCCAGTACCCCGCCTCCGTGCAACCCAGCAGCTTGGCCCGCCGGTGTGCTGGGTTGGGGCGGTACTCCGCAAGACCGCGCTCGACGAGCAGGTCGGCGACGCGCTGCACCCCTTGCCGGGTCATCCCCATCTGCCGCCCGATCTCGGCGACGCTGCGCGGCTCGTCCAGGACGCCGCCGAGCACCTGCCACCAGGCCGCGGTCAGCCCGCCTGCGACCGCACGCCCCTTGGCGACCTCCATGAGCCGGCCGTTGAGGCGGAAAGTGGTGAGGATGACATCCGTCAGCAGCTGACCGGCCTCTGTCTGCGCGGGCGGCTCGGGCCAGTCCTCGCGTGGTGGAACTGCTGAGGCAGCGCGGACCGCCGTCATATGGCGCCCTGCGCCTGCATGAGCACCGGGAACCCGCGTGGATCGCCGCGGTGGAAGACGCCCTCGTAGGCGTCGAGCGTATGGTCGGACGCCAACCTGAGGCGTCCCAAGGTCGCCCGCGCAAACTGGACCGGGGACTGCGGGCCGGCGGTGACGAGGTCGCCGTCGATGACGGCGCGCTCGTCCACGTAGTGGTCGCCGCCCGCATAGCCGGTCGCCGCCAGGTACTCGGCGGCGGCGCTCGTGTGGTTGCGCTCGTCGAGCAGTCCGGCTCGGGCGAGGCCGGCCGTGGCGCCGCAGATGGCCGCCACGGGGACTCCGGCGTCGAGGAAACGCCCCGCGGCAGCGGCGAAGGTGTCCCCGCCGCCGGCGTCCCACATCAGGGCGCCGGGCAGGACGAGGAGGTCGCTGACAGCGGGGTCGAGGTCGGCGAGCAGCGCGTCAGGCACCATGCGGAGGCCACCCATCGTCGTGATCTGCTCGCGCGAGTCGGCGACCGTCACGATATCGAAGCGAGTGCCGGTGAAGCGCCCCGCGTCAAACCGCTGCGAATCCGTTTCAAGTCGCGCGATAGGCCGGGGCCGTGCATGCTGATCGGACCGGTGGGCGAATACCCCTCCGACCAGTACCGCGCCGCCAGCGACGACCTCGGGTGCCCGGCGCAGGAGTACGCCTGACGAGAGGAAAGACTTCATGCCGGTCGAGTGCACACCGCAGGACCACATCGAGGGCGCCCGTACCGGCGTCGCGATCGTCGGGCTCGGCGGTGCGGTCGCGACG
>JBOHEP010000067.1:0-6338 GCA_050701075.1 Pseudonocardia sp. | reverse complement strand
ACGGGATCCGAGCGGGGGTCCAGAAAGCGTCGACAACCCGGGTCGACGAGGTCAGGGAGGATATCCCCTGGGTGGCGGAAGCGGTATCTCTCCTGGACGGCATGCAGGTTCCGGCCGAGGAGAGCGCAGTGACGCAGCGTTGGGAGGCATCCGGCCTGCTCGAGCGGCTTCAGTCCCCGACCGTCGAGGACGCGGACGACGACGCACCTGTTCGCACAGGCCCAGAGGCCAAGACCGATCGGGAGCTGGTTCGCGAGCTCATGGCCCTCGCAGTCATGACGAGACGGGCCGACGGTCGGGTAGATCTGCCCGATGTCTACCGGATCGCGTTCAACATCGGCCGGAAGGGCGGGGTTCCGCGCGTCTTGCCGAGCAGCCGGTGACGCCCCGCGGCCTTGCCTCGGTCAGGTTCGGCGCCCGGCGCGGCCTTTGCCTCGGTCAGGGCCGGCGGGCCGCACAGCCTTGCCTCGGTCAAGGCCGGCGGGTGGCGGCCAGGCGGGCGAAGTCGGCGATGTCCAACGTCTCGGCTCGGGCCAGCGGGTCGATCCCGGCCGCGCGCAGCGCCACCTCCGCCGCCGCGGGCGAGCCCGCCCACCCGGCCAACCCGGAACGCAACGACTTGCGGCGCTGCGCGAAGGCCACGTCGACGAGCCGGAAGACGTCCTCCCGAGCCGCGCCCACCGGTGGCTCCCGGCGGTCGAACGCGAGCAGCCCCGAGTCGACGCCTGGCACCGGCCAGAACACCGCGCGCGGCACCGCCCCGGCCCGCCGGGCGGCGGCGTACCAGGCGAGCTTCGCGCTCGGCGCCCCGTACACCCGGCTCCCCGGTGGCGACGCGAGCCGCTCGGCAACCTCGGCCTGCACCATCACCAGCCCCCGCCGCAGGCCGGGCAGCTCGGCGAGCAGGTGCAGCACGACCGGAACGCCCACGTTGTAGGGCAGGTTGGCAACGATCGCGGTTGGCGTCGGGCCGGGCAGGTCGCCCGCCCGTAACCGCAGCGCGTCGGCGCAGAGGACGACGAGCCGGTCGGCCAGCGCCGGCGCCCGGTCGGTCACGGTCGCCGGCAGCTGCGCAGCGAGGACGGCGTCGATCTCCACCGCGTGCACGGCGGCCACAGCCGGCAGCAGCGCCAGGGTCAACGAACCCAGGCCCGGCCCGACCTCGATGACGACGTCGTCGGCGGTCAACGATGCTGCCCGGACGATCCGGCGGACGGTGTTGGGGTCGTGCACGAAGTTCTGCCCGAGCCGCTTTGTCGGGCGCAGACCCAGCTGCTCCGCCAGCGACCGCACCTCCACCGGCCCCAGCAGCCGCGCACCCCCGTCCATCACGCCAGGGTGCACCCCGGTCACCGGGCTGAGATCACGGGGAGCGACTCACCGGGGAAGCCCCAACTTCCGCGCACAACCCGGCCACGAGCCGTACCCGCCGCGGTCGTCGCGCACCTTGCTGGCCACGGCGATCTGCTCCTCGCGGCTGGCCTGATGCGGCAGCGGCGCGTACTCGGTGCCCCCGTAGGCGGCCCAGGTCTGCCGGTCGAACTGCAACCCGCCGTAGTAACCGTTGCCGGTGTTGATCCCCCAGTTGCCGGTGGCCTCGCAGCGGGCGAGCCGGTCCCACACGCTGCCGTCCTCGACCGACGGGACGGCAGTGACATCATCATTGGTACCGAGCTTCACCACGCGTGGTTCGGGTGGGGTGATCGACCCGGCCCGAACCTGCTCACGGCGAACCTCCTGTCCGTTCTGCACGTAGATGCGGATCACCACGGTCTGCTCGCCGGGCTTGCCGGGCTCCACGATCTCGCGCTCGCCGCGGGACAGCTCGGCGTCCTCGACGACCTGTTCGGGCGGCGCGATGCGGCGCACCTCGATCACCTCGCCGACACCGTTGCGGATCACCACAACGGTGCCACCATCGGCGAGGACGGTGTCACCGGTGGGCACCGACACGTCGTCCGGGCCGAGCTGGATGCTCTGCTCGGCGAGCAGGGCACCGACGGTGCCCGCGGTGGTGGTCAGCTCCATTGGAGCTGCGGTGCCGTCGGTGAGCGAGACGGTGCGGGGGACGCTCAGCTCGACGGCCAGCCCGTCGAGCGGGATGACGGTTTCGGGAGCCGTGGAGATCTGGGTGGGCGTCGCCTCGACACCCATGCTGCGCAGGGCATCGTCCAATGACGACGCGGTGGTCCACACCCGTCGTTCGGCACCGCCCTCGACGAGGGTGAGCGGCCGGGCGCGGCTGACGATGATGGCGTCGCCGTCGGCGAGCTCGGTGGGCAGGGCGGGCTCCACCCGGTCCTGGGGTGCCGGGGTGAGCCCGGCCGACTCCAGCGCGCCGGCGACGTCGCCGGAAAAGGTGTGCAGCGTGCGGTCCTCGCCGTCGACGGTGACGGTGATCGTCTTGTCCGCCGCGAGGGCGACTGCGCCTGTGACGACCAGGCTGAACAGGACGGCGAGGACGACGGCCCGGACGATCGTCCGGGCACGGGCCGGGCGGGACACCGGCGGGGTGGGCTGGGGAGCGGAAATCTGTGGGGGCGCCGGGGTGGGCGCGATGTGGTCGAGCTGCTGGGACGGTTCGACGATGAGGCGTGGGATGAGGCTGGTGAGCTCGTCAACTCCTGCGGAGAACCAGCCGGCGCTGCCGGCACTGTCGGCGCGGTCGGCCTCCATGGTCCCGACACCGCCGACGGAGGCGGTGTCGGCGGATCCCACCCGATCGCGCGCAGCATGGCGCGGTGCGCGTGCCGATACGTCGACCACTGATGTCCAGACCTCGTCGGACCGGGCAGGGGAGGAAGCGCAGGACGGTGGTCGAAGCCGTATGTCGGGGAGCGCCCCGACCACCGTGCCCGCTCTGCTGGGGAGCGTTCCCCACCCCGGCTTGTGCGATCACGGAACCGTAACGGGGTCTACGTAGCGCTGCCGAGCATCAACACGCAGTGAGCGCCGAACGGACGACTACTTACGCCGAACGTGGCCCCTCAGCGCCGGGCGCGGCCTTGGACGCGACCGGTGGCAGCTCGCCGAGCCGAAACACCCGCTCAGCGTTGCGCGCCGTACTCTCAGCGACCTGCACGTCTGTGACCTGCCGCAACGCCGCGAGAGCCCGCACGGTCCACGGCAGGCAGTACGGCTCGTTCGCCCGGCCACGGTGCGGGTGCGGGGTGAGGAACGGGGCGTCGGTCTCGACGAGCAGGAGGTCGTCGGGCACGGCGGCGGCGGCCTCCCGCAGGTCAGCAGCGTTGCGGAACGTAACCGGTCCCGCGAACGACAGCAGGTAGCCGGCGGCCGCGCACTCCCGCGCCATCGCGGCGTCGCCGGAGAAACAATGGAAGATCACCTCGTCCGGCGAGCCCTCTTCACGCAGGATCCGCAGCACATCGTCGTGGGCGTCCCGGTCGTGGATCATCAGCGGTTTACCGAGCCGTTTGGCGAGGTCGACATGACGGCGGAAGCTCTCCTGCTGGGCCGCCGGGGGCGAGTGGTCCCAGTAGTAGTCCAGGCCGGTCTCCCCCACCGCGACGACCCGCGGATCGCGGGCCAACCGCTCGATCTCGGCGTGGTCGTCCTCGGTGAGCGCAGCGGTGCGGGTGGGGTGCAGGGCAACGGCGGCCACCACCCGGTCGTCCCAGTGCGCCGCCTGCACCGCCCACCGGGCCGAGGCGAGGTCGTCGGCGATCGTCACCGCACGCGTGACCCCGACGGCGGCCGCCCGATCCATCACCGCCAGCACATCGGCGGCGTCGACGCAGCCACACGCGTCGAGATGCGTGTGGCTGTCGACCGCAGGCTCACCCAACGGCTCCGGGGCAGGCGGACGCTCCCGCCGCCCCGTCGACCCCCGTGCGCCCGTCACGACCCCTCCCGTTGCGGCCCCTCCCGTTGCGAAGGGGATCAACGCTGGATCGGGGCCCAGTCCGGGCCCGTCTCGCCCAGTTCGGGGTCCAGCTTGGCGAAGATCGGGGTCGGCTTGACCAGCGGGCGGCCGATCTCCACCGGAGTGGACTCCCAGCGGGCCTGCTCGCCGGCGTACTCGCCCATCAGCACGGGATACCCGGGCCCCTCGCCGAGCTCGGGCACCTCGCGGACCTCCGGCTGCGCCGCCCACACCCCACTGCCGCCCAACGCCTCGTGCACCTGCTGCGCCGAGTGCGGCAGGAACGGCGTGAGCAGCGTGTTGGCGTCCTGGACGACCTGCAGCGCGGTGTGCAGGATCGTGTCGCGCCGGTCGGGATCGTCCTTGCGCTTCCACGGCTCTTGATCGCTCAGATACCGGTTCGCCGCGGTGACCACGCGCATGGCCTCGCCGAGCGCCTGCTTGAACCGGTTGCGCCTGAGCAGCTCGCCAACCGTGCCGAAGCCGGCCTGCGAGATCGCGACCAGCTCGGCGTCGGCGTCGGCGGGCGCGGTGGGCTTGGGGATCGCGCCGCAGTTCTTGTGCGCCATCGAGATCGACCGGTTGACCAGATTGCCCCACTCGTTGGCCAGCTCGGAGTTCGTACGCCGCACGAACTCGTCCCAGGTGAAGTCGCTGTCCTGGTTCTCCGGGCCGGCCGCGGAGATGAAGTAGCGCAGCGCATCGGGACCGAACTCACGCAGGAAGTCACCGACGTAGATCACGGTGCCGCGGCTCGTCGAGAACTTGGAGCCGCTCATCGTGAGGAACTCGCTCGACACGATCTCCGAGGGCAGGTTCAGCGTGCCGAACGGTCCGGGCTCGCCGCCGCGGTCGCCGGCGCCGTTCTGCCCGAGCAGCAGCGCGGGCCAGATCACCGAGTGGAAGACGATGTTGTCCTTGCCCATGAAGTAGTAGCCCTGGGCGGCGGGATCGGTCCACCACTGCTTCCACTCGTCTCCGTCACCGGTGCGCCTGGCCCACTCGACCGACGCGGACAGGTAGCCGATCACGGCGTCGAACCAGACGTAGAGCCGCTTCATCGGCAGGTCCCGCCAGCCCTCGAGCGGGACCGGGACGCCCCAGTCGAGGTCGCGGGTGATCGCCCGCGGCTTGAGGTCGGCCAGCAGGTTCGTGCTGAACTTGAGCACGTTCGGGCGCCAGTCGGTGCGTGCGGCCAGCCACGTGCCCAGCGACTCGGCGAACGCGGGCAGGTCGAGGAAGAAGTGCTCGGTCTCGACGAATTTCGGCGCCTCGCCGTTGATCTTCGACCTGGGGTTGATCAGGTCGGCGGGATCGAGCTGGTTGCCGCAGTTGTCGCACTGGTCCCCGCGCGCGCCGTCGTAACCACAGATCGGGCAGGTGCCCTCGACGTAGCGATCGGGCAACGTACGCCCGGTGGACGGGCTGATCGCGCCCATCGCCGTCTTCGGCACCACGTAGCCGTTGCGGTGCAACGCCCCGAACAGCTGCTGGACGACGTCGTGATGGTTGCTCGTGGTGGTGCGGGTGAACAGGTCGTAGGTCAGGCCCAGGCCCTGCAGGTCGTCGACGATCACGCGGTTGTACTTGTCCGCGAGCCGGCGCGGGGTGAGGCCCTCGGCGTCGGCCTGCACCTGGATCGGGGTGCCGTGCTCGTCGGTGCCGCTGACCATGAGCACCCGGTCGCCCGACATCCGCCTGAAGCGGGAGAAGACGTCGGAGGGCACACCGAAACCGGAGACGTGGCCGATGTGCCGGGGGCCGTTGGCGTAGGGCCATGCCACGGCGGTCAGCACGGAGGAACTCATGATGACCAGCGTAGGCCCCGGGCACCAGCGGGTTCACCGACGGTGAAGCCGGACGAGCCGGGGCTGGGTGACAGCTCAGAACCTGCGATGATCGGCGGCTGTGCGCCGGCGCGGCACGTCCGGGTCGCCGACGTGCATCAGAGAGGATGACGCTTGCGCTTTGAGGACGAGTACGGCTTTGAGGACGAGCACGGAGGACGCGATGACGCCAGACGAACTCCGGCTGCGGATCCTGCGATGGGAGGATCCGCACACCGAGTTCAAAGAATTCATCTCGGATCCGAAGGAGCTGGCGAAGCAGCTCGTATGCTTCGCCAACAGCGACGGCGGCCAGCTCGTCGTCGGCGTCACCAAGGATCGCGTCGTCGTCGGCGTTCCCGACACCGACAACCTCTTGATCCGAGTCGACCAGGTGGCCTTCGAGGGCTGCACCCCCCCGATCACCGCGCTCCCCGAGATCATCTCCGTAGACGGCCGCGACGTCGTCGTCATCAGCGTTCCCCAGGGAGACGAACGACCCTACGGCACCCGCGACGGCCGGTACTTCATCCGCTCAGGTTCCCGGTGCCGGTCGGCAGGCCGAAACGAATTGCTCCGCCTCTTCCAGGCAGGCCAGGCACTTTACTTCGACGAGCAACCGCTACGCC
>JBOHEP010000066.1:0-1655 GCA_050701075.1 Pseudonocardia sp. | reverse complement strand
CGGCGACATGCGGCACGAGGATCAACTCACCGTCGCGCAGCACCACTTCGAGCTGGGCGCCGGGCTTGTCCAGACCAAGAGCCCGGCGGGCTTGGACGGGGATCGTTACAGTGCCGTTGCGCGGTTGTACGGAGACGAAACCTAGATGTTGATCCATGTATCCACGATAACAGGAATCCTGGGATCGTTCGCTCCAGGAGCGCGTTGAGGTCAATCTCGACGGCGAACGGCGTGGTGGCGATGAACTTGCCGGTCACTGTGCCGCCGTCGGCGTACGCGAACTCACCGGCGAGGTGGCAGGCGAGCAACGACACCGCGGATCGAGGTCGACGATCCAGTAGTGCGGGATGCCGGCGTCTGCGTAGTCGGCCCGTTTGGCGACGTGGTCGGTGCGGTGGGAGCCGGGCGAGAGGACCTCCATGGACGACCACCACCTCGGCGGCACGAATGACGCCGCCCTCGCGCCGCTGGCGCAGCCGAGCCCCGCGCTCCACGACGATCAGGTCGGGTCTACGGCAGGACCCGGGCTCGTCCGGCGGAACGAGCTCGAGGTCGACGTCGATGCCGAGGATGATCCCGAGGTGCGGTGGGAGCTGGGGCCGGAGCTGATCAAGCACCTCCGCGCCCGCCCAGTTGTGATCCGCCAGTGAACCGGACGTGATGACCAACCTCCCTTCGACCAGTTCGGAGTAGCCGGGCTCGATCTCGCCGAGAGCAAGGTGCTCGGCGACCGTCAGCAGGCGCGGCGGAGCGAAGGGTTGCGCCGTCATCGAAAGACCTCCTCGGGCTCGGAAGCAGTGTGGCACGCGGCACCGACAGTTCCGGTCAGCGCTGGCCGCCCCGGGCCATGGCGAGCACGTCGAGGGCAGAGTCCAGCTGTTCGACCGTCAGGCTCCCGTCGCCGACATGCCCCCGCTCGATCACCACCTCGCGGATCGTCCTGCGCTCCTTAATTGACTGCTTCGCGATCGACGCCGCCTCCTCGTAGCCGAGGTAGCGGTTGAGCGGGGTCACCACCGATGGCGACGACTCGGCGTACTCCCGGGCCCGCTCGACGTCGGCCTCCGCACCGTCGACGACCTTGTCCGCGAGCAGCCGGGCCGCCGCCGCGAGCAGCCGGGCCGACTCCAGCACATTGCGGGCCATCACCGGCATCATCACGTTCAGCTGCAGGTTACCCTGGCTGCCACCGAACCCGACGGTGGCGTCGTTGCCGATCACCTGCGCGGCGACCATCATCGTCGCCTCGCAGATCACCGGGTTGACCTTTCCCGGCATGATCGAGCTACCCGGTTGCAGATCCGGCAGATGCAGCTCGGCGAGCCCGGTACGCGGCCCCGAGCCGAGCCAGCGGATGTCATTCGCGATCTTGAAAAGGGAGACCGCGACGGTGCGCAGTGCGCCGGACGCCTCGACGAGACCGTCCCGCGCACCCTGGGCCTCGACGTGGTCGGCCGCCTCGGACAGGACGTCCAGCCCGGTCGCCGCCCGCAGTTCCGCGACGACACCGGCGCCGAACCCGTCCGGTGCGTTCAGCCCGGTCCCCACCGCCGTGCCGCCGATCGGGAGCTGCCCGAGCCGGGGGAGCACGTCGCGCAGCCGGGCCGCGCCGTACTCGGCCTGGGTGGCCCAGGCCCCCGCCTCCTGCCCGAGGG
>JBOHEP010000065.1:0-2734 GCA_050701075.1 Pseudonocardia sp. | reverse complement strand
CTTCACCAGCACCTCGACGTCGGCCCCCTCGACCAGCAGCGGCTCGCCCGGACCGTGCAGGTCGCGCTCGCAGTACGGTGCGTGCTCCAGCAACTGCCCGTAGCGGGAGAGGTAGCGCTTGGGCGGGACGATGTGACCGTCGGCCTCGATGACGTAGCACCGCAGCGGTTCCGTGCCGGTGGGTACCCAGCGGTGGGTGGTGGCCCGCGGGAGGAGCACGTAGTCACCCTGCCGGGCGGCGAGCGACCCGAAGACCGTCTCGACGGTGGCTGCGCCGGCCTCCAGGTACACGCACTCGTCCCCGACCGCGTTGCGATACAGCGGTGACGCCTTGCCGGCGACGACGTAGGAGATCCGCACGTCGGCGTTGCCGAGCACGAGCCGCCGGCCGGTGACGACGTCGGGTGCGGCAGTCGATGAATCCAACCGGTCGCCGCCGGGGAACAGCGCGTGCAGCCGCAGGTGCCGCGGGAGCAGCGGACGATTCTCGGTCGTGGCGAGGTCGGGCAGCTCCCAGGGTGCGGCGGCCACGACCGCCGACGGGATGTGCCGGTGGTAGAGCAGGGAGGAGTCCGCGGAGAAACCCTCTTCCCCCATCAGCTCCTCGTAGTACAGGCCCCCGTCGGGCGCGCGGTGCTGGGTGTGGCGGGTGGCCGGAACCGCACCCGAGCGTCGGTAGTACGCCATGAAAGCAGCCTACGGTTGCCGACCGGGCGTATCCGAGACCAGACCGTAACCATGACCGTCGGTGAGTCGTTACCTGATAACAGACCGGTGGACCAGGGCCAACGGTGAGAGGTCGAGATGGTTGATGTTGAAACGGTCGACAGACGAAGGTTCGGCGGTAGACATCGCCAGACAGATGGTGACGGTCCGGTTGTGCCTGAGCAGGTGATGAAGCGCGGGTGGCGGGAAGATCCACCCACCGAGGATGTCCCACTCGCGGTCGAACCCACGACCGCCGCCGGTATGCCTACCGAGCCCGAGAACGCCGCCGACCGCAACCAGGTGGCGCCTTCCGCAGCCGCCGGGACGCCGGACGGTGCCCCGGTCGCGACGGCCACGACACCTCGCCGGCGGCGCGGTGGGTGGCGGGTCCTGGCCGCTGTCGGCATGCTCGTCGTCCTCGGGCTGATCGCCTGGCTGGCGGTCACCGTGGACGACGTCGGCGACCCGGCCCCGAGGTCCACCGTGGCGCCGGAGGAGGCCGTCGCGCCAGATCCGGTGGCGTTCGGGGAGCGGGTGACGCGACCTGACGGATGGACGGTGCAGATCGGCGAGCCGGCGGCGGCCCGCCCGAATGACGACATCGAGCTCCCGACCGGCGCCGATCGGGCCGTGCAGTTCGAGATCACCCTCACGAACGACACCGATCAGCCGCGTGGCTCGGCGGGCTGGATCCTCAAGGCCACCGCGGACAGCCGTCCGGTCGAACTGCTGCCCCCCGACACCGCCACGGCACCGAGCCGGACGATCCTGCCCGGGGAGTCGCTGCGCTTCACCGTGGCCGTGCCGATGCCCGCGCAGGAGAATGTCGACCTGCTGGTGGAGGCCGGACCCGCGGGCAGCCCACCCTCGCTGTTCGTCGGCCAGGCCTAACCGACCCGCCCGGAGACGTCCATCCGGTACCCCTCCTGAGTCGACCATCGGGCGGTGACGCTGAACCGGTCACCGCGGATCAAGGTCTCGCGCCACTCGACCGACCGGTCGTCCAGGCAACCGACACGTCGCACCTCAAGCGCGGCCGCGCTGGCTGGGATCTTGAGCAGCTTCCGGTTCGCGACGCTGGGCGCAACAGCCGTGATCACCTCCGAGCCGCCCGTCAACCGGGCGCCGGTGAGGCTGGCCAGCTCGTCGTAGAGGCCGCGATGGGTGAAGTCGGCGTCGAGCAGCGGCCCGGCCAGCGACCGCGGCAGCCAGGTGCGATCCAGTGCGAGCGGTTCCCGGGCGGCCAACCGCAGGCGCTCCAGATAGACGAACTCGGTCGACGCTGGCATCCCAAGCCGCACGGCCACCTCCTGGTCGACCCGGGACTCGAGGGCTCGGACCTCGCTGCGCTGCTCCAACCCCAACGCCTCGACCGACCGAAACAGGGAGTAGATCGCGCCGAGCGGCTGCTCGATCCGCGGCCTGCGCAGCCATGTGCCCCGGCCCCGACCGGACTCCAGAACTCCCTCGTCGCGCAGCCGCCGCAGCGCGTCCCGCACGGTGTGCCGGCTGACCTCGTACTCGCCGACGAGCTCGTGCTCACCGGGGAACCCGTCGTCGAAACACCCGGTGCGGATGCGGCGGCGGAGATCGGCCTCCAGCTGCGCCCACAACGGCAGTGGGTTCGATCGGTCCAAGGGTCGCGCAGCCGCGCGGTCTGCCATACCCACCCCGATGACAACGTCGCAGAATATGACATTGCCCGGCCAGAGTACGGGAACCAAGGGCGACGATCACCCCACGTCGAGCGAACCCTCCACGAAGTCCTCGGCGTCCTGCGGACCTCGCTCGGCGACGGCCGCGGCGCCTCCGGCGAAGACCCGGCTGCCGATCAGGTCGGCCCGCTCGAACGTCATCAGCTCGTCCCGGCCGACCCGCGTGTCGGACCGCTCGAGCAGACGGCGGGCCTGGCGCAACCGGGCCCGCTCGATCGCGTTGCGAACGCTGCGCGCGTTGGCGAACCACGGCTGCTCGATCCGCTTGTCCAGGTATGCCCGCAGGGTCTCGCGGGCCTCGTCGGAGAACC
>JBOHEP010000064.1:0-3221 GCA_050701075.1 Pseudonocardia sp. | reverse complement strand
CGGGTGTTCCAGGAGGAGATCTTCGGCCCGGTCGTCTCCGTCGCCCGATTCTCCGACTACGACGACGCCATCAAGATCGCCAACGACACGCTGTACGGCCTCGGTGCCGCGGTGTGGTCCCGGGACGCCAACACCGCCTACCGCGCCGGGCGCGACATTCAGGCCGGCCGGGTGTGGGTGAACAACTACCACGCCTACCCGGCACACGCGGCGTTCGGCGGCTACAAGCAGTCCGGCGTCGGTCGCGAGAACCACAAGATGATGCTCGACCACTACCAGAACACGAAGAACATGCTGGTCAGCTACTCGCAGAACGCGCAGGGCTTCTTCTGATGCGGGCCGATTCTGATGAGTAGCGAGACGGTGGACGCGCCGGTCCCGGTGGTGCCGGACTCCGGCACCACCGCACGGGTGGCGCTGACACCTGTGGCCGCGGATCTACTCGTCAAGCTGACCGACGTCCACGGCCCGCTGATGTTCCACCAGTCGGGCGGGTGCTGCGACGGCAGCTCGCCGATGTGCTACCCGGACGGCGACTTCAAGATCGGCGGCTCGGACGTGCACCTCGGCGACCTCGCCGTCGAGGGGCTCGCGCCGATCGGGTTCTACATGTCGGAGTCGCAGTTCGAGTACTGGCGCCACACCCACCTCACCGTCGACGTGGTGAAGGGCCGGGGCAGCGGGTTCTCGGTCGAGGCGCCGGAGGGCGTCCGGTTCATGATCCGGTCGCGGTTGTTCACCGACGAGGAGTCAGCCGCCCTGAACCCGGTATAGCGTCCGAGCGAACGGCACTTTCGCACGCCCGTTAGCTAGCGTGCGAAAGTGCCGTTCGGTCGTCGTGGGCGACGGTTGGGCTCGGGCGGCGGTTGGGCGCGGGCGGCGGTTGGGCTCGGGCCGGCGGTGGGTCAGCCGATCCCGGTTACGCGTTACGCGCAGTTCGATGACGTCGGTGACGTATCGACCGCCTTTGACGTCGCCGGGTGCTATGAGGCGTGGACGCTCCAGCGCCATCCCGTCCTCGCTCGTCGCGAGGAGGATCCTGGTGTTCCCGAAGTCCGAGGAGACCTCGCCGTAGGCCACCAGCGCGGCGTAATCGTCGGAGGCGATCGCGAGCACACCGAACGCGAGCAGGTCGCTCTTGACACCGTCCTTGGTAGCCAGCGCGTCGAGCGGGATCAGCGCAGATGGCAGCACCCCGGTCTCGGTGTGCGTCTCGGGGCCCTTGCCGGTCTGGAAGTTGACCTCGACGGTCTGCTGCGGCATCGCTGCCAACTGCTGCACGGTCAGCTCGCCGGGGCTCTTCAGATCTCCGGTCAGGAGCACGGTCCCGGGCGGCGGCTGGGGGTGCGCCGGTCGTGGCCGGAGCCGTTGACGGCGCGACGGTCGGTGCCGCGCCACCGGCACAACCACCCAGGAACACCAGCCCCGAGCACCAGCACCCGAGTCGACCGTAGATCCGTATGTTCTCCATGGGGTGACGGTAAGCTCCGCATCTTCGGGATTCGTCTCCTCACCTCCGTCGAAACCTACATCGAAGGATTCTCAGATGAGTGATCAGCCTGGTCTCTCGCGGAGTGCTGTTGCTGTGCGTGATCGGCTATGTCCACAGCGCATGTGAGCAGCCCGCGTCGACCTCGATCCAGGTCGCTGCGCAACGAGCACGAACAGGCGCGCCTGGTCATGCTCCCGGAGTTTACCGCCGGCCTCGACGGGCTCAGTGACTTCGACTACGCATGGCTGATCAGATTGCTGCACCGCAGCACCGCACCGGCGTCCGACCTGCATGTCGTGCCGTTCATGCTCGGCCACACCGGCGAGCGCCTCGGCGTGTTCGCCACCCGGCATCCGAGCCGGCCCAACCCGCTGGCGCTCAGCGTGGTTCGCATCCTGGGCATCGACGGCGGCGAGATCCGCTTCAGCGGCGTCGACTGGTACGAGCGCACCGGAGCGGCGGAGCGTGCTCAACTCCTGCCAGAGAACCGGGGTGCTCGCCCTCCGCGGTAGAGCAGGAATCCTGCCTGCTGGGGGCCGGATTCATGCTGCAACGCGGAGGGTGCGCGCTGGTGATGGTGGGTTGGGACGCAGCTGGGCCGATGATCCGCGGGGACGGGAGTCAGCGTGCGTCCGGGTGGATGTCGACCTCCGTGGCCTTGACGGCGAACCACAGGGTCTGGCCGGGGTCGATGGCGAGGTCGGCCACCGCGGCGGGGGTCACGTCGGCGGCCAGTCCGTCGATCCAGGCGGGCCCGCCGTGCGGTGCGACCGCCCGAAGCCGGACGATGTCACCCTGCGGCTCCATCGCCGCCAGCACCACCTCCACCACGTTGCGCGGGCTGCCCTCAGGGCGCACGCGAAACACTCCCACCGCCGACGGTGGGAACACCGCCACCGCCGGGGTATCCACCTCGAGTGGATCACCGTGCCGTCCCGAGATGAGCGCACCAGCAGAGGGATGCAGCCCGTCGGCGCACGCCGTCCCCGAGATCAGGTTCAGACCCGCCACCCGCGCGGCGAACGCGCTGCGCGGACGGGCCAGCACGTCGCGGGTCGGGCCCTGTTCGACGACCTTGCCGTCGGTCATCACCAGCACCCGGTCGGCCAGCACCAGGGCGTCCAGGACGTGGTGGGTGACCAGGATCGTGGTCCGGCCGGCGTCGCGCACCACCCGGCGCAGCAGCGCCCGCATCGCAGGCCCGGAGTTGACGTCCAACGCGGAGAGCGGCTCGTCGAGCAGCAACAGATCCGGTTCCCCGGCCAACGCCCTTGCCAACGCCACCCGCTGGGCCTGCCCACCGGACAGCTGCGACGGCTTGCGGTCGGCGAGCTCGGCGACGTCCACCTCGGCCAGCCAGCGCCGGGCGGTCCGGTCGGCCTCACGACGATCGACGCCGGCGCACCGCGGGCCGAACGCCACATTGGCCGCAGCGCTCAGATGCGGGAACAGCAGCGCCTGCTGGGCCAGCAGGCCGACCCGACGCTGGTAGGTCGGGACCTGCACGCCCGTTGCGGTATCGGTCAGCAGGCGGTCCCCGAGCTGCACCCGACCGAGCTCGGGTCGCAGCAGCCCGGCCAGCACCCCGAGCAAGGTCGACTTGCCGGCCCCGTTCGGTCCGAGTATCGCGAGCACCTCCCCGGGATCCACCGCCACCTCGGCATCCAGGGTGAACTCCGGGCGCCGCAACGACATCGACGCGGTCAACGCCGCGCCGGCCGTCCGGCTC
>JBOHEP010000063.1:0-8932 GCA_050701075.1 Pseudonocardia sp. | reverse complement strand
CGGGTGCGGTTGGCCCAGCTGTCGGACACCGAGGTGCGGGTGGTGTGGACCTTCCACCACGTGCTGCTGGACGGTTGGAGCGTCTTCCAGGTGCTCTCCGACGTGTTCGCCTGCCACGCCGCGCTCGCACGCGGTGAGGGCCGGATCAGGGATGGGGACCTCGGACTGCCCCACCGACGACCCTTCCGGGATTACCTGCAGTGGCTCGGCGAGCAGGATCAGGCGGAGGCCACGCAGTACTGGCGTCGCGTGCTCGCGGGCTTCGAGAACCGGACGCCGTTGCCCTTCGAGCAGGCGCCGGCCCAGGCGTACAGCAGCAGCTCGTCACGGTGGGTGTCCGCCGAGCTGAGCGAGGTGGACTCCGGTCGGTTGGCCGAGTTCGCCCAGCGCCACGGCCTCACGCTCAACGCCGTCGTGCAGGGGGCCTGGGCGTTTCTGCTGTCGCGCTACAGCGGCGAGCGCGACGTGTGTTTCGGAGCGACGGTGTCCGACCGGCCGGCAAGCCTGGCCGGGGTCGAGGACATCACCGGAATCTTCCTCAACACCCTGCCGGTGCGGGCCGAGGTGAACACCGTTGGAATGAACGGGGACGCCGACGTGGTCGAGTGGCTGCGGGGCTTGCAGGCCGCTCAGGCCGAGTCCCGGCGGTTCGGGTTCGTGCCGTTGGCCCAGCTCCAGAGTTGGAGCGAGCTGCCTGACGGCGACCACCTGTTCGACAGCATCGTGGTGTTCGAGAACTATCCGATCAACGACGAGGCGGCCGCCGCGCACGGCCTCCGGATTCGCGAACTGCATGCCGTCGAGACCACCAACTACCCGCTCACGGTCGTGGTGTCCCCACAGCGACAGACCCGACGACAGCTGTCCGTCGAGTTCGGCTACGACGCCGGCGCATTCGATGCCGCAATGATCGAGCGGATGTCCGCGCACTTCCTCCGGGTGCTGACGATGCTGGCTGCCGATCCCGGCGTTCGCTGCGGTGACTTCGACATCCTGACCGAGGCCCAGCGGTCCCAGGTGTTGGTGGAGTGGAACGACACCGATCGGGATGTGCCGGTCGCCACGTTGGCGGAGTTGGTGCAGGCGGCGGTGGCGCGGACACCGGCTGCGCCGGCGGTGGTGTTCGAGGGTGGGGTGGTCGGTTTCGCGGAGCTGGATGCGCGGGCGAACCGGTTGGCGTGGCTGTTGATCGCCCACGGTGCCGGTCCGGAGCGGATCGTGGCGCTGGCGTTGCCGCGGTCGGTGGAGATCGTGGTGGCGCAGCTGGCGGTGGCCAAGGCCGGGGCGGCGTTCCTGCCGATCGATCCGGCGTATCCGGCGGAGCGGATCGGTTTCATGCTCGCCGACTCCGGTCCGGTGCTGGTTCTGACCCTGGCCGCGGTGGTGGCTGGGTTGCCCGAGGTCGTCGGTGCCACGGTGCTGGTGCTCGACGATCCAGCCGCGGTGGCCGCGGCGGCGGCGATGCCCGCTCGGGCGCCGACCGATGCCGATCGCGAGACGCCGTCGTCGGGGGCGCATCCGGCTTATGTCATCTACACCTCGGGATCGACCGGACTGCCGAAGGGGACGGTGGTCTGCTCCGCGGGGTTGGCCAATCTCGCTGCCGCCGAAGCCGCGCACTTCACGGTGCGTCCCGGCGATCGAGTGCTGCAGTTCTCCTCGCCCAGCTTCGATGCCTCGGTCCTGGAGCTGTGCATGTCGTTGCCCGCCGGGGCGGCGCTGGTGGTGCCCCCGCCGGGCCCGTTGCTGGGCGAGCAGTTGGCCGACGTGCTCGCGCGGCACCGGGTCACCCACGCCTTGATCCCGCCGGTGGCACTGGCCACGGTGCCCGCGGAGATCGCGGCCACCGGGTTGGCGGAGTTCGCCACGGTGATCGTGGGTGGCGAGGCATGTACCGCGGAGCTGGTGGCCCGTTGGGCGCCGGGTCGGCGGATGATCAATGCTTACGGGCCGACGGAGTCCACGGTGGTGGCGACCTGGAGCCAGGCGTTGGCCCCGGGCGGGACACCGCCGATCGGCGCGCCGATTCCCAACACCCGCACCTATGTGCTCGACGGGACGCTGCGGCCGGTCCCGGTAGGTGTTCCCGGTGAGCTTCATGTCGCCGGTGCCGGGTTGGCGCGGGGGTATCTGCGGCGTCCGGGACTGACCGCGGCGCGGTTCGTGGCCAACCCGTTCGGGCCCCCAGGTGCCCGGATGTACCGGACCGGGGACCGGGTGCGCTGGACCGCGGGCGGGGAGCTGGAGTTCCTCGGCCGCGCCGACGAGCAGATCAAGATCCGGGGCTTCCGCGTCGAGCTCGGTGAGATCGAAGCCGTCCTGCGCCGGCACCCCGACGTTGACGGCGCCGTGGTGCTCGCGCGCAAGGACGAGGCCGGCCGCACCCGACTGGTCGGCTACACCGTCTCCACCGCGCGGCGGGCGCCGGAGCCCGGTGAGCTGCACACGCTTCTCGCCGGCTCGCTGCCTGACCACATGCTGCCCTCCGCGTTGCTCGCGCTCGACGAGTGGCCCCTGACCCCCAACGGCAAGCTCGACCGGAAGGCCCTGCCCGGGCCCACCGCGGCTGTCGTAGCCGGCGCCGGTTACACCGCACCTCGCACCGACACCGAACGCGTGCTGGCCCAGATCTGGACCGACGTGCTCGCCGTCGACAAGGTCGGCGTCGAGGACAACTACTTCGAGCTCGGCGGGGACTCCGTCCGCAGCCTGCTCATCATCATGCGGATCAGGGCGGCGTTCGATGTCGCCCTGACGCCGCGAGACGTCCTGACCGCTCGCAATATCTCCGCGCTGGCCGACGTCGTCGAAGACGCAATTCTGTGCGAACTCGAACGTGTTGCGTTCGGTCACGGTAACGACGGAATTTGAGGAAAGAAGTCATCATGCCGTCCAGTAAAGACAGCCGAATCGCCGCCCTGCCCGCCCATATGCGGGAGATGCTGCGCCGTCGCCTGGCCGGCCAGGCCACGCAGTCCGACGCGATACCGCCGGCTGACCGGGCCGAGCCCTTGCCGCTGTCCTCCGCCCAGCAGCGCCTGTGGTTCCTGCACGAGTTCCAGCCGGGCAGCGCCGCGTACAACAGCGGGCTCGCGGTGCGCTTGCGGGGCTCCCTGCAGGTGCAGGCGTTGACTTCGGCGCTGCGGGAGCTGGTGGTCCGGCACGAGTCACTGCGGACCACCTTCGACGAGTCGGACGGCCGAGGGATCCAGGTCGTACACGTGGCCCTCGACATGGCGCTGCCGGTGGTCGAGCTGGCCCGTGCCACGGCTGAGGAGCTGGACGGGGTGCTCGCCGCGGAGTACGGCCGCCCCTTCGACCTGCGGCGGGGGCCGGCTTTCCGGGCCCTTCTGGTTCGCGTCGCCGGGGACGAGCACGTGCTGCTGCTCACTGCCCACCACATCGTGACCGACGGCTGGTCGATGGGTGTACTGATCGAGGAGCTGGGCGCGCTGTACAGCGCGGCGAGCCAGGAGCGGCACGCGGAGCTGCCCGAGCTGCCGGTGCAGTACGCCGACTTCGCCAGCTGGGAACGCAACCGGCTGGCCGGGCCGGCCCTGGCGGGCGAGCTCGACTACTGGCGTAGTCAGCTGGCGGGGATCGCCCCGCTGGATCTGCCGATCGATCGGCCGCGCCCGCAGGTGCACACCTGCGCGGGCGCCGCGGCTGAGTTCGTGCTGCCTGCCGAGGTCGCAGCCCGGCTCGGCGAGCTCGCCCGCGCCCAGGACACCACCCTGTTCACCGTGCTGGTGGCGGCGTGCCAGGTGCTGTTCGCCCGCTGGTCGGGTCAGGACGACATCGCCGTTGGCACGGTCGTCTCCGGCCGCAACCGGCCGGAGCTGGAGCGGTTGGTCGGGTTCTTCGTCAACACCCTGGTGCTGCGCGCCCCGGTGAATCCGGCGCAGACCTTCACCGCGTTCCTCGCCACCGTGCGCCAGACCGTGCTGGACGCCGTCGCCCACCAGGAGGTGCCCTTCGAGCGAGTCGTCGACGCGGTGCACGCGGAGCGGGACGTCAGCCGCAACCCGCTGTTCGACGTCATCGTGGCGTTCAACGAGGAACGCAGCGCCCCGTCGACGTTCGCCGAGCTGGGCGTCGAGACCGTGGACGTCTCCGGGCAGGCCGCGAACTTCGACCTCACCTGCGAGTTCGGGCTGGTTGCCGGCGAGCTGCGGGGAACGTTCATCTACAACACCGACCTGTTCGACCGGGCGAGCGCCGAGCGGCTGGTGGAGCAGCTGTCCTTGCTGCTCGTCGGCGTCGCGGCCGACCCGGACCAGCAGGTGGGGCGGCTGCCGCTGCTTCCGGCGCACGAGCGGAACCGGGTCCTCGCCCAGTTCAACAGGACTCAGTGGAACGACAGCGGGCGGGAGGTGCCGGCGGCGACGCTCCCGGAGGTGTTCGCCGCCGCGGTGGCCCGCACCCCGCAGGCCCCAGCGGTGATCTCCGCGGCGCCGGTGCCGAGCGCCGGGGAGTCGAGCGGCGAGGTATTGAGCTACGAGGAGCTGGCGCAGCGGGTGAACCGGCTGGCGCGGGTGCTGATCGCCCGTGGGGCGGGCCCGGAGCGGATCGTGGCGTTGCTGCTGCCACGCTCGGTGGACATCGTGGTGGCCCAGCTCGCCGTGGTCACCGCGGGGGCGGCGTTCCTGCCCGTCGACCCGGACCATCCCGGTCAGCGGATCGAGTTCATGCTCGCCGATGCCGATCCGGTGCTGGTGCTGACCCATGCCGAGTACCTGGACCGGCTGCCCGGCGGCGTCGAGACGATGGTGCTGGACGACCCGGGTCCGCAGGCGCAGCTCGCCTCGACCGAGGCGACGGTGGTGCACGATGCGCACCGCCTGGCGCCGTTGCTGCTGGCGCACCCGGCGTACGTGATCTACACCTCGGGGTCCAGCGGGCGACCCAAGGCGGTGGCGGTCACCCATGCCGGGTTGGCCGGTTTCGCCGCCGCCCAGACCGAGCGTTTCGAGGTGGGTCCGGGGGACCGGGTGCTGCAGTTCTCCTCACCGAGCTTCGACGCCTCGGTGTTGGAGCTGTGCCTGGCGTTGCCGGCCGGGGCGGCGCTGGTGGTGCCTCCACCGGGCCGGTTGCTGGCCGAGCAGCTGGCCGAGGTCCTCGAAGACCGGCTCGTCAGCCATGCGCTGATCCCCCCGGCGGCGCTGGCCACCCTGCCCGTCGGGGCGGCCGCCGCGTTGGCGGGGTTCCGGTGCCTGATCGTGGGCGGCGAGGCCTGCCCGGCCGAGTTGGTGGCGCGCTGGGCCCCGAACCGGATGATGATCAACGCTTACGGGCCGACCGAGTCGACGGTGGTGGCGGCCTGGAGCGGGCCGCTGACCGCAGGCGGGCCGGTGCCGCTCGGAACCCCGATCGCCAACACCCAGCTCTACGTGCTCGACGAGGCGCTGCAGCCGGTCCCTGTCGGCGCGCCCGGAGAGCTCTACATCGCCGGCCTCGGGTTGGCTCGCGGTTATCTGGGACGGCCAGGACTGACCGCGCAGCGGTTCGTTGCCAATCCCTTCGGCGGCCCTGTCACGGGGTCGGGCTCGCGGATGTACCGCAGCGGTGACCTGGTGCGCTGGACGGCGGCCGGGCAGCTGGAGTTCCTGGGCCGGGCCGACGAGCAGGTCAAGATCCGCGGTTATCGCATCGAGCTGGGCGAGGTGTCCTCGGTCCTGCTGACGCACCCGGACATCGCCCAGGCGGTGGTGAGCCTGGCCGGTCACGAGGGGCGTCCTTACCTGCTTGCGTACCTGGTTGCGGCCGGGCCCGCGGCGTCCCGCGGCGTCCCGACGATCGAGGCGCTGCGAGAGTTCGCCGGTCGCCTGCTCCCGGACTACATGCTGCCCTCGGCGGTGCAGGTCCTGCCGGCGCTGCCACTGACCCCCAGCGGGAAGATCGACCGGCGGGCACTGCCGGCCCCCGACCACCGCCCGTCCCCCACCGCCGGCCACGTCGCTCCCAGCACCGCCATGCAACGCCGGCTCGCCGACATCTGGGCGGGGGTGCTGGGGGCGCCCCGGGTCGGGGTGCACGACAACTTCTTCGAACTGGGTGGGGACTCGATCCTGAGCATCCAGGTCGTCTCCCGGGCGCGCCAGGCCGGGCTCCGGCTCAGCTCCAAGGACATCTTCCTGCACCAGAGCATTGCCGCTCTCGCCCCGCTGGTCAGCGCCCTCGACACCGGCAGGCACCAGCCCGCACCCGTCGAGGGTCCCGCCCCGCTGGCACCGGTCCAGCGCTGGTTCTGCACCACCTACGGGGCACTGGGGCACTTCACCATGTCCACCGTGTTGGAGCTGGCGCAGGACCCCGAGGAGACCGCGCTGCGAACCGCCCTCGAGGCGGTCGTGGCCCACCACGACGCGCTCCGGTTGCGGTTCGAGTGCCTCGATGGCCAGTGGCGCCAGCAGGTGATGGCTGCTGTCCCGAGCGGCATCCTCGTGCGTCACGACCTGTCCGGGCTTGCCGGTCCTGGTCAGGAGCAGGCGCGGCAGCAGGGCGCCATGGTGGCCGCGGCCGCGGCGGCGCGAGCCGATCTCGACCCGGGTGCCGGCCGGATGATCAAGGCGTTGCTGTTCACCCACCCGGAGCAGCCGGCCCAGCTGTTGATCACCGTGCACCACCTCGCCGTCGACGGCGTCTCCTGGCGCATCCTTCTCGACGACCTGGCCACGGCCTACCGGCAGGCCCGCACCGGTTCCGACGTGACGTTGGAACCAGCCGGCACCACCGCTGTCACCTGGGCACACCAGCTGACCGAACACGTCAGGTCCGGGGCGCTGGACGGCGACCTGGACCACTGGACGCAGGTGTCCCGGGGCGCGCAGGTCGACCTCCCGGTCGACCGCGCCGGGGTCCACACCGCCGGCTCCACCCGGCACGTCGCCGTGCGGCTCGACCGGGCGCAGACCGACGCCCTGCTCCACCAGGTGCCGGGCGTCTACCGGACCCAGATCAACGACGTCCTGCTCAGCGCCCTGGGCCGGGTGCTGTCCGGGTGGACCGGGCACGAACGGGTGCTCATCGCGTTGGAGGGCCACGGCCGCGAGGAGATCCTCGACGGGATCGATCTGTCCCGCACCGTCGGCTGGTTCACCACACAGTTCCCGGTCGCGCTCACGGCGCCGGCGGGCTCGAGCTGGCGCACCGTGCTGACCTCGGTCAAGGAACAGCTTCGTGCCGTGCCGCACCGGGGCCTGAGCTACGGCGCGTTGCGGGAGCTGAGCCCGGAAGGCTCCTCGGCGGCCGCGTTGCGCCGCGATCCGCAGCCGCAGATCTCGTTCAACTACCACGGCCAGTGGGACGTGGTAGTTGCCGCGGACGGTTTGTTCCAGGCCCGCGGCGAGAGCCTCGGCGCGGACCTGGCGCCCGATCAGCCGACGCCGCATCTGGTGGACGTCACGGGGGTGGTTGAGGACGGGGAACTGTCGCTGACCTGGCTCTACTCGGACCAGATGTATGACGAGCCCACGATTGCGCGGCTGGCCGAGGACATGATCGGGGCGCTGCGCGAGATCGTCGAGCACTGCGCCGCGCCTGGAGCCGGCGGTCGCACCCCATCGGACTTCCCGCTGGTCCACCTCGACCAAGCCGGCGTGGACCGCCTGGTGGGTGACGGGCAGTCCGTGGAGGACATCCACCCGCTGACGCCGTTGCAAGCAGGCATCCTGTTCCACAGCCTGGTCGACGCCGACTCGGGCGCCTACGTCGACCAGGCCCGGCTGCTGCTGGACGGCGTGTCCGATCCGCACGCGCTGGGCGCGGCCTGCCAGCGGGTGGCCGACCGGACGCCCGCGTTGCGCAGCGCAGTGGTGTGGGACGGGGTCGACGAGCCGCTGCAGGTTGTGCACCGCCGGGTCACCGTGCCGACGACCTACCACGACTGGCGCGGTCTGTCAGCCGGTGAACGGGATCGGGAGCTGGCGCGGGTGGTGGCGGCCGACCGAGCCGCCGGTATGGACCTGACCGCGGCGCCCTTGCTGCGGTTGACCATCGCCACGTTGTCCGATGACCAGGTGCTGCTTGTGTGGACCTCGCACCACGTGGTGCTGGACGGGTGGAGCCTCGCCCAGGTGTTCACCGAGCTGCGGGAGCAGTACGCGGCGATCGTGCACGGCCGAGAGCCTGAGCTGGTCACCCGGCGCCCGTTCCGGGACTACCTGCAGTGGCTGGCAGAGCAGGACGGGCAGCGAGCCGAGGAGCACTGGCGGCAGGTGCTGTCGGGCTTCGCCGCGCCCACCGGCCTGCCCTATGACCGCCAACCTCGGGAAGCACACCGGGCCGAGTCCGCCGAGACGGTGCGCGTCGAGCTCTCCGCTGAGGAGTCGGAGCGGTTACAGCGTTTCGCTCAGCGCGGCGGGCTGACACTGAACACGATCGTGCAGGGCGCCTGGGCCGTGCTGCTGTCCCGCTACAGCAGGGAACCCGAGGTGCTCTTCGGCACCACGGTCTCCGGGCGGCCTGCCGAGCTGGCCGGTGTGGAGTCGATGGTCGGCATGTTCATCAACACGGTGCCGACCCGGGTGCGGGTCGACGACACCGCGCAGGTGCTGCCGTGGCTGCGGGGGCTGCAGGCTCAGCAGTCGGAGTCGCGGCAGTTCGACTTCGTGTCGCTGACGCAGTTGCAGGCGTGGAGCGACCTGCCGGCCGGGGCCAACCTGTTCGACTGCATGATCGTATTCGAGAACTACCCGTTCGAGGCGCCGGCGGAGGGAGATCTTGGTCTGCGGATCCGGGAGGTCCAGGCTCAGGACACCACCAGTTTCCCGCTCAGCCTGCGCGCCTACCTGGCCGACCACTTCTGCTTCGAGCTGGGCTATGACCCGTACCTGTTCGACGTCGCCACGATCGAGCGGATGGCCGGGCATGTTCTTCGGGTGTTGACGGTGCTGGCTGGCGATCCCGGTGCTCGTTGGGGCGATATCGACAT
>JBOHEP010000062.1:0-5810 GCA_050701075.1 Pseudonocardia sp. | reverse complement strand
GTCGTCCTCATAGGTCACCCGCCCGAAGTGGATCGTCGTGACGTGCCGGAGCATCGGTTTGACCTTCGCGACCAGACGCGAACGCCGATGATGGAAGGTCTGGGTGAAGTACAGCTGACCGGACGGGTCGAGCTGGGCGGCGACGTGCTTCATCGCTTCGACGGGGTCGGGCAGCAGCATGAGACTGGCGCTGAAGTAGATGACGTCGTAGGGCCCGCCGTGGTGGTCGTACACCGAGGACAGGCACGGGGTGACGTACCCGGCCAGACCGGCGCGCGTGATCGTCGACTCGCACTGTTCGAGGTACTCGCGGTCGATGTCGAGGCCGACGATGTGTAGGTCCTTGGCGCGCACCAGATCGGCGCTGCGGGCGACCGCACCCCCCGTGCCGATGCCGACGTCGAGGACCCGGGCGCCGACGGGGAGGCGGGCAAGGACCTCGCGGTACCATCCAGCCGTCACACCGGAGATCAGGCGGTCGTACAGCCAGCCGCGCATCGAGCCCCCCGCGTGCCGAGCTGACTGTTCCTGCACCAGAATCTCCGTTTCCCAGCGGCTGGGAGGGCCAATTATCACCGCCGGGCCGGCCGGGGCCACTCGTGGCGGTCCGATCGTTCACACAACGGCCCCACGAGCCGCGACCTGGTCGTCTGTCGCGGTTCTGGCGGCCGATCGAACCGTGACGAGAGACCATGTCGCCGGGTGGGGAGATGTCAGGCGTCGCCGCCCGGCGGGAGCGACTCGAAGATCTTCTTACAGTCCGGACACACCGGCGAGCCGGGCTTGGGCGAGCGCGTGACCGGGAACTTCTCACCGCACAGCGCCACCACCATGTTGCCAAGCACGGCGCTCTCGGTGATCTTGGCTTTCTTGACATAGTGGAACATCTTCGGCGTGTCGTTGCCGGTGGCGTCGGTACCCTCCGGGCGGGTGTCGACCTCGGGCAGCGTCTGGGTGCTCACGTCGTCCATGATGCCGCATGACGAGCGGGGTGAGCAGCCAGTAGCCGATATCAGCAGGGTGCGGTCGCCCCATCTGGAATCGTCCACCGGAGTTCGCCGTCGGGCCGGTTGAGCCACACGACCTGCTCGTCCTCGGCGAGCACCCGTCAGACCGAAGCGATCCCGGCTCGCCCGCTCGCGCTGTCGCGTAGCCGAACTCGACGCGGCCGGACTCGCCCAGGTGCACGAGAACCACAACGGGCCGTTCTCCCAGGGGCGCCCGGTGCAGCGCGCTGACCAGCGTAAACAGGACTCCTGCAGGTCATAGTGGAGTCGTTGTGGCCAGTTCAGCGCAGCTCGCGACCGCTGGGCTCCATTGTCGGCTCCACATCCGCTCCTGCGTCGCATCAGTTCGATGGCGGTCAGGTCATCGCCCGGCGGCGTCAGCTCGGTTCGGTCAGTCGGGCCCAGCCGTCCCGGACCACGGTCAGGGCCTGGGCAGCGGTCACGGTCAGCCGGACCTGCCCGCCGATGTCGCGTTGCCACCGCTCCTCGGTCGGCGCGTTGGTGAACGCTGCGGGCTCGGGCCTGCGGTTGGTCGGCCCGACCCGGGCGTACAGGTCGGCGGCCCCCTCGGTCAGATGCCCACGCGTGGCCAGCGCCCACAGATCCCACAGGTCGCGCGCCGCGGCCCGGTCGTGCCAGGCCATGGTCTTGGCCGCGACGAAACCCGCCGCTGTCGGCACCACCATCGTGGCCGCCGGCGCGTCGGAGTAGCGCTGCGCGAGATCAACCCGCCGGGTCGGCCACCGTGGATAGCCGACAGCGCTCAGAAGCTGGACCCGCACGGCCACCCCGTCGGGCGAGCGCAGCACCGCGGCCTCACTGTCGCGGACATCGGTCAGCGCCGGCGCCCACACAAGCCCGGGATACTCCCGCCGCAGCGCGCGAGGAACCTCGGCGACCAACCGGCGGGCCAGCGCCGCCCGCGGACCGACCGCGATCAGGTCAACATCCTCGGACAGCCGACCGTCGGGTACGAGACTGCGCGCCAGCGCGGTACCGCCAAAGAAGATCACCGAATCGCCGGCCACAGCGCTGATCGCCGCAAGCAGATGCGAGATCAAGTGATCGCGCAGGACCTGTGACTGATCGACCCCGAACCGGGCGGCAACCGTCCGCAGCTCCTGCAGGGCAAGCACGCTATGCCTTCTCGCGATGACCGGCGAGGGCGCGCTCGACCGCGCCCCGCCGTCGCTGCCCTGCGGCCAGCTCCCGCAGCAGCCCAGCGTCAGCCCGGGGAATGAGCGCTGCGATCGCCTCCTGCGCCGCGTCCGGGACACCTCCCAGATCCGGGCGGACGATCAGGTCCAGCACAGTCTGCTCAACCGTGGTCACCCACCCCTGACCCAGCTCGGTCTGATACCGCTGGACATCGAGCCGAGCGATATCGCGGCGTACGAACACCACCTCGGCCTTCCGGTCGGTCAACCGCAGCGGACGCCGATGCCGCGCCACGGCAACCACAGCGATGTTGAGGACCCGAGGGATCGCAGCGTGCACGCGTGCGGCGCTGATCCCCATCAACGCCGCCTCACCCGCGCGGCCACCGACAGCGCCGATCCCCAGCGCGGCGGCCTCCAGGGGCGGCAACCAGTCGCCGCCCACCACATCGTCGGGCACCGCCACGAACAGACCCGGGGCCAGCCGGTGCAACGCCCCCCGACTCTCCAACCGCGCGAACTCAGCCCGAGGATTGACATAGACCGCCCGCGCGTCCACGGGCCGCAGAACCCGACCGCGGCCGAGCAACACCGGCGGAACCCTCGCAGCAACACGAGCGGTCATCACTGTCACCTCCATAGCTCGAAACACTACACTTGTGACAGCGATGATGGAAGCGCTGGGTGCAGTGATCAAACTATCGATCACATTCGGCCAGGCTGGACAACACAACGGGGCAACGTAGGCGGACTCCTTCGGGCACCGATCGAAGCCGACGCAGCGCGAGTGGGTGGCATGCGGCCGCTGTACTTTCGCCACGTGGAGTTTCGCAGGTATGGATGATCTTCAGGCGGCTTCGGCCAGGGTGTCGAGTAGGGCGTCGGTGATTCTGGGTGGGAGTGCCGTGTCGTGGGACATGGTTGTTATTCGGTTGTGCCAGAGGGTTCTGCGCAGGGCGGCGAGGGCGTCGGCGAAGCTGGGGGCGTGCTTGCGGCGGTACCAGGGGCGGATCCGCCAGGTGGGTTGGTCGTGGTGGGTGGTGATGTACCAGCACCAGGTGGTGGTGTGCAGCCACAGTGAGAGGGCGGCGGCGCGGGCGGGGCCGTCGTGTTTCCAGGACTGGGGGTCCTCGCCGCCGAGTGCCTGTTTGGCGTCGCGGTTGGTGACTTCGATCGACCAGCGCCCGGCGTAGCCCGAGGCGACTGCGGGTGAGTGGGCGTCGGGGGCGGAGGTGAGGAAGAAGTCGTCGGGCTGGACGCCGGTGGGGTCGCGCACGATGACGAGGCGGACCAGGCGGCGGGGGCTGACGTGGTACCAGAGCACGTCGCGGTGCCACAGTCGGCGGGTCTTCGTGGTGCCGCGGACGTCGATCTGTGCGTCGACCCAATTGGTGGCCGCCGCGGCGAGGTCGGGCGGTGCGGGCAGGCGGTCGCCCTTGGTGCGGGGCCGGCCGCGCTTGCCGGTGCGGGGTGGTGCGGGCTCGTAGAGGGCGGCGTCGCGGCGCAGCCTCGAGGTCACCGCGGTGCGCGGGAGGTCGGCGCCGACCAGGCGGGCGTAGGCGCCGTCGGCGTGCAGGTGGAAGCGCCGCTCGGGCAGCCAGCCGGCGATCTCGGCGATCATCTGCTCGGCCAGCTCCACGGTGGTCGGCCCGCCCTTGCGGTGCACCCGCGCGTTGATCGGCAGGCCCAGCGGGCAGCCGCCCCACGGCGGGGCGACCCGCAGGGTGACCACGACGAGGTTGAGCCCCCACGCGAGGACGACCCTGGACCGGGTGGAGCGAACGGCGTCGCGGAAGACCCCTGCGCCGTTGATCGATCGGCCGGTCTTCTTGTAGACGGTGTCGTCGAGGTCGAGCACGACCACCCCGTCGGGGGCGAGCCGCTCGACCACCGACACGGCCAGCACCCGCCACAGCGCGGGCATCTGCCAGCACCCGGCCCGGACGAACCGGTGATACGCATCGTGCGCGCGCCCGCCCGCCGGGTCAGCGGTGGCGAGCATCCGGGTGATCGTGCGCCGCCCCGGGGTGAGCACCCACCCGGCGAGCAGATCGGTGAACACCGCGAAGCCCGGCGCGGTGAACACCGGACGGGCCAGCCCGAGCAGCGCCACCCAGCCGGCTAACCCAGCCTGCCACGGCCCGCCCGCAGCGCCGCCACCCCCGCGGCCGCCTGCTCCTCCAGCGCGTTGCGGGCGGCCTGGTATCGGGCCAGCGCCGCCCGCACCGCCGCAACCTCCCCAGCGCGCAGGCTCACCGTCACCGACCGCCCCGACACACTCACCGACAGCGCCGGTGACTCGTGCAGCGCGATCCCGTCGACGCACCGGCACCTCGGCTTCCCGCACCGTCTGCGCACGGTGATCAGACTGCCCCGCAACACCGGCGGCACCCGGTCCGGGCCCAGCTCCGCGCTCACCACGGCATGCTCCCACGACACCCCCAATCTGTCACCACAATCAGTGACAGACAGGGCGATCGAAGTCACGCCGACACGCCGTCGACCAACCAGATCAGAAAGTCAAACCCGACCACCCCGGACCAAGATCACAACCAGAAGTGCGAAACTCCACGCCACCTGGATTGGCGACGTGGCCGGCTGGACGACGCTCCAGCGGGGAGTGGCGCAGGTTCCTACGCTGAGCGCGGCCTGGCTGAGCCGGGCGAGCGCGACGGCGTCCGGCATGGGCAGCTCGGCGCTGCACTCCCGTGCTGGGCGCACACCTCGGCCACACCGGACTCACAACCCTCGCGATCAGAACCGCTACCACGTTCACCCTCGACGCCGTCACCGCCATCGGGCTCGCCGCGGCCGGACCACCCGGCCAGGACCGGCGTATCCCGTTCGGGCCGGCGCTGCTCAGCGGTGCTGTGATGGCATTCCTGATGTGACACGTCGGTCGCCGCACTCACGCTGTGGATCACCGCGTCAGATATCGGGCTACGGGTGGCCTGGTTGTCTCGGGTCGGGAGCGCGCTCCAGATAGCGGACGACATCGTCGGCGAGTGAGTCGGCGGCCGCACGCATCCTGCCCCAGACATGTTCACGCATCTCGCTGCGCACGTCGTCCACGTCGGAGAACCGCCAGTCCGCGATCTCACTGTCCCGGATGCGGATACCTGCGATGTCGTCTTCGGTGAGGACGCCGCCGTCGAAGACGAACACGATCTGGTCGTCCCACGGCCCGTGCGCACCCACCCACTCGACGACCAGCGGGCGCCCGATCACGGGGGCAAGTTCGAGTTCCTCTGCGAGTTCCCGCAGCGCGCCATCCGTCGGCGACTCGTTCGCCTCGACCATGCCCCCCGGAAGGTCCCAGCCCTGCTTGTACGTGGGGTTCACCAGCAGGACCCGGCCCTCGATGTCGCGGATGAACACATCGGCCGCGACCCGCTTGCGGGCCTGGCGCGCGTTGCCCTCGGCGAGGTGGGCGAAGTGAGGGTCCACGAGGTCGATGTCTACACCGGCCACGTGGTGATCACCTCCGCTGCCCGGCCGCTGTCCAGCATCGCGATGTCGGCGAGGAACCCCGCAGTCGCCTCCGTCCGTGGACGACCGCGGATCGCGAGGGCGAGTTCGCCGAGGCGAGCGCGAACCCGTGCAGACGACAGGGTCGGCGCGACCGCGCAGACCTGCCGTCCCAGAA
>JBOHEP010000061.1:0-4909 GCA_050701075.1 Pseudonocardia sp. | reverse complement strand
GCTCGAGGGTGAAGCGGAACGGGTAGATCGCGCTGGCGAAGGGCGAGCTCTCCCGGTTGAAGTTCAGCGGGCCGCCGACCAGGTGCAGCAGGTTCTGCACGGTGGCGAGGTGGCCCATCTCCTCGCGCGCGATCTGCGTGAGGAGGCTCTGCACCCGCTGGAGCTCATCCCGGTTCGGGTCGGCGACGCGGATGGAGTAGACGGCGTAGAGGTACTGCACCATCAGAGCGTGCTCGATCTCGGCGGCCGCCGTCAGCAGGAAGACAGCCTCGTCGCGTGGCTCCAGCGGCGGGTCGTGCAGGGGGCCGGTAGCGGCGGCGGTTCGCAGGGCACCGTCGGCGAGTCCCCAGAATGGCATCTGGGTGATCGAGCCCGGGGTGAAGAAGCGTCCTTCCACTGTGGTGCTCCTCGGTGTCGTCGGGTCATCTGGGTCAGTGGGTCGCCTGGAGCCGGCGGTGCCGCCGCTGCCAGAAGGGGCTGCGCGGCCAGCGGTCTTCGCGCCGGTAGTGCGCCAGTCCCGTCGAGAGGTGGGTGCGATGTTCCTCGGCGGTCTGCTGGGAGAACCCGTCCAACGCCGTCCGGCGCGCGCCGAGCACCGCCTTCGCGGCGCGGATCGCCGATGTCAACGCCGTGATCAGGCCTTGACCGGACAGTGGATCCAGGGTGCGGGCGGCGTCGCCGACGGCCAACCAGTCCTCTCCGGTGCACTCGGACAAGATGGTGGTGTGCGCCATGGCAGTATGGATCCGCGACGCCCCCGTTGTCGCCATGATCTCCGCTACACTCCGCGTCCTCGACAGTGCCTGCACCCAGAAGCGGTCCCGCTCCGCCGCGCCGACCGGCAGCAGGTCGGCGTCGGTGAAGAAGGCGGTGACGGCCCGGGCGTCCGGTAGCACCACCGCGTACCACCAGCCCTCTGCACACGCCTCGAGGAGGGTCCGGTCCTCGGTGGTGGCGGCCTGCCCGAAGCGGACGAGCCCGATCAGCCGGTCCTCCCGATGCCGCGTGGCCCCCTGCCGTGCGGCGATCCGGGCGACCCGCCCGGTCGCGTCGACGACGAACGGGGCCCGCAGGGAAGGCCGGTTCGGGATCCGTAGGATCCAGCCGCCACCGTCGTGCTCGACGCGGCCACCGGGCGGCAGATCGTGGATGTGGGCGCCGGCGCGGTCGGCCGCGCTGATCATCATGGCATCGTAGCGAGCACGGTCGAGGTGCCAGCCGTGGCCGTAGGGGTTGAGGATGAAGTCGTTCTCGTAGGGCTGCTCCGCGCCCCAACGGACCACGGTGCCCGGTGCGGGGGCGTGGCCGTCGGCAACGAAGGCATCCCACACGCCCAGCTGGGCCAGCGGCGCGATGATGGTCGGGGGCACCGTCTCACCGATGCGCGGCCGATCTCCGCGCGACCGGCCGGCGACGGCGACCGACGCGCCAGCGTGGGCGAGTGCGAGGGCGGTGGCGGCACCGGCGGGGCCGCCACCGAGGACCAGCACATCGACGTCGGACGTCACGGCCTCGGGAACTGCGGGTCGCGGTCGACCTCGACGAAGACGGTCTCGCCGTCCACCTGCTGGGCGACGACGAACCCGAGCCGCAGGACGTGCTCGACCATCGCCTCGAACCCGTCGATCGGGGTCTCCCATTCGGTCTCGCTGCCGGGGACGTCGTTCGCGTCGGTCATCACGAGGTCGGGCCGCTGGGTCGGCCACCAGACGCCGCCGTCGCACGCGTAGAAGTCGGCCTGCCACGGCAGTGCCATGATCTCGGTCAGGCACCCCGGGTAGACCTTGCCGACGTTGCTCGGATCGAGGCGGAACGGTCGGGCGTAGATGTCTCTGTCCTTGAGGTTCTGACCGGCCTCGATGCCGGGGAAGAAGTTGTTCCCGGAGCAGCGCTCCAGCGCGGCCCGATCGAGCTGCTGCGGGACGGGCTCGCGCGGGACCGGGGTGTCGAGGTCGCTGCGGAAATCACCGGTCACCCACTGGTCCACGTAGGTCGTCAGGAACGCCGGCAGTTCGAACAGCGCCAGATTCGGGTTCAGGATCCGCTCCGACATCTGCTGGCGCGCCGGCCGGGAGGCCGGGCCGGGATCCGCGAGCGTCTGCCAGTCGAGGGGCTGCAGCCCGGCCCACTCGCCCCAGCTGTCGACCCAGCGCAGGGCGGCCGTGCGCTCGATCAACGGTCTGATGTGGCGGACGAACGACGGGCTGAGCTCGGGCTGGATCGCCCCCTTGTCGATCCCGGACTGGAACGCGATGTCATAGAGCGACACGGCGGCGTCGATCGTCGGCGCGAAGTCGGGCGGTGCGACGACCACCCACGCCGGCTCGTGCACCATCGCCGGAGCCTGGCCGGGCAGCGTCACCGTGGCCGAGACCGGCCCGTCGGACACGTCGTCGTGCCACCGGTCGTTGTTGGCGAAGCTGAACAGCGGCTCGCCGGGCGGGACGGAGCCGCTCGCGCCGCGACCGCCCAGGACGATCAGCCGGCCGGTGTCGTCGGTCCGGACCTCCCCGAGGTACACGTCGGTGCCGAGGAACGTCCCGCTGAGCACGACCGGTGCGTGGCCGCAGCCGGCCGCGACAGCGGGTTTCGGATTCCGGATGACCAAGCTGTCCCGATCGGTGATGTCGGCGTTGCGCCGCCTGGCGGGACCCACGGTGCGATCGAGCGCCGCCTTGCGGTTGACGAGGTCGACGCTCCACTCGACGTGCACGTCCGGCCCGACCTCGCCGATGAGCTGCAAGCTCCCGGTCACGTCCTGCTCGTAGGCGAAGACGCGGAAGCGAGCCGCCTGGCGCTTGACACGACCGCCCTCCTTGTAGCTCTGCAACGGGGTCTCGACCCCGGCGGAGTCGATCTCCACCCCTGGTGAGCCGGGTGACTCCGGGCCGACGAAGAATGTGGTCCCGTGGTTTCCCAGGCGCGCGACGCCGATGGCCGGGTGGATCTTGTAAACGGTTCCCACGGTCTCTCCCTCAGGACGGGGTGTGCCGGATGGTGAGCGATCGCCCGGTGGCGGACGGCAGACCCAGCACCGTGTCGGCCAACGATGCCGCGAAGGGCCGCGAGAACGGATACCCCATGTCACGGGTGTCGGGGTAGCGGTCGACGGCGCCGCAGAAGCTCAACGACCCGCACTCGGCCGAGGGGCCTACGAGGTCCTGCGCCGCATTCGAGCAGAACACGACGAGCCGGAATGCCATGCCCTCAGCGGTGCCGCGCGGCAGGAGCAGCGTGTAGGGCCAACCGCAGTCGCAGTAGTTCGGGTCGTTCGGGTCGGCGGCCCCGTCCAGCACCGTCTGCGGATCGGTCTCGGCCGGCTTCTTCACGATGGAGAACTCGGTGTCCGGGCGGTAGAGGACGCTGCGCCCACCGGCCGGGAGCTCGACGAGGAACTTGTCGAGCTCCATCCACATCGTACGGTCGGCCGCGACATCGGTCGGTGCGAGGAACACCCGCAACGTGATCGCGGTGGGCCGCTGGGCGGCGTTGCGAACCCGCACGACCAGCGCGAACGGATCGTGCGTGAGGTGGGTGATGCTCCGGCCGTCGGAGAGGGCGCTGTCCACGAGGCGGGTGGTCAGCTCGTCGACCACGACGAGCCCGTCCGCACCCGGCAGCGGGCCCGCCGCGACGGGTGTGTCGAATGCCGCACCGCCCACCGCCGCGGCGACGATCCCAGCGGGGTCGGATCCCTCGGCCAGCCCCGCCGTCGAGACCAGCAGCACGTCCGGGCTGGCCCACGGGGCAGCGGTACCGCCGAGCGCGTCGCGCAGGATGACGGGCGGTGCGTCGGAGAAGTCGTACGCGGGCTGGGTGTCCTGCCATCCGGTGTTGACGTTGTCGATGTGCTTGTGCCAGCGCCAGAAGATCGGGTCGCGGATCGCCACGACCGGGGAGACCATCACGCCGTTCCCCTGGTCGTCGGGCAGGGAACCGATCATGACGTGGCCGGCGTTGTGCATCCCCGGGTAGCTCTGCCGCCGCAGCCCCGTCAGCTGGGACTGCGCCGCCTCCATGGCGACACCGAGGGTATCGCTGTCCACCGACCGGGGTGGGCCGACGGTGCGGATCAGGTCGCCACTCGCGACGGCCACGTCGAGCGCGGCCTGCCACCCCACGAGCCGGTCGGTGTCGCGCTGCGGGAGCTTGTCGTTGGCCGCGCGGCTGGTGAACTGCAGGAGATCGGGCCCCGGGTCGTATCCCTCGGGGATGGGCGTGTCCCACTCCGCGGGGCCGAAGGCGGCCACCCGCTGCTTACCGAGCGAGAGCCGTTCGGCGTCGTAGCGAGCCTGCATCTGGCTGTGCATGTAGAAGAACAGCTCGCCCTGGCGGTCGTTGAGCCGGAACAGCACGCGGTACGCCTGCGGTGTGAGCTGGCGGGCGAAGGCGAAAAAGTCCGGCAGCGCCGCGGCCAGCGCGAAGAACCGGTCCAGAATCTCTTCCGGTGCGGCAGTGGCGAGGAACGCCGGCCAGTCCGGCGCCGGGTCGAGCGCGGACAGCAGCGCCGCCAATCCCGCCCGGTCCGACGTCTGCGCCCACAAGACGAAGTCCGGAGGCAGGAGCCCGGAGAACGGGTAGACTTGGTGCCAGTGCTCGTGGTGCTCGTTGGCGAAGGGATCCTCGCGCCAGTAGTCGAGCGCCTCCTCAGGTGCGGGCGCCGTGGTGGGGGCGACGCCTCCGGCCGGTTTCGAGGGGGCGAACAGCTCGGGCCGCACCCGAATCGTCCGGGGCTTGGCGAGCCGGCGGGCGGACTTGTGGTGCGTCACGAAGATCGCCATCGCCTGGGCGACGAGCGCCGGTGGCAGCTCGGTGGCCCGGGTCTCGGCGAGGTCGAGAGCCCGTTCGAGCCCGTCCTCCGCGCCCCCCGCGGCGCCGCTGACGATCGCCAGCTGCGCCGCGAGCGCGA
>JBOHEP010000060.1:0-26256 GCA_050701075.1 Pseudonocardia sp. | reverse complement strand
GGGTCAGTGCCGGCACCGCGGGCCGCGGTCGAGCCGTCGGTCACCTGGCTGCGCTGAACGCGGTCCGGAACGCCAGCGGCGACACGTCATGACTCGCGGAGCACCGCATTGGTTCATCGGAGGTCTGAATCAGACCACCAGCTTCATGACCGCCGAACGGGAACAACAGAGCCGCATCCGGGCGGTCCCCGTACCGAGACGCTGATCTTGACAGGTCACCGCGACTCCGGTGGTGTCGTGATCACCGGTTGGGAACCCGGAACCGCACACAGCACCACTGACGGTACCCCAACATCGATCAAGCCCTCCGCACCTTCCCCACCGGATCCCCGCACCACCTTCACGCGTGCCCTCGCCCAACCGAGCTGTTGCGCAGCATCGTCGCGGCGATCATCGACGAGTGTCCTTCGATAAGCCCAAGGTCCCAGCTCGGAGGAAATTCGTACGTCACGGACGCCATCACCGGCAAACTTGCCCGGTGGATCCAGGTTCAACCTGTCAAGCGGCGACATGAGCAGGCAGGATTGGGCGCTGGTGGGGACTCGGGGAACGCTGGAGATCGACTCGGGAGACGCCACGTGGGGTCGGCACCGCTTGATCGTGAGGGGGACCTGAGTGCTTGACGGGTTTGCCGAGATCTTCGGCCTGGCTAATGACGTGTGGCCGTCGTTCGGAGGCGCCTTCGTGCCGATGCCGATGCCGATGTCGATCAGGCTGCTCCTCATCCTGGCTGTCATCACGGCGGCAAGCATGCCGGCCTCCGGCGGTCCTCCGGCGGCCCGCGGGGTCGGCGTCCTGATCGTCGCCGTGGTCGTCGCATTGGTTCTCCCGGGCGCTCTTGTTCTCCACCTCATGACGGACACCGCGTCCAGTATGGGCGTCACCGCGCTATGACCGAACAAACCCGTCCGAGGAGCTGGTGGCAAAGGTGGTGGAGAAGACCGCACCGGGAATTTCAAGAAAAGTCCCGGGAGGCAGATCGACTGGATGCGGCCGGTAGCTCGGACGCGGCGGCAACGCTCCGGCTGAGCGCCATCACCGAATTCAGCGATAGGGCCGGCGTGGATCAGTTGGTCGAGTACGCCCGCGACATTCAACACAATCTCGTGGTAGCTACGACCCGATGGCCCGGCGACGCACTCACGACGCTGGCCGAGCTGAACCGCTCGTGCCCGCAGTGCGTTTCGATGGACATGACGTCGGCAGTGATCCAGGCGTGGGTTCGCAGCCCCGGACTGGACCATTTCGGGGACGCCTTGACGACGATCCAGACGGTGCTCGCAAGCAAGAGCCAAGATCTGCTGGAGGTGTTGCTCGACGTGTGCCACAGCGTGCCCCACGATGAGCTCACCGAGACCTTTCGCCGCGGTGTCACCACTCATCTATGGGCCCACCTCGACCACAATCTCCACCTTGTCCCGCATACCGGAAGGCTTGCCCCGCATACCGGAAGGCAGGCGCTGGATGACCACTGGACCGCACTCCAGCTTCTCGACCTGGTCGGACCCAGGGATTTGTCCCGTGCTGGTCAGCTCTGCGCCCTGGGTGACCTCGCGCTCGCCAGGGCGTTACCGGAGGCACTGAGGCGCTACGCGGCCGCGGTCGAACTCGGGTCGATGCAGGCAGCGGAGCGCCTCGCCTATCATCTGGCGCGAGAAGGACACCGTCTGCTGTCGGTCGGGAAGATCGCAGCCGCCCAGCGACGGTTCACCGAGGCTCGGAGGCTGCAACAGGATCCGGGATACGTGCTCCTGAATGCCATCGCGGGTTTCCTGAGCCGTGACGCCGACACCCGCGTCGTGCTCGAGCAACTCAAGGCCATCAATGGAACCGGCACGCCCTACCCCGCGTTCTGGCGGGCCGTCACCCACCTTCGGCGGGGCGAGCAGGGCCAGGCCATCGCGTTGCTTCGGGGACTCGACAGGCATCGACGTGACGACAACCAGGTCTGGGGGCCCGTCGAGGAGGGAGCGGTACTGCTCGCCGTGCTCGAAAAAAACGACCACGCCCTCCTCGACTGGGCCCGGCGCCTCGTCCGGGTGTACAAGGAACGATGGTTGACAGCCGGACCGGTCGTCCCATGGCCCATACTGGGGGCGGTGGCGCGTCATGATCGGGCTCTGCTGGCGGAGATGGTGGCGCTGGTCGATGACTCTGACGAGCTACCCGGGTGGGTCCGAGTCGCCGGCGCCCATGCTCTTCTCACGAGGAGCGTGGAGCTTGCTCGCCGGGGTCTGGTTGGTGAGGCTGCGAGCGACGCTGAGCTCGCGGAGCGTCTGCTGAGGGGATGAAGGAGGATCATATCTTCGGAATCGTGTTAGCGAGCTTCGAGTCGAGTCTTCGGGCAGTCACCGACGACCTGCGCACCATTACGGCCACGACGACGGAACTGCGGGCTGAACGGGTGGAGCCCTCCCACATCGTCCTGGCGCTCAGCCGGATATCCGGCGGGATGGCCGAGTCGTTCCTGCGTGAGCATCGGGTCCCGGTGGACGCGCTCGGCCAGGCGCTACGCCAGGACGGAACACAAGAGCCCGGCAGGGCCATCGACGCAGTCGACGAGACGACGGCGTCCACCGCCACGAGAGAGGTGTTCGCGGCCTTGCGCGAGCGGGTGGCGCAGGGTGAGCGGATCTCCGAGGGTGACCTGTTGGGCGAGGCCCTCATCCGGCTGGAGCCGCCCGTCGCCGAGCTGTTCACCCGGTTCGCCAGGATCGACGCCCAGCAATGGGGCATGCGGCTGCTCGAGCGCCAGCCGCCGCCCCAGTTGTTTCTCGAGCCCGACGGCGAGCTGGACCTGACCGTCTTCAGCCCACACACCCGGAGAGTGCTGGCAACCATGGCCCGAGAGGCCGCTGCCCTGGGCCTGGACCGCCAGAGCACCCCGCTCCTCCTGCACACCATGACCGTCATACCCAACGGGTTGCTTGAGCGCGGACTCCAGTTCCTGCAACACGACCTCCGGGAAGTGCGTGCCCGCCTGCTCACCTTCGTGCGTGGCCGCACCCGACCTGCCATCGCCGAGGTGCCCCTGCGGCGGTCGACGATGGAGCTGGCGCTGGTTCTGGTGCTGGAACGCGCCGCGATGATCGCCCGGAATCGCTGCGGCGCCCACATCGGCGAGCGTGATCTGCTGGTGGCGATGCTCGAGACGCCCGGAGGTGTCGTCACCAATTTTTTTCGGGACGTGGCAGTCGATATGGCCGGGCTTCTCCGGTTCGCCACCGACTTCTATCAGGAGCAGGCGGACGCCGAGACCACCACGCGCAAGCTCTCCCCGGACGAGGCGGTCGAAACGCTGCGGGAAAGCCTTGTGGGCCAGGACCAGGTGGTGGAACGCTTGATACCTTACCTTGAGCGCATCATGCTGGGACTCGAATTGGGCTACCAGGACGATCATCGGCCGGCAGCCTCGTTTCTGCTCTGCGGTCCGAGCGGGACCGGCAAGACCATGACCGCCAAGGTTTTGGCCCGCATCCTGTTCGGCTCCGAGGACGACATCCTCATGTTCGAGATGGGTCAGTTCAACACCCGGGAGTCGATCAACAACTTCATCGGGGCGCCTCCTGGCTTCATCGGCTTCGGCGAGGGGAAGCTCACGAACGGCCTGCGGGACAACGCGCGACGCGTGCTGTTGTTCGATGAGGTGGAGAAGGCCGACGAGCGGGTGTTCGACGCCCTGTTGCGTCTGCTGGACGAAGGCAGGATCAGTGACCCGGCTGGTCCGGTCCGCGACGCCCGAGAGTCCGTCATCGTCCTGACGTCCAACCTCGCAGCCAAGGAGTTCACCGGGCGGGTCGACGCCGCCGCCGACACCTCCGGCGACCGGGCCCGAGAGCAGCGGGCCGCCTGGCGCCGGACGCTCGGGACGTACTTCCGCCCAGAGTTTCTCAATCGCGTGGACGAAGTGATCGTCTTCGAACAGTTCGGCGACGCCGAGCTGCGGGCCATCGCGCTGGCCTGTCTCCGGGGAGAAGCCGCCGAGGTCCGGCGGAAACTCGCGGTGGAGCTCACCTGGTCCGACGATCTCCCCGGGCACCTGGCATCCCGCGCTGCCGCGTGGCGGCCGGAGGAGGCGGCCCGAGGCGTCAACCGGTGCATGGCTGACCTCGTCCCTGCCCTGCTCCGTCTCGTTCATCACGCCCGCCGCCAGGGCGAGACCCTCAGCCGCGTGCAGGTCGGTGTGAGCGGCGCCGAGCTGACGGTGGGACCGGCATGACCGCGGTCGAAACCTGCCGTGCCCATTTGAGAGTCATCGCGACCCGCTTGCGAGCCTCACTCGTCGATAGCCTCAATCCGGACCAACAAGCCTACGCCACCCTTGTCGAGAACGGCGAGCTTCACCCATGGACGGGCCAGGCCGAGACCATCTGGACCCAGGCCACCAGCCCCGACCCCTGGCGTGCTCATCACCTGGCGGTCCTGCACCACGCCAAGGCCTACGACCTGGAGATGACGGAAAGCCCTGAGGCGTTCCGACACTGGACCGCCGCGCTGGGGCACTGGTCGGCCGTCCATGCCGATGACGCGTTCTGGGCGCGGATGGCTCGGCACCTGCGCGAGCAAATGGGAGCCGAGATCGCCCCCGAGGTCGTTGCCGGGGTCCGGACCCGGTTGCCACGCGAGCTGCTCGAACCGCACCGCGACCTGATCGCCGCCTACCGGGCAAGCGACCCGGAGCGGGCGAGGAGGCACATGCTGGTCGTGAAGTCGGCGCCGTTCGATCCCGGCGTGATCGACGGTATCCGGCTCCAGTTCGTGGACGAGGTGGTGGCGACCGTTCCCGACGCCGTCGAGACCGCCGACTTCGAGTCGATGCTCGACGGCCTGCGCGGGTGGCTGCACATCGACGAGGACAACGCCCACCTGCTCCGGTCGTTGCTCTACGCGTATCGACAGTGCAACGAGCAGGTGTGGGACTCCGACGACGGCCTCGCCCGCGTCGCCGGGAACGTCGCAGAGGCGCAGCGGATCCTCACGGTGATCGGCGCGCCACCGGCCGACCCGGCCGGCGTGGCGCGCTACGTCGAGCGACTCGAGGCCCTGCGCCCCGCAGGGCTGCCCCAGGGTGCCCTGACCGCTGAGATCGCCCGCCACGAATTGTGGAGCGGTTTGGTGAGCAAGGGCCTCGCCGACCAACGGTTCTCGTGGGAGTCGGATTCGCAGTCCCGCCAGGAGTGTGAACGAGACGTCTCGAGGGCCGTCAAACACTATGGTGTGGCCCGGCTGCTCGACCCACATCTGACGCTCGATCACTACTATTCGGTGCTGCCCTCGCTCGAGGCTTGTGCCGAGTCGCTCTGGGGGCTGTGCTTGCTGGCCAGGCAGGAGGGCGTCGGGGCGGCACAGCACCTCCGCAGAGCGACCACGCTCGATCCCTCCGACGCCGAGTCCTTCCTCGGATTGGCCCAAGCGCTGCTCACCTCCGATGACGTCCCGGACGCCGCACTCGTCGAGGCGGAGCACGCCATCTCTCGAACCGCCGCGCTCGTGAGCGAATCCGGCAACGACAAGAGCCGGGCAGCGGTGCAGCAGCTAAGGCGGTTGCTTGCGCTCCAACGGGCGCGAAACCTTGGAGCCTGAACCTTGAGAGCATCTGACGCGGGACGAAAGGAACCGACGATGACGCAGACCACCAGCCCGTGGGAAGAGTGGCGACCTGGGTACAACCCCTATCGGCGCACGCCGTTTCAGATCTTGGGCATCAGTACCACCGTGAAGGGACGGGGCCCGATCAGGAGCGCCATCCGCCAGCGCCGCCAGCGCATCCAGTCCACCCCGGAACGGTTCTCCCTCTTCGGCGAGTCGCTGGACGTCGCTGCGGTCAACGAGGCGGAGGAGCGCATCCTGGACCCCGAGGCGCGGCTCTACGCCGAGCTCTGCACCCATCGGCCAAGGCTGGTGTCGATCGACCTCAGTGACGTGTCCGGCCCCCTGGCCGAGATGACGCCTCCCATCCTCGACCCGGGCACCCCCGACATCCAGCGGCTCATCCGTCTCGTCCCCCCTCCGGTGGACCGGACCTTCCCGACGCTCACCGAGCTGTGACGATGATCCCCGACCCGACCAGGTTCACCGAGACCGAGCGGCCTTTGCAGACCGAGCAGCCCGTGCACCTCCAGCGTGAGGTCTGGCACCTCATGCACCGGCACGGCCGTGCCATGCAGGTGGCCCGGGAGGAGGCTGGACGCAGGACGGCCGACGACCATGATCTGCTGCGGGCACTCATGATCGACCTGGCCCTCGCCCACCACCAGCTCAGGGTCTTCCTCGATCGGAACACCGCGGTGCTGGAGGATGCCGGTCTGCCGGAGCAGGCCGGCCTGCTGGCCACGATCCGGGACCGGTACGAGCAGGTCCTCACACGTGCCGGCGCCGAGCTGGTCTACCTCGACGGTCAGCCGTTCACCTTCGAGGTCAGCGAACAGGCGAAGGTCACGGCGTGGATCCCCGCCGAGGACGTCGACCAGCCGCGGGTGCGCGAGACGGTGAGCCCGGGGGTGCTCCTCAACGGTGAGCTGATCTGTCCCGTCCAGGTCGAGCTGGCCGTCCCTGCCCCGCCCGGAGTAACGAATCACGAGCCACAGGAGGTGACCGGGTGAGTCACGTAATCGGGATCGACCTCGGGACGACCAACAGCTGCGTCGCCATCCCCGAGTCGGCGGAGATCCCCAGGAAAGAGGAGCTGTTGGCCACCAGGCGGCTGGTCCCGGCCGGCGGTGCACTCGTGATCACCGACGGGAAGAAGGCTCGGACCACCGCGTCGGCGGTCTGGGTCGATCAGGACGGCACGGTGGTCGTCGGCTCGAGGGCCAAGCAGATGGCCACGCGCGGTGACGTCCCACCTCCGGCGCTGTTCTTCAAACGGGCCATGGGCACGGATCGACAGGTGGCGGCGGGTTACCGGACGATGACGCCCGAAGAGGCCTCCGCCCACGTGTTGGGCCATCTGAAGGCGATCGCCGAGGAGGTGCTCGGCGCCCCCGTCCACCGTGCCATCGTCACCGTCCCGGCCTTCTTCGAGAACAAGGCGAAGAACCTCACGACCGAGGCGGGCGAGCGGGCCGGCCTGGAGGTCGTGGAGACGCTGCTCGAACCGGTCGCGGCCGCCCTGATGTACACCCGGTCGCGGGAGCTGGTGGATCCCGTGACGTTCATGGTCTACGACCTCGGCGGCGGCACCTTCGATGACTCCATCGTCACGTGGGACCCCGAGGTCGGGTTCGAGAACCGCTCGTTCGACGGGAACCAGTACCTCGGCGGCTACGACCTCGACTGGCAGATCGTGAAGTGGATGATCACCGAACTCGACGCCTACGACCTGGATCTCGATCGAGAGGAGCCCAGGGACCACGCCATCCTCTACCGGCTGCTCTCGATCGCCGAGGTGGCCAAGCACGACCTGTCACGGGGTCCCGAGGCCAACATCGCATCCACCACCATCAGCGACCGCGCCGGCGACCTGATGAACATCAACCTGTACCTGTCCCGCGACGCCTTCGAGCAGATGATCGAGGAGGAGGTGCGGGGCACACTTGCCTCCTGCGACCGGGCACTGGTGAAAGCCGACGTCCGTGCGGAGGACCTCAGCGACATCGTCATGGTCGGCGGGTCCTCCAGGATCCCCTTGGTTCGCCAGGTCCTCGCCGAGGAGTACCACCGGGAGCCGGTCGTCGTCGACCCCGACCTGTGCGTCGCGGTGGGCGCGGCCCTGAAGGCGGCCACCGTGGCGACCAGGTCGTCCTACCTCACCCTGGATCGGCCCTCGGCCACGACAGCCCTGACCTCGCTCGACGTGAGTGGCCGGGTCTTGTGTGGCGAGGCCATCTCCTCGGCCAGCGGGGTCACCGTCCAGCTCAGCTCCGACGATGGCGCCCTCCGCAGGCAGGAGGTCACCAACGCCGACGGCGGTTTCCTGTTCGTCGACGTGGCACTCCACGAGGAGGCCGAGAACGGGTTCACCGTCCAGGTACTCGTGGGCGACAAGCCCGCCGACAGCCAGAAGCTGTCCGTGACCCACGACCCGGACGCGGGCGCGCGCGACGTGATCCCCGAGGGTGACATCCTGGCGCACGACTTCTCGATCGCGGTCCGCGACGGACGGCTCCCGGTCGCACAGGCAGGCACGAAGCTGCCCTACCGCGCCTCCGCCGTGAACCTGGAGACGGCGACCCAGCGGGGCGAGGTTTCGGTCGAGTTCTACGAGGAGAACCGCCCGATCGGCAAGGTTGCCGTCGCCGACCTGCCGCTCGATCTCCCCACGGGATCCGCGGTTCTTGTCTCCCTGGAGTTCGCCAAGGGCTGGACGGTCTCAGCCTCGGTCAACATTCCCGCCGCCGGCCCAGAGGCGGCTGCCTACGCCGAGATCCAGCTCCCGAAGATGACGGTGCCGTCGGGGGCCGAGCTTCACCAACGCTACCGGCAGGTCCAGGCCAGTTTGCAGGAGATGGAGGGCACGGCGCCACCGGCCGAGCTGCTCCGCGTCGGCCCGCAGATCGACGCCAACCTCCGCAAGGCCAAGCAGCTCATCGAGGAGCAGCACGACTCCATCCACGCCCACCACGCCCTGTCCGAGGCCGAGACGTTGCTCAAGAGCATCCGGACGAGCGAGGCCGAGGCGGTGCTTCACCCGCCGCTCTCCGAGTTCGAGGCCGCGATCAATAAGCTGGACGCGGTGGTGAGCCGCCTCGAGGGCAAGAACCCCACGCTGGGCGCGCGGCACCGGGCCGGGGTCGAGCCCCTGCGGGCCGCGGGGCTGGCCGCCTATGAGGCAGGCAAGCCGGTCGATTGGAGCGCCGCCAACGAAAACGTTCAGCGGCGCGTCACGGCGGCCCAAAATGATCTCGGAGAGGACAAGGCTGCTCCCACGCCGGCACCCATCCTCCAGCTGATGTTGGCTCAAGAGCTCCGCGAGATCATCGACAAGCTGAATCAAGCCGGCCGACTCTCCGCCGGCCGTTTCGCATCGGAGTTCAACCAACTCACGAGGGATGCGGAGGCCGCCATGGACGAGGTCACGAGCGTCGACCTCACCAACGAGCAGGCCGCCTCGCTCCGACTCAGCCGCCTCTATCAAGCCAGTGTGCTGACACTGCGGGCGCGGGTGGAGCGGACGATGAAGCAGGCGTTCGCCAGGGAGGAGTCCGGCCCGGGCGGCGACCTCCGGCTTCCCCGCAGTTCCATCCCGGGTGGGAATGTCTGAAAGGACGCGACATGACCACCGAGCCCACGGCCGAGGCGACCACGCCGGCGACCGAGTCCCCCAGCACCGGCGCTCCGATACCCGCCTGTCCCCTGTGCGGTGCGCAGCTCCTGGTCCTGGCCAAGCGTTGCCCATCCTGCGACGGTGGGCTGCTTCCGCTCCTGCGCGTCACGGAACTGGCCGACGCCTACTTCAACCGAGCGGTTGCCGCGGCACGGAACAAGAAATGGTGGCTGGCCGCTGAACATCTGGCGGTGACGTTGGCCCTGCGTGAGGATGACGTCGACGCCCTCGTGCTGCTCGGCAAGATCCGCCTGCGCCAAGACCAGCGTAAATTGGCGGTGGCCACGTGGCAGGAGGCCCTGCGCCTCGCACCCGGCCGCGCCGACGCCGAGCTGGCCATCGGCCGGATCACCCAGCGTTCCCGACGACGCTCCCGGCAAGACAACCGGGGACGCTGATCGCCGAAAGGGTCAGGCCCGTCACCCCGGCGAGATCAAGGATCACGCCGTTTCCTAGGCGGAACCGCGAGGAGCATCTGGTCATGTCGCTCTGCCTGCTGAGGGAGTCGAGATTGGGTCGGTGCGATCAGATTTGAGTCCACTTTCATCGCCTGCGTAGGATTTCTCAGTATCCAATCGACGATACTGTGAGTCCGAGGAATCTTGTCCTTCTCGTCAACGCCAAGCCGATTCATATCATCGAGATTGGGTCGGTCGCGGTCTGCGATCGCGCTAGCCACTCTCAAAGCGGCTTCCTGGTCGATGTCTCTGGAGAGGAGCTGCACTACAACCGTCGCAATCTCTGGCCGAAGCAAGCCGATAAGCGTGATAAGAAGGTCGATCCCTTCTTCCGGAACCGCCTCCTCACGAAACCGGCTAGCATGGAGCTGATTCAGTAGTCGAAAAATCTCCTCGGCCGCCTCGCGCGTGTCCGGCTCTTTGTCCCGAGCAACCGCGTCATGAGCAGGTCACGGTCCACCCAGAAATCTGGGTGGACCGTGACCTGCAAGTATTCTTTCGCCAGAAGCCACGCACCCACCCCGATCGTCCCTGTCAGCCGCGAAAAGAATTCATCCAACGCCTCCCCGGCTCGGCCTGATTTCAGCGCGATGTCAGCGAATTGCGCCCAGCTCAGGAGTGTTTCTCGCTGCTCTGGGCGCAAGTCGCCGCCCTCCTCCTGAAGGAGGACATAAGTGGCCCCGACCAACCGCGCAGTCAACCGCGCAGCTCGCTGAGGCGCGAGCGCGGCGCCATAGGCCACAGCTGCGCTCAACCACTCGGTTACCTCCTCGGGTCCCATCGCCACGCGTTCGACGACTCGCTTGACTGCTGACATCATCGCTGGTCCCTCTGCCGTTACGGCTCGAAGCAACCGTGCCAGCAACTCGGCCCTCCTCGAAGTCTCCGCCGGCACCCCCGGTGCAGTCTGCCACTGCTCGTAGTCCACAAGGACCGCCTCGGTATCTTGCCGGTAAGCGCCTCTTGCTGTCTCCTCATCCGGGCCGTTTAACTCGGCGCTAGATTCCGCGCCCATCATGACGTTGCGCAGTGCCCGGGCAAGCCGCGGCTCACTCCGTTCCCTTTGGTCTCGTAAACCTATGATCAGATGTTCCACGATGTACTCAAGCCTTGACTCATCCCATATGTGCGTCACTACCTCTGCGAGGTACAGCCGCTTGATGAGGTCGACTCGGTGGTGCTCAAGCTCCGGACTGTCGGCTAACAATGCCTCCAACGAACGGCGGCACTCGTCCATCAGTTTTCTCAACCCTGCCACCCATGCTGGTTCTGACCCAGCATCTCCAGCCCCACGAAGCTCGTTCCACCCTCCTCCGAAATCGAGGTGCCAGTGCCCGTACCAGTCGCAGTCAGGGTGATCTTCCCGACCCAGCAAGATCTTCATTGGCACGTAGGCGCTGATGCCGACAGCGGCGCCGCAGCCGCGCGCCTCACAGCCTTGCTCATCGAACCCAATCCTCACCCACACGCGGCTTCCGCGCGCCAGTTCGACGAAGAAGTCGCCTATGCCCGTGTAGCAGCAATCCATTGCATCCAAGTCATGAGTAGTCGAGGTCTCGTCCCCTGCACGCCACACGTCGAGCCGTGCTCTCCGCTGTAGTGGGCTCGTTGTCACGAATGTTTTCTGCACATCACAATCGGCTGTAATGGGAGCTCCCGGTTCGATGATTTGAGCGTATCCGTGCTCATCCCTGCCGTTGAGCACTCGAATACCGTACGACCATGGCGCGGCCTGTCGGATCGCAAACAATTGATATTGACTATTCAGCCATTCTGCAATTTCTCCAAAGGAATTTTTCGACACGAGATGGTCGTAAAATAATTGCAAAACTTCCTCGGCGCTTCCGTCACGCTTCGCTTCTTCACGACAGTGAAGCAGAAAGTACGCACACGAACCAATATGTGGATCAGTTTGCAGCTCAAGAATCGCTGCGCACGTCAGGTTCCGCTCCTCTTGCAAAAAACTACCTTCCATGCACTGCCGATCAATTTGTCTTCTGACGATCTTGGTCATTTCGATACCGAAGTCTGTCAAGTGGTCCTGGCATGGCCCTATCCTGTCTACGACTAGTCTGGCGAGAAGGTCCGTTTCCACGGGAAGCTCTAGCCCAGGGAGCTTACTCTTGGCATGACTCTTGACCGCATACCCAATCGTACGGGGTTGACCCTGGTGGTGTGCGAGGACTGACAGCTGTTGATGTATGCCCGCTGCTCTTGCTTTCCGAAGAACCGCAGCCTCTAGTTTGTGGGCAAGGCGACTGTTCGTGACGAGGAAGTCGTCAGGATTGTGGCACAGCTCCATGTCGTTGCTGTCGCAGGGTTCGCCGCGCACTGCCTTCTGTACAGCGTCAGCCAGGATGCCGGCTGACCTGCCCACGCCTGGATGTGCCTCGTCCCCGGACGGAACCTCCCAGGCGAAGGTCGAGACTCCCACAAACGTTACTTGTACATCCGTTATTAGCACATCTTCACGCATAGGGGCGAGGATCAGTTCGCGTGGTCGCGACCTGAAATCGTCGCGATTCCGAGGCATAATAGAATGACAGACGTCAAAGAACATCGTAAGACTGGCAGGCCCTAGTTGCGTGAACTGACTCGCAAGCCATTGTAGGGAGAGAGCTGAGCCACTCCAGCTCGCCTCGTCGGACAATGTGCTTCTGACAACCAAGTAGCTGCCGCTCTCAGTAGGAACCCCATGACCAGCCCAGAAAATCACGATGTCTGGGTTTGTATCATGACACTGACGTCTGACTCGTCCCAGGAACTCTTCGACTTCCCTCTTGGGATCGCTCAGAGCCGTCTTCTCTGTTGGAACCAAGCATAGGTTTTCCTCTGGGTACCCAACCCAGCGGAGTACCTCGTGCAGCGTTTTGGCGTCCGAGTGAGCGCCCCGCAGACGGGGGAAGTGGGTGTACTCATCGATCCCGACGAGGAAGGCGTAGTGACTGGCAAATAGCGTTCGGGGATTTACTATCACGCCTGCTCGCCCTCCATCAGCAACTTATTCGGCGGTCAGGGATCGGTGGAGCTCGGTTGCGCCCGGATGACCGGGATCCCAACGCAGGCAATGCTCGGCGACCTGGAGCGCCTGCTCCGGCTGACCACGGCGGCGGAGCTCCTGGGCCTGGAGGTAGTGTCGCTCGGCGAGCAGGGAACGGGTCCGGGCGTTGCTCTCGTCATGACCGAAAGCGCACATGAGCCAGCGGATGGCGTCATCGTAATGCTCCACCGAGCTGTTCGCGAATGCCGCCTGGCAATGGATGTCGATCATCTTGTCGAGGACCTCCGGATCGTCGGGTCCTAGCTTCCATGCATAGTGCGACTCGGAAACCGCCCTCGCGAACTGGCGCCGCTCGAGGTAGGAGCGGGCGTTGGACAGGGCGAGCTGAGAGCGGTAGGCCGGTGAGGTCGGGCTCAGTGCAACCTGATCCGGCAAGTCGGGGAGCCTGTCCAGGGCAGCCTGCGCCTCGCGGATGAGCTCGCCGAGCTCGGTCCTGGCCCGCTCGGCCTCGCCCGCGTCAACGAGCCGGCCGACGTACCGCTCAAGTGAGTCCGGCGCGAGCAGCTCGGATAATCCGGACGCCTTCTCCGCCATGAGCGTCGCCGCAGACGACCCGGCTTCGGCCGGGGGAATCTCGGTGAAGTCCACCGTCGCCCGCAGCGCAGCGCTGTTCGCGGAGAACACCCTGGCCTCCGCAGAGTCGACGACCTGTTCGGCCTCGAACAGGACCTGTCCCGCCGTTGAGCCGAGCCCGGCCGCATGCAGGGCCGCACCGACGGCGAGTGACGTGGGCAGCGCCACAACCGGCACGCAACCTACCGCTTCGGCGACCAGGGACCGTAGCGCGGGAATGCGAGTGGTGCCGCCAGTGAGCACGACCGCGTCGAGCTCCGTTCGTGACATTCCTGCCTTTTCCAGGAGGGCGTCGACCAGGTCGACCGCCGGCAGGAATGCCTCCCGAACGGCCTCCTCGAAGTACTGACGTAGGAAGTTGACCTGTACTGCTTCCCCGGATGGGCTGATGATATCCAGGGGAAACGCGGCCAGGTCGGTGCTCCCGAGCCGCTCCTTGACGGTCTGGGCGGCGGCCCGGACCGGCATCCACCGGGCCGCGCCCCACTCGCTCTCACGCAGTACCCAGCCGTTGGCGGCGATCGTGTGGAGAAGGCCTTGCAATACGAGCTGGTCGATGTCGGCGCCGGCCATGGCGCCACCCTCGTAGCCCAGGGCACGGACATGGCCCTTCACCACCCGGGTCAGGCCCAGCTCAAAGCCGTGATAGCCGGCACCGAAGACGAGCACGGTAGCGGGTGAGGTCCGGCCGGCGGTGTACGCAGTCGCCGCACCGACCGAGTCGTTGATCAGGTGGGCGGCGGCGAATCCCGCAGCGAGCGCCGCGTCGTGCAGAGCCTCCCGTTGCGAGGTGGGATAGCGAGCCGGCACGCAGATAACCACCTGGACCACGGCCCGACCGGCCAGCTCCTCGACGTCGCGCCTGACTTGGGCCAAGGCCTCGGTCAGCGTCTGTGACGGCGTCGGGCGGCCGTCTCCGTGCCAGAGCTGAGCAGAGGCTCCGAGCCTGCTCTTGGGGCTGGGGAACGACACGCCCACGCGGCTCGAAGCGGAGCGTTCGCAGAGCAGCCATCCGGCGTCCTCGACGGGTCTGTGCGCAAGGCTGACCGCTTCGGACCCTTCGGCGACATAAGCCACACGCAGGCCCATGCTCCCGAGGTCGACGCCAATGTGAAGCGGTTTCATGGGCCGCCCTGTTCAGTCACGAGTAAGAACCGCAAGCAGGCCGCCAAAATCGCGGTCGGGGACCTCGGCCACGCCCTGACGGCGCTCCAAGGTTCGCTTCACGATTGCGTTGAGGGTCTTGCTCTTCTCGGTGGCTTCGGCGCGGTCGCCCCGGGCCCACGCCTGCTGGACGACCGCGACCGCCTCCTGGATCTTCCTGGTCTCATCGGGGGTGGCCCCCTCCCTCGCTCGGTCGGCGGACCAGAGCCGGATGGCCACCTCGCAGGAATAGATGTCGTTCATGATCAATTGAGCTATCCGTGGCCCACCCGTCCCCCGCCAGCCGCGGTCGATGTCACCCCTGAGCCTGCGTGCCTGCTCGCCCTCCATGAACACCTCGTATGCGTCGAGGAAACGATTGGCGAACTCGATGGTCTCGGCCAGCTCTTCCTCCTGGGAGCGCCGGCCGCCGTCCTTCTCGTCGCCGGTGGTGGGCCTGCTCCGTGGCTGGCCGTGACGTAACGGCTCGGCGCGGAAGAAGTCGCTTCCCGGCACCGTGACGGTGACCGTGATGATGCGGTTACGGTCGAAGTTGAGGCTCACCTCAACCGGCGAGTTGGCGTCGAACTGCTCCGGGAGCTCGCATTCGATCACTCCCTGCTCACTGTTTCTGCTGGCCACTGGTTCATTGCCCTCGAAAACCGGAACCTTGATCTTCCGGTCGGTGGCCTGGAACTGCTCCTTCATCGGAGTGGGCAGGGGGTAGGGCGTCCCGCTGGGAATGATCGGAACGAAGACATCGGCGTCAGCTCCTTTGACGGCTCTGATACCCAGCGCCATTCCCGTGACGTCATCAACCTTGACATTGCCGACGGTGCGGGCGGTCGCCAAGCCTGCGTGGCACTGATCGCATTCCTCGGCGGTCTCGTCGTTGACAGCCTTGCAGTTCGGGTTCGGGCACTCGACACCGGTGGTGCCTGCGGCGAGAACCGCGGCGCCGAGCGCGACGCACTCCATCGGGTTGACCGTGCGCCGCACCTTCGCATTCCCGAACAAGCCCTCGACGCGCTCGGAGACGAGGGGCGCCATCGTGGCCCCGCCGACCAGCAGGACATCGGAGATGTCGTCCGGAACCAGCTGCTGCTTGCGCAACGCCTCATTGACAAGATCGATGGCTCGGGCGACCGAGCTCTCGATCACCTCCTCGAACTCCGTCCGCGTGATCGTCAGACCGTCGACATCGACATTCACGCCGCGTATCTTGGTGGCCGCCGGAATCGTGATGGTCACCGTGCTCAGCTCGCTGAGGTGGAATTTCGCTTCCTCAGCGGCTTGCTTGGCAAGCAGCCGGAAGCGCAGATCGCTGGCGGGGTCACCTCCGTACCGCTCCTTCACCCAGGCAATGATCCGGTCGACAATGGTGTAGTCGAAGTCGTCGCCGCCCAGCCAGTTGTCACCCAGGTAGTCGAGGACGACGAACTGGGGATGACCGGGCTTGGGCTGCACCATCTGGAGGATGGAGACGTCAAAGGTCCCGCCACCCAGGTCGAAGACGAGGATCCGATGCTTGTCGGGGTTGGGCACCTCGACACCGAACGCGATGGCCGCCGCGGTCGGCTCGTCAAGGATGCGCCTGACAACCAGCCCCGCCTTCTCCCCGGCATCCCGGGTCGCGGCGCGCTGGCCTTCCTTGAAGTAGGCCGGGACGGTGATCACCGCATGAGTGACCTCCTCACCCAGCTTACGAGTCGCGTCTTTTTTGATCTTGCGGAGGATCATGGCCGAGACGTCCGCTGGCGTGTGGGCCTCGCCGCGCAGCAGCACATGAACCAGGGGGTCGCCACCTGAGCCCGCGGTCAGCAGGTAGTTGACCCGTCCCCGCACCTTCTCGATCTCGGGGTCGTCGAAGTCGCGACCCATCAGGCGCTTGACCGAGAGAATTGTGTTCTCGGGCGCCCCCACAACGGTGCGCAACGCGTACTCGCCGACGATCACCTCGTCGCCCGCCATGGAGACCGCTGATGGCGTCCAGCGCTTGCTCTGGCTGTTCTCCAGGACCCTGGCGAGCGTCTGCCCAGGCTCACAGTAGGCGACGACCGAGTTGGTCGTGCCGAGATCGATGCCGATGGCTTTCATCCCGAATCCTCCTCATCCGATCGACCGGTGATCACTTGGGTGGGCCGCAGCGGTCTGCCGTGCCATTCGTAGCCCCGCCGGACCACCTCGACGACGATGTCGTCCTGGGACGGAGCCGCTGGTCGGACACCGACCACCTGGTGTGCCCGCGGGTCCACCGCTGCCCCCACGGGAGACACCGGCCGCAACCCGACCCCCTCCAGTACCGTGGCGAGCTGGCGGGCAATGAGCCGGCAGCTGCTGGCCATCCCGAGCTCGGCCGCACCGGGATCCTTGTCGAGCAGGCGGTCGAAGGAGTCCATGACGTCCAGCAACGACAGGAGCAGCGCCGACATCTCACGACGATGCTCGGCCCGCTGATCGGAGAGCTCGGTGGAGTAGTCGAGCACGTCGAGGATCTTCCGCATGCCGTCGCGGTCCATATCTTCGCTCACCGGTCGAACTCCACGACGTCAGGGCCGGGAAGCGGCGGGGGGTGGTCGAAGGCGGTGGTGCGCGGAGCGGCGCGGGAGTCGAGCGTGATCTCGCGGAACTCCTCGTCGAGGTCACAGAGCTCGGCCGGGTCGGTCCTGGACTGCTGCCGGAGCGCGGCCAGGACGGTCTGCCGGGCACTGGATGCCTCAGTGCCGATGTCCACGTCGTAGAGCAGGAAGTCCACCTCGAGCCGTCGCTCGATCGTGCGCAGCTCGTCCCACGCCCTGCGCACCTCCGGGCTCCACCGTCCTCGTTCCATGAGGAGGAAGGAGGCGTCGAGGATCTCCTTCATGCTGGAGCTCGGATCGACGCCGGCCTCCGCGAGAAGGTCGTACGGGACGCCGCCATCCCCGTTGGCTTGCGAATCCTTCAGCATCCTTCACTCCACTCCGCTCGGCCTGACACCAGGGTGACCGAATCGACCAACCTCATGCGGATCTCCGCGCGGGGAACGGCGCGGACCGCGGCGATCAGGTGGAGCAACCCGGCGACGGGATACCTCTCGAGCTCTTCATCGGCCTTGCGGATGTGTTGCTCGGCTGTGGTCGACGCCTCCGCCTCGGGGACCGTGGAGCGTTCGCGAAGCCGCCGGTCCAGCTCCTCGTCGGTGAGCTCGTCAAAGCACCATTGCTCGAACTCATCGAGAACCTCGGCGAGCACGGCGCCGAACGGGACATAACCCGGCGCCCGTAGCCACCCTTCGTGAACGGTCGTGAGCGCCTCGCCGAGCAGGCGCAGCTGCAGGCCCGCACCTGACTGGTGGTTCAGGCTCTGCGCCCAGAAGATGAGCCCGTGCGTGAGGTTGTCCCGGGTGTCGAGCGACTCGGGGTTGAGCGTCAGCGCCCGGCGCAGATCATCAACGCCCCGCTGGTAGCTGGGCTCCTCGTACTCGTAGCACCAGCAGCCGCGCCAGGTCCCCCGGATGGTGAGCAGCTCGGCCTCCTTCGCCGTGAGCTGACCCGCGTCCACGTGCCCGACCAGCTGCCGTGTGGCGGCGATGAGGTCGATGGCCTCGGTCAGCCGCTCGTCGGTAAGCCGCGTGCCCCAGTGCTCGTCCTTGAGCACGTCGGCGCGGCCGAGCGCCACGGGAACCAGCGCCTGCTTCACGCGCACCGAGGCGCCGATGTTGGCGGCCACCTCGATCGCTTCCCGCCAGTGTCGCAGCGCCATGTCCACCCCTGGGCGGCCGTCCACCAGCGCCGCCTTGGCCAGGGCGAGGAACGCGCGGGTGGCGAGGTCGACGGCGTCCTGGAGGAGCCGGGTGCGACGATGACGCAAATCCATGTAGCCGGGGTTGCGTTCGGCGAACTCCGCACATTCGGCGCAGTCCGTCCCGTCGGTGCCCAGCTCGTGCCCGCAGTCGGCCGGCAGGTCTACGAGCATGACCCGGTGCAGGCCGCGCATCGTCTCCAGCGCCCGATCAGGCCGGTTCTGCTCCAGCAGCACGAGGGCCTCACCAAGCTCGGAGAACGCGCAGCGCAGGCGGAAACCAGCGCCAGGCGCCGCACCGTCTGCGCCTTCCTCGGAATCGAGCTGGGCCACGAGGTGGCCAAGGGGCTCCCGCAGGTCCGGGTGGAGGCGGACGAACAGCGGACCGCACGCCGACGTCGTCGATTCGCCGCCGGACACCCCACCCGTACCGGCGAGGGTGCGCGCCGCGACCACCTCCACCGCAAGCGCCAGGCGCAGCCGCCCATAACGCTCCGCGTCTTCGGCTCGGCCATCGAGGCGAGACCGGTCGGCCACCTCAGCCAACCGCTTGGTCAGCCCGTCCACCAACGCGCGGCGCGCTCGTGACACGTCTGCCGCGGAGACCGCGAACTGGTAGCAGGACGCTCGCTGGCCCCGCCACGACGCCCAGTAGACGTCGTCGCTGAGGACCCGACCCCAGTAGGCGATGGCCCGCCCCCACGCCTGCGCCGCCCTCTCGTGCTGAGCCTGCGCCCCGAGCTCGACGGCATGCCATGTCCAGGCCAACGACAGGGCGTGGGCCACACCGACCTCGCTGAGGTTGCGGCGCAGGCGTGCTTCCCACTCCCCGATCGCCGCCTCGCGCTGACCGGAAAGCAGCAAGAGGAGGGGGCCGTCGACTTCCAGCTGGCGCTGAAGGTGGCCTACCAGCTCCTCCGGTGGGCCAGGCCGGAGGCCGCGTAGTGCACGGGACAGGGCCGGCGCATCGACCAGCGGGTAGAGGAGTGCGTCGGTCTCCAACCGCTCGGGTACGGCGCGGAGCCGGTCCCACGCGATACGCACGTCGGGGGTCCAGAGGCCGCCGGCCATGAGGACGTACGACGCGTCCTTGACCTCCTGGTTGGTTGAGCTCGGTGCGATCCCTGCCGCTCGCAGCGTCTGGTACGGGGATGCGCGGCAGGCGGAGGGGGCAGGGTCCTCGACGAGACCGCGGCGAGGCAACCCGTCCATCCACGGCAGGGTGTCTCGGAGCTTCGTCAGCCGCCCGGCCGCCTGGCGAGCGTCAGCCAGATGGGCGACCGATTCATACACTGCCAGGGCCGCGGACCAGTCGGCCCTGTCCTCGAGGTCTCGGCCCTCCACATGTACAGCGCGCGCCGGCGCATCGCGGAACGCTCCGCATGCTCGGTATGCCGGGGCAGCCTCGAGCCATCGGCCGGCGTCCTCGGCCACGCGGCTGCGGGCGTAACCACGGAGAAGCTTCGCCGTCTCGCGCAGGTCCTCGGCCACCTGGCACCCATCGAGGGCTTTGATCACTGCCTCCCAGCCGCCCCCGTCGACGGCCAGGCATGCCTGGGCGTACGGCAGCCGCTCAGTGGTGGGCGGATGTTCCGGGATGGCTTCGTAGGCGTGGACCGCAGACGCCCAGTCCCCCTCTTCCTCCGCGGTACGGGCCGTCACATACCAACGGCGGGGCGTCACGTCGCGGTAGTCATCGACGAGCCGCTGGTAGGCCTCGACGGCAGGCACCCAGTCCGCACGAGCCTCCGCCCACCGACCCTGCGCGTAGGGACGGCGGGTGCCTACGTCGCGCTCGCCGTCGTCGAGGGTCTGGTAGGTCTCGGCTGCCCGGTCCCAGCGGTTGTCCTCCTCGGCCTGGCGTGCGCCGGCGTACGTGCGCAGCCGGCCGAGGTCGCCGTCGTGGAAGTCGTCGTCGAGGCCGGTGAGCACCTCGATGATCGTGGTCCACGCGTTCTCGCTCTCAGCTGTTCGGCCGTCGGCGTAGCCCCGCCGGAGTGCGACGTCGCGGTAGGTGTGCTCCACGGAGCTGAAAGCCGCAACGACCCCCGGCCAGTCCCCGGCCTGCTCCGCCGACCGGGCCCGGGCGTAGAGCAGCCGCTGGTCACCGTCGCGATAGCCCTCGGAGAGCACCGCGTATGCATCGGCTGCCTTGGGCCACTCGTCTTCGAGCTCGGCCGCACGCCCCCGCGCGTACGGCCGACGCAGTTCGACCTCGGAGTCCGGTAGCCGGTCGCCGACTTCCGCGTAGGCGTCACGGGCGTCGGCCCAACGCTCCTCATCCTCGGCGAGCCGGCCCGTGGCATAGGCCAGTCGTTGTCTCCCGTCGCGATAATCGCGCTCGCGGAATATCTCGAGCTGCTTGACAGCTGTCACCCAATCCTTCTTGTCCTCCGCTTCCAGTCCTTCCTCGTAACGCTCATGAAACAGGCGACACTCATTAGCCCGCGCGACCTCAACCTTGAGCCGGTCCACGATCAGCTTGGGCACGCCCCGTAGGTCCGGTAGCGCAAGTTCCGCTTTGGGGGGGTCACTTGCCAAGCCGAGACACAGCCTGTCAATCTTTTTCATGGCCAGCTCAATGCGGGCCTCGTACTCCAACCTTTTGAAGAGTGCTTGATACTGTTTGCCCCTCGTGTTCTCCTGGCCGCGAACGCCCAGGCCCCGTACCCTCTCCCAGTCCCCCATCGCCCGACAGTAGAATGCTGCAGGGACTAGATTCGCTAAAGCAGAATTACCCCTGAGACGTGTTGTGGCCTCAAAACCGTCCCGCAGTGGATCGTCTGGATCAGCGCTGATCTTGAAAAGCAGGCCACGGGAGCACCCGTCCGCGATGCACAGCACGGGTGCGCACCACTCGATCCGAGTATCCGCTCGGATGTTCTCCATCTGGTGCCGGGCCGACTGGACGGCTTCGTCGATCGTCTCGTTATAACACAGTGCGCGAAACAGTGGAGCGGTGAAACGCGAAGCCGCTTCATCGGTGACCGCGGTCGACATGCCCACGACCGCGGGGATCCCGTTACTGATCACGGCCTGAGCAACACCGGAAAGGGGCTCTCCGCTCACGACCTTGGCCCCGACGCAGAGGTTGAGGACGACGAGGCGCACCCGAGGCGAGTTACCCAGGGTCCCTGCCAGCCGATCAGCGGGGATGCGGTGGGCCGATCCGTTATCATCCTCCAGGACCACACACGCCTGGCCGTGGTCCTGACTGGTCTCACCGTGGGCGATCAGCAGGACCGCCAGGGGATTTCCCCGCTCCCTTACCCTGTTGGTGAGTTCGGCCAGGGTGGCTCGATCGTCGTTGTCCGGTCCCCCCAGGACCTCGAGAATCACTTCCTCGGACGCCGTGAAACCCACGAGGTCTTCCTTGAGTCGGTCGAGTTCAGCGCTGACGTCCAGGGGTTGCCAGCCGTGAGGAGACGCCACCACAACCAGGATGGACAGTGGCTCCCGGTCATCCCCTGGTTGCGGCAGCCGGGGAGCTCTCCGGGTCACCGGCACCGACCGGACCACGGACAGGCTCGCGTTCAACGCCAGAGCGCGCCCAATCTTGTCGTTCAGCGGAGGACACAAGATCTCCATCGGCAAGTCGCTCAGCTTGGCTGGTAGGTCGAACCGCAGCCGAAGCTCGCAGCCCTCGGCCTCGGCGATGCCTTTGCTCTCCTCGAGACAGTCCCGGATCGGGGGCGGGAGCAGGGCGTCGAACAGCTCGCGTCCCAGCTCGGTGAGGCGGGCGTCGATTGGCGTGTCATCACGCCGTGACCGCTCACCGAACGCCTCCTTGAACAGCTCGTCGAGTTCCTCGGCGAAGTCCCGAGGCTGCCAGTCAATGACGTCGGCCGCCGAGGCGGGGCCGTTGGCGAGCACGAGGTACCGATTCGCGCCTACCTGCCGGAAACGGATCCGTAGCTCCTCGAGCGCCTCTGCGCCCCGTCGCTCATCGATCAGGATCTCCCCTCAGGCGCCCCGCAACGTTCTCGATGTTCTGCTGGCTAATCCGGAGCTGGGCATCGCCGGGGAGCTCAGCCAAGCCTTGACCCGCCACCTCGAGTGCCTCCTCGTACTGCCCCCCGGCCGCCAGCTCGATGGCCCAGCGGTTGCACACCGTGCGGAGCTCCCTCCTGACCGCGACCAGCTGCCGCCTCAACTCTGGACTTCCGGACATCTCGGGCGCCGCGTCCTCCAGCATACGGTTCGCCTCCCGCAACCGCTCGTACTCCCCGGCGCGATCGCCCTGTTCACGCCGCTGATCAGCGAGCCTCTGCAGCGCCAGTGAAAGGTTGACGAGCGCGCGGCTGGAATGTGGACCGCAACGCACTGCGCGACGCAAGTCGTCGAGCGCATGCTCCAGGCGGTCATCGTTTGCCGCGATCACGCCCCGATCGATAAGTAGCTGCACGAGCTGACGTTGCACCTCCTCGCAGGCCGGGGAGTCCTGGAGCACGTGCTCTGCCGCGTCTACCAGCTCGATGGCCGCGGCGAGGCGGCCCTGCTTCGCGAGGGCCATTGTTCGTCCGAGCATCGTGTCCGCGATCTGGCGCTGAACCTGGGCCGGCGCTCCCGCGACGGTGGCGACCCTGACGGCGTCCTCCCACAGCCGGATGGCAGGACCGAGATCGTCTGGGCCCGCCGCCACGATCCGGCGAGCAACGCCGAGCTGGGCGGCAACCAACAGTCGCGCCGCGTCCTCGGCGAGGCGCCGGCCTTTGGCGGGCAGGCGGGCATAGCTGGGGTGACGTGCGTCGAAGTCGGGGCACGCCTGGGCGCACACGGACGGGTGGTCCTCCCGCGCGGTGGCGGACCGGCAACGCTCGCAGGCCGCCTCCTCCAGGGCGACAAGCGCTTCCTCAGGCCGCTCCGCGTCCAGAAGGGCGGTCGCGGCCCCGAGGCCGGAGAACAACTGGCGGAGCCGCCGCCACTGGCCTGACCGCGGATCACCGCGTCCTGGTTCACCCGCCAGGAAGTCGCCCAACATGCGCTCCAGACCCAACAGCGAGATCATGAGTGGACCGCATACCAGGAGGCCACGGGCGCCGCCTCCCGCGGGGAAGCCGCCCAGATCGCGCAGGACGCCGGCAGCCGCCATCTCGCGCAGGAAGAGCAGCTCATGAGTTGGACCTGCTCGCGCATGAGCTCGGCGCTCGACGTGCCGGCGGAACTCCACGAGCACCGGTGTCGCTATGGCGCCCTGATACCGGGACTCCGAACTCGACCGAAACCGTTCCCAGAAACCCTCGTCATGCACAAGCGCGGCCACGGCTGCGATGGGGGTCGAAACCGGCCCTTGTCCCTCCTGTCCGCCGTTGAACCATGAAGCAGTGACCGCGTGGAGCACTCGATTGTCGGCAGGATCCCTTCGGAGAGCCTCCTCGAGGCAGGTGGTCGCCTGGTGCCGGCGTCCCGCCATGAGCAGGATGAGCCCGTCGAGCACAGAGGTCGTCCCCGGCTGCCCGTCGGTCCCCGGCGAGCCGACGAGCAGATCGGCCGCGTCCTCCCACGATCCCGCCTCGACTGCGCGGAGGGCGAGCAGGCGCTCGACCTGTGTGAGGGCGACGCGGGCGGCTCGAAGATCGGGGCACGCCTGGGCCACGGCCTGGAGCGCGACGCGGGCATCGTCGAGTTCCCCCAGCGCCGCGGCCGCCAGCCCGCGCACCAAGCCGGCGCGCGGCCCCTCGGGAGAGGACCAGTCGACCTCGCCCCACCGGCCGGCGCGGACGAGGCAGGGAGCCGACAACTCCGCTCGCAAATCGCTCCCGTCTCCGGCGAGCAGCAGGTCGGCTGCGTCGGACCAGTTGCCCGCGCCCAGACACCGTGCGATGCCTCGCACGTGTTGGTTGGGCTGGTCCGTGACCCGAAGCAACTGCCGCTCGGCACTACCCAGTTCACCGGCCTCCAGCGCGCAGCGCACGACTGCCAGGCGGGCTGGTCTGCTGAGTCCACCGAAGTCGCCGGCACGCTCCAGGAGTGGCAGGGCCGCGGATGGGTTGCCGTCAGCCCATTCGACGAGACCGCGGAAAAAGGTGAGACGGTGGCCGTCGGCCGGCAGGGGGGCAGCGGCCCCGAGAAGCTCCTTCGCCGTCTCGTACCCATCCGGGCTCCGGTCGGCAGCCGCCGGCGCTGCCAGCCGCAGCCGCACCTCGGCCAGGGCTCGCACCGCCCCAGAGCCACCGACGTCGCAGCTGATGCAGTCCTCCAGGAGCGGCAGCGCTGCTCTGAAGCCTCCGGCCCTGAGCAGCTCCCGAGCCAGCTCGTGTTTCGCCACGGCCACCAGCGCGCCGAGCTGCCGATCCGGGTGGCGGCGCCGGAGCTCTCCCCAGGCATCAACGCTGTCGTTGAACAGGCCTGTTTCGAACGAGGCCAACCCGTGATGGAAGAGCACTCCGTCATCGGTTCGGTTACCCACGTTGGCCCGCCGAAACCACGCGAGGGCCTTTTCAGGGCGACCGGCCCGGGCGTGCAGGACGCCGAGGCGGCTGCAGGTCAACGACGAGACGTCGCCCGATCCTGCCGCGCGCTCGTACCATTCGATCGCTTCCTCTGGCCGCTCCCGCCATTCGAGCGCGATGCCCAACATCGTGCTCGCTCTGACGTTCGAGGGGTCTCGGTCGAGGAGCGTTCCCAGGATGCGCTCAGCCTCGACCCACTCCCTTCGCTCGAGGCTGAGCGAGGCCAGGGCCAGCAGGGCCGAATCGTCGAGGCCGCTCCGTCGATCCGCGGCCAGAAGGTCGTCGAGGGCTCCCGGGAGATCGCCCATCTTGAAACGGGTGTACGCCCGCTGGATGAGAATCGATGAATCACCGGTGTTGAGGCGCAGCGCGGCGGTGAAACTTCGATCGCCCCCTTTGTAGTCGCCGAGCCACGCGTGCGCACAGCCTTGCCAGTAGAGCGGCTCCCAGTCATCGGGGGCGACCTCGCGGGCGCTGAGGAACCAGCCAAGGGCTCGGTCCGGCGATCCGCCCAGGAGCTCGACCCGGCCAAGCCCAATGCGGGCCCGCATCACGAGGTGACGGCCGTCCTCGGCTCCCTCGGCGGCCGAGCTCATGGCCTCGCGGGTCGCCTCGAAATACGCGGCCTCCGCGGCCACGAGGTCGCCCCCTACCCGGTGACGTTCACCGCGGGCGAGGGCCAGCTCGGCCACCGACCCTCGTGGGCTCGACCCGTTCAACGGACATCACGCTCGTGGCGGGGGTCGAGGTCGTGATCATCACGGGGTGGATTCTGCCGCTCCCACTCATCGAGTTCGGAGCGCCATCGGTGCGCGCTCCGGTCATAGTGAAGCGGGCCTCGGGCAAAAGTGGACAGGTCGGTGTGGAACAGTCGCTGGTAGGCCTCCGCCGGCAGGTCGGGCTCCAGCACGATCTGGAGGCCGGTGGTGGCGTCCTCCAGCATCAGTACCCGGTTACCGTTCTCGGGTTCGCGCCGGCGGCGCAGCGCCCTTCCGACGATGGCCTTGAGCCGCAGGTACGCGTCACCGGCCAGCTCTTCGGTCAGGGTCTCGAAGAACAGCTTCGTCGGCAGGGCCAGCAGCAACACCCAGGCGAGGTCAATGGCACCTCGGCGCGTCGGCCTGAGATGGCACGTTGGGTTCAGACCGAAGACCCGGAGGTCGTCGAGAAGTTGATCGACGTCCTCGAGAGGGGCGTCGGCGGCGACGTGGACGGCAACAGGGAAGGTCATCGATTCATCGTGCCATCAAACTCCGTCGCCGGATCGTCTCGGCGGCTGCTCCACAGGCTGCGCGGGCGATGCATGTTCAGCGAGACCGCCACACCCCACGCCTACGCAGCGATCCCGCACGGCGGCAAGGCTCTTGGCGCACCGAAACGTCGGGGCTGGCGGGCCGGGGGCAGCCTCAGAGCCAGCTCGGCAGCTTCGGCGGCCGGCCGCCCGCGGCGCGCAGATCGCGACCGCGGGAGCGCCCCAGAAGCCAGCCGACGAGCGCGGGCGCTGTGCCGGACACGGTCACCGGG
>JBOHEP010000059.1:0-1735 GCA_050701075.1 Pseudonocardia sp. | reverse complement strand
TCTGACCCGAATCCGCAAGTAATAGGGCGACACGCGCCCGGAGTTGGCGATGGGTGTCGCTCTGACCTGGGATGATGTCGGTTGCGAAGCAACAAAACATCTCAGGGAGAGGACACCCATCGGGTGGACACGTTACGGGATATGCGTCGGTTGCGGCGGCGGGTGGGTATCGGCGCGCCGGACCCGTGGCTGACCCCGGTGTCGGGGATGGCGGCGGTGACCGAACTGGTCGACCGGCTGGGCATGATCACGTTGTTGGATGCCGCGATCGGGAAGGTCAAGACCCGCGGTCGGGGGTTTAGCGGTGGGCAGCTGCTGGTCGGGTTGGCCAGTGCGCAGCTGGCCGGGGAGGACTTCTTGGTCGGGCTGGACCGCCAACGCACCGACGTGGCCGGTCAGCTGCTCGCGCCGGTGGCCGGGTTGAGCTCGACGACCGCCGCCGGGCTGGCGCGCAGGTTCACCGATGGGCAGTGGCGCGCGGTGGAGACCGGGATCGGTGACATTCACACCGCGATGCTCGCGGTGCTGCCACCGGCGCGGGCAGCGGCGCTGTGCGAGGCGGTCACCATCGATCTGGACACCACCGACGTGGAGGTCTACGGACCCAAGAAACGGGGGGTCGCGTTCAACTACCAGGGGCAACGCTGCGGGCGCCCGCACGTGGCCACCTGGGCGCAGACCGCGACGGCGCTGGCCGCGGACCTCATGGCCGGCAACGAGGACCCCCGGTCTCACGCCCCGGAGTTGCTGAAGCGGGCGTTGGCCGCGCTGCCGGCCGCAGCGCGGTGCGGGCGGATCCGGCTGCGCGCCGACGCCGGCTACTTCGCCGGGACGTTGGCCCGGGCCGCGCACTTGGCCGATGTCGAGTTCGCCATCGGCGCCAAGCGCATCGCGCCCCTGTGGCGGCTGCTCAACGGCCTGGCCCAGACCCAGTGGACCGACGCGCTGGACATGGACGGCGCGCAGGTCGCCGTCGCCGCCTACTGCCCAGACTGGTGGCCGACGGCGACCCGGCTGCTGATCCGCCGGGTACGCCTGGACATCGACGCCGGACAGGTCTCCCACGACCCCCGCGCCCGGCGCCGCCGCACCCTGCGCCCCGACCAGCGGGCACTGCCCATCGCGGCCCTCGCCGACCTCGACGCGGTGTATGGCTACTCGTTCATCGTGACCAACCTGGATGTGTCCACACCAGACAAAGTCGCTGCGGTCGAGCACTGGTACCGGCATCGGACCCACATCGAGAACATCTTCCGCGACGCCAAGCACGGTGCCGCGCTCCGGCACCTCCCCTCGGGATATGTCGAGGTCAACACCGCGTGGATGTGGGGCGCGCTGCTCGCGGTCAGCATCGCCGGCTGGCTACACCAGCTCACCGCCACCCCCGGACCCCACGGGCAGCTACTCGGTCACGGCGTGCGCGAGGGCCAAGCCATGATCGCCACCCTGCGACACAAGCTGATCCGCGTACCCACCCGCCTGGTCCGTCACGCCGGTGCGCTCGACCTGCGCCTACCCCCGGGATACCACCTGCTCGAAAAGGTCCTCGCCCGCCTGCGTGCACTCCCAACAACGTCCTGACCAGGCCCTACAGGCCCCGAACACCCCCGGAACCCGCACACCCGAGGCGACACTCGGGCCGTTGGCCTGCTCTCAACCCAGCAAACACCCCCAAAAGATCAACCCAACCAGGCGAAGATCCACTCACCGCCCTACTCGCGGAATCGGGTCTGAG
>JBOHEP010000058.1:0-4650 GCA_050701075.1 Pseudonocardia sp. | reverse complement strand
CGCGCAGCTCGTCGCCGTGGCAGCGGCCGGGGCCGTGGTGGGCGTACACGCGCAACCCGGGCGCGAACCGGGCCGCCTCCCGCTGCCAGTTGCCGACCAGCGACATCGGGCAGAGCAGCAGGGTCGGCGCAGGCGGGTTCGGGCCCAGCAGGGTAGGCGCCGACAGGTTCGGGTCCAGCAGGGTCGGGCCCGGCAGGGTAGTCGCCGGCAGGTTCGGCGCTGCGCCACCGTCGCGCTCGCACGCCTCCAGCGCGAGTAGCTGCACGGTCTTGCCGAGCCCCATGTCGTCGGCGAGGCATGCGCCCAGGCCGAGCCCCGACAGGAACGCCAGCCACGACAGCCCCCGCTGCTGGTAGGGGCGCAGCGTCGCCTGGAACGTGGCCGGCGGGTGCAGCGGACGCAGCGTGCGCTCGGCTGTTCCGGAGAGCAGGTCGCCGATCCAACCGTCGGCGTGCACGGCGGTGACCGGCAGCGGGAGGTCGGCGTCATCGGGATGGCGGGCGGCGAGCGCGAGCACCTCGGCGGCGGTGGTCGGACCGCTGGGTGCCTTCTGCAGGAACTCCAGCCCACGGCGCAACCGGTCGGGGTCGACGGTGACCCACTGCCCGCGCAGCCGCACCAGCGGCGCCTTGGCCGCCACCAGCTCCGCGATCTCGGCCTCGGTGAGGACGTCGCCGCCGACGGCGAGCGACCACTCGAAGTCGGCGAGCGCCTCGCGACTCATCCCGCCCGGGGTTACGGCGGCCTCGGTGGGGGTGCGCACCGACGCGACGAGGCCGAGCCGGCGCTTGCGGTCCCACCACGACGGCAGCTGGACCCCGAATCCGGCCGCGTCGAGCACTCCGGCGGCGTGGGCGAGGAAATGGTGGGCGCCCTCGACGTCGAGTTCGCACGCGACCGGCCGCGCCTGGCGCAGCGCCGGGGCGAGGTCGGGATAGACGACGCTGGCCCGGCCGAGCTCGGCGAGCAGCACCTCCTGCGGGCGGTCGATCCAGCGCTGCAGACCCTCCGGCGCGACCCAGACCTGCTCGGCCGTCACCTGCAGGCTGGGGTCGGCCGCGGACCGGAGCCAGAACTCCACCCGCCAGACCGTGTCGGGCAGGGTCGGGTCGGGGTCGGCCGGATCGTCGAGCGGAGCGATCTCGGCGAGCCGGAACACCGCCTGTGCCGGCCCGACCGAGCCGGTGCCGACCTCGTCCCATGCGGCCAGGGCGTCGGCCAGCTCGGTGAGGTCGGCCAGGTCGCAATGATCGAGTTCGCCGTGGTTGACGCCGCCGTGGTTGACCCCGCCGTGGTCGGCACCGCCGTGGTTCACGCCGCCGCGGCCGAGGGTGCCGGCATCGAGGAGGCCGTCGACCGGGAAGCGGCCGTCGGCTGTGGTGAGCCCGGCCAACCAGAGCTCCGACGCCGGCAGCCGTCGTGGGCGGCGGCCGCGGCGGCGGGGGAGCAGGTCGACGGGCCCGGTGGACCGGGCCAGCGCGTCGCGGACAGCGGCGTCGACCAGCGCGGCGAGCGCGTCGGTGACCAACGCGCCCGGGTCCTGCCCGGTGGTGCCGGCCCGCCCGTCCTGCTCGGCGCGGGCGACCGGGGGCATCGCGGCGACGATGGCAGCCAGCCGAACGGCGTCCGGTCCGGCCATCACCGGTCGCCAGCGGGCCGCCGGCGCGCCGGACTCGCGGACGAGGCAGGGAAGCACCCGGCCGCGCGTGGCGAGGTCGGCGGCGAACGCGGCCAGCTCGTGGAGGTGGGTGACGGACGCGCCGTAGCGCACCTGCGGGGCCGGGTCGGCGAGCTCGCCGGGGTCGACGGTGATCGCGGGCACCGACCATGGCAGCAGGGCCGGCGGTCGGCGCGGCGCCGGACGCGGGGTCGCCCGGACCAGCTCGGCGGAGTCCAGCGGCGCGCTGAGCAGCGACGGCAGCAGAACCGTCGCCATCGTCGCCTTGCCGGGATGGATCTCGGTGAGCGCCTGCGCAGGAACGGCGAAGGGGTGCAGGCGCGCCGAGCGGGCCGCCTGGCTCGGACTCTTGACGGTGCGGTCGCCGTCCTCGGCCCAGAGCAGCAGTCCCCGGCCACGCGACCACAGGCCGTGCATGGCGAGCATCTCGGGGTATCTCCCTCCGCCGGGCGGGCGCGGCAAGGCTAACGGGTGGATCCGACGGCCCGGGACTCGCCCGCATCCCGTCGTCGATCGCCGCTCGGCCGGCGAACTCGGGCAGGTCCTGTGAGGTCCCCTGGTGTCGCGGTGATCTCACGTCGTGGTGCGATCGTCAGGTGTCGTTCTCGGAGTATCTCGCCGGCCTCGATGCCGGGCGGTTGACCGCGCTTCTCGAGTACCGGGCCGACGTGCTGATGGAGCCGGTGCCGCGCGGTGTCGGTGAGCTCGCGCTGCGGCTGAGTGGTGCCGACTCGCTGGCGCGGGCATTGCGCGACCTGAACCGGGATGAGCTGATCACAGCGCGGGCGGTCGCCCTCCTCGGCCCGTCGACGGTGTCGAGGCTTGCCGCCCGGCTGCGCGCGTCGGACGTCGTGGTCCGGGGGGTTGTCGACGGCCTGTGCGCCCGCGGCCTGGCCTGGGAGGCCGATCAGCAGGTGGGTCTCCCCGATCGACTGGTGGAGCACTTCGCCGCGGGTCTGTCCGGGTTCCGCCCACTGGCGCTGATCGCCCGGCAGGCCAGGGTGGACGAGCTTCGGGAGACGGTCGCCGGCTTGGGGGTCGACCCGACCGGCTTGCGCAAGCCCGAGCTGATCGAGCGCCTTGACGCGCTCCTGACCGATCCGGACACGGTGGCGCGGGCCGTCGAAGGCCTGCCGGTGTCGGCGCGGCGCCACCTCGACAATGTCCTCCAGGCCGGCGGCTACTACTACACGGGGGGCGTCAGCCGGGGCCCGACCGATCCCGTCGCGCTCCTGGCCAAGGCGGGGTTGTTCGTCACCCATCCCTACGGGCGGCCGGAACTGCCGCGAGAGGTCGCGGTCCTGCTCCACTTCGGTGCGCGGGACACCGTGACCGGTCGACCCCGGTTCCCGGCGTCGACCGAGGATCCCACCGACGGCCGGGCCGCCGCCGAGACGGCGCTGCTCGCGGTCACCACCCTGCTCGACGAGGCCCGCACCCGCCCGCTCGCGCGCCTGAAGAAGGGCGGCATCGGTGCGCGGGAACGAACCCGGCTGGCCACCCGGTTCGCGCTGACCGACCCGGCCCTGTGGATCGACCTCGCGCATGCCGCGGAGTTCTTGGGCTCGGCGGCGGAGGGCTACGTGGCGACAGCCGGGTACGACGGCTGGCGCGAGGAGGAACCGGGCCCGCGGTGGTCCCGGCTCGCGCTCGCCTGGTGGGCCCTCGAACTCGTCCCGACCAGCCGGGAGATCGACGACGGAGAGGTGGCGCCCCCGCTGCCGTTGGAGTCCGGCGGCGGGATGCTGCGGCGCGCGTTGCTCAGGGCAGCCGCCGGCGGGCACTCGGTGCACGCGGTGGCCCTGCAGGTCGACTGGTTCTGCCCGATGCACCCCTACGACCGGGCGGGGCGGGCGCGCAAGATCGCGGCGGCGATGCACGAGGCGACGCTGCTCGGTGTGCTCGTCGGGGATCGGCTCTCGGCGCTCGGTGAGTTGCTCGTCGAGCTCGCCGGACACCCGGAGGCGACCGAGGAGCTGGGCCGGCGCGCCGCCGAGCTGCTTCCGGCGACGCGTGGCCTGCTGGTGCTGCAGTCCGACCTCACTGCGGTGGTCTCCGGACAGCCCGCCGCCGCGGCCGCGCGGCTGCTCGCCGCGGCCGCCGCCTCGGAGAGCCGGGGCGTCGCGACGACCTGGCGTTTCACTCCGGCGAGCGTCCGGGCCGCCCTCGACGCGGGGTGGACCGCCAACGAGCTGCGAGACGAGCTCACTGCGATCTCCGGGCGCGACCTGCCGCAGCCGTTGGCCTACCTGATCACCGACGTCGCCCGCCGGCACGCAAGCGTGCGGGTCCGTGGCTCGCGGTCGTGCGTCACCGGCACCGAACCGGAGATCACCGAGATCCTGCACACCCGCTCGCTGCACGCGTTGCAGCTCAGCAGGCTCGCGCCGACCGTACTGACCAGCCCGTTCGAGCTCGACGTCGTGCTGGCTCGGCTGCGCAAGGCCGGCTTCTCGCCGATGCCCGAGGACGCTGACGGCATGGTGATCGTGGCGGAGCGCAAGGTCGGGGCGGTGGAGGCGCCCCGGGGCCGGACCCGGAAGAGTCGAGAGCGACCGCGTACCTGCGCGGCTGACCTCGCGGCCCGGTTGCTCGCCTCCGGGACCGGATCGGCTCGGCCGGAGTCGGTGACGCGGGTCCGGCTCGCGAAGCTGGCGCCGCACCTCGACGTGGCTGAGGTCGCATTGCTGGCCGACGCGCTCGACCACGGCCGTGACGTCCGGATCAGGTACCGGAACAAGGAAGGCGACCGGACGGTCCGGGAGATCGCGCCGCAGGAGCTGTGCGGGGGGTGGGTGAGCTCGTGGTGTCACCTGCGGTCGGGGGAGCGGGAGTTCGCGGTGGTGGGGATCGAGGCGGTCGGTCCGGCGGGGTGAGGGGGTGTCGTCGACGAGCCGACCGGCAGCGATCAGGGCCATCCCGCATGGGTGTGCTCGGGGAGCTGGAGGTCCACGGCCGCGGCAACGGCGCGT
>JBOHEP010000057.1:0-5002 GCA_050701075.1 Pseudonocardia sp. | reverse complement strand
CGCAGCCTTGCCCCGTTGACGCAGCCTTGCCCCGTTGACGCAGCCTTGCCCCGTTGACGCAGCCTTGCCCCGTTGACGCAGCCTTGCCCCGTTGACCTGGTGCAGCACCGCATCACTTCATCGGGGTCTGGAGCACACCACCAGCTTGAGCGGGTCTGGATCACGCCGCCAGCCTGATGATCGTTGAACGAGAACACAGAACCGCATCCCGTGCGACTCCCCGTACCGGAATGCTGATCTTGACAGGTGGCCACGGCTCCGGTGGTGCTGTGATCACCGGTTGGGAACCCGGAACCGCACACAGCACGGCTGACGGTTCCCAGAGATCGACCAGTAGCCGAACTCGGCGTACGCGCTCAATCCCCCGGACACCAGCACCCCGAGCGGCCCAGATAGAGCCGGCGGGCGTGTCCCTCACCGGCCAGGAGTAGCGTCGTAGCCAATCGTCGACCTTCAGCGAGCTTCGGCAGGTCGCGAGCGGGCCGTTCCAGTAGGCGCTTGGAACTCGTCCCAGCGCTCGTCGCTGATGAGGAAACCAGCGGCGGTCGGCGAGCACACGCTCAGCTTCGATCACCGCACTGTCGAGCACGAAATCGGTCAGAGTGCGGTCGGTCGCCGCCGAGGGTTCCCAGCTGTTGCAGTAGCTGCCCACGTCAGCCCGCTCGCCCTGCGGACTTGCCGACGACCATCCTGAGCTGGGCGAACAGCTCACCGCGGCTGCCCGAGCCGAGCCGTTGGCGCATCCGGGAGACGTGGTGCTCCACGGTCTTCGCCGAGATGAACAGCTGCTCACCGATCTGCTTGTAGGTCATACCGGCCAGCACCAGCTCGGCGACCTCGCGCTCGCGGTCACTGAGGGCGCCGGGTCCGCCGTCGATCGGCTCGACCCCCGGACCGCGTCGCACCTGACCGGGAGCAACCGTGACCGATCCGGCGGACGGGGCCGACGGCGCCGTAGCCGGGCCGGTACCCGCCTGGAGCGCCCGGGCACAACTGAGCAACGCGCTCATGTCCTTGCGGTCGCGGGTCCGGATCGCCGCCTGGCCCGCCAACCGGCCCCCTTCCCAGGTGAGCCCCACCCCGTGGAGACCGCGCGCAGCGGCGTCGACGGCGACCGCGTCCACATCCCCACCGAGGACGCGCAACCACACTCCGCCCGCCGTCGCCATCGCGGTGGCATATCTGCTGGACTCGGCCACCTCAGCCAACGCCGCGGCGTGCCGAGCTGCGACATCGCCCAGGCCCGCGGCGATCCCCGCCTGCAGGCACGACCAGTGCAACGGGACCGACCACAGCGCCGGACTGCCGAGCCGATCGAGGATCGCCCAGGCCTCGTCCAGGTGCGGCGCGACCCAGCGTTGCTCCCGCAGCCGGGCCGCACCCACCAGCAGCTCACCGAGGGGTTGCAGCGAGTACAGATCAACGGGATGCCGGACGATGGCCTCCCGGGCCCGCCCCCAGGCCGCCGTCAGGGCACCGAGGTCGCTCGTGCGCCGGGCCATCGCGACGTCCAGCGCGGCGGCGAGCAGCTCGTCGCGCGGCTCGAGGTCGCCCTCGCCGGGGACCCCGGCGAGCAGTCCCTGTGCATGTGCCGTCGCTCCCCGGTACGTCGCGATCCACGCCAGCAGCAGGCGGTGCCGGATCGCGGCGGTGGCGCCTCCCGGGTCCGAGTCGATGGCCTCGCCGAGCACGGACCGGGCGACGTCCAGCTCGCCGCACTGCACGGCGACGAGGGCGGCGAGCGCGGCCGGGGTGTCCGGCAGCAGCGCCGTGCGCGTCGACGAGGCGAGCAGCGCCGCGGCCCGGGCGAGTTTCGACAGCGCCGCGGTCGGCGAGCCGACCACCGAGTCGAGGATCCCCTGCGCCATCAGTTCCTCGGCCCCGGACCGCAGCGTCGGCGGCGCTCCCGAGGTGGGAGACGTCGAGGCCCGGTTCAGAACCTCACGGGCCTGCGCCAGCGCACCGGTGCCGATCAGGACCGGCACCGCGAGCAACCCCTCGGACCCCGCGACGGCGCCGGTCGCCGTGCCCAGCCACCGATAGAGTTCGGCACTGCGCGCCAGCATGCCACGGCGGGCGAGCACCGCGGCGGCCACCATGCCCGCCAGCACCACGTCGTCGGTCGGGAACCGGGCCGCCGCGGAGAGCACCTGATCGGACTGGTTCAGGGCGACGTCGAGGTCGCCGGCCAGCATCGCCGCCTCGGCCCGGCGCGCGGCCAGCCCCAGTGGGGAGGCCCCGGCGGCGACCGCGGCGTCGTAGAGCTCGGCGGCGTCCACCGAACCCGCACGCACCGCCTCCTCGGCGGCGGAGGTGAACACCGCGGCCAGTTCCGTCCCGGTCGCGCCGGTACCGAGCAGACCCCGTGCCGCAACCAGGACGTTCCCGCCGCGCCGCAGTTCGATCTCGGCCAGCTTCCGGCGAAGCGCGAGACTCCGCGCCGCGGATGTGCCGGCCAGTACAGCTGCTGACACGAGCGGTATCGGACGGCCGTCGGCGGCCAGCAGCCCCGTGGCGCGGGCGGCGTCGGACTGCTCGTCGAGGGTGGCGCCGGCGGATCCGAGGAGCGCGCCGAGCACGTCAGGGTCCGGCGGAGCACCGACCGCCCGGGCCAGCAGCATCTCCAGGACACCTCCGCCGAGGGCGTCGAGGGTGTAGCCCAGCTGTGCCAGCAACCCCGCCGGGGGATTGCCGGTGAGCGGGACGGTGGTCGGGTCGCTCGCCGGGGCCAGCGCGACCAGTGCAGCCAGCAGCCGATCGACGAGCCCGGGCGTGCCAGCCGTCAGCTCGAGGACGTGGTCGACGAGATCCGGGCACGGTCGTTCACGCAGCAGCCGGGCAGCCCGCGCGGCCACCCCGGGTCGGTCGAGCGCCTCGAGCACCACCGGGGCACAGCCGGCGGCGAGCAACGCTCCGAGCGCCGCCAGTGCGGGGCTACGGGGCCACGGCCGGTGTGCGACGACCAGCGGCACAGCGGAGCTCGCGCCGAGCTGCGCCAGTCGATCGAGCTCCGCGGGCCCGAGCAGGTGTGCATCGTCGACGATCAGCGCGACATCGGGTGCTCCGGCGAAGGCCCCGAGCGGGTCCCCATCCATCGCGACATTTCGGAGCACGGAGAACCCGGCGTCGCGGTAGACGTCGGCGACGGCATCCAACAGCACCGACTTCCCGTATCCACCGGGACCGACCACGACCCGACGGATCCGCCCCGGGTCGGCCATGACCTCCCGGACGAGCCGGCGGGCCATGGGTGCTCCGACCAGGGCAACATCCGGTGCGGCCGCCGGCCCGGGCATGTCAGGAGACCGAGTCGTCACCCCACCGCCCCCTCACCGGTGCGCAGCCGATACCGAACGCGCGTGACTGAGCGTACTCAGCACCCGTCCGGGTCTTGCCGGCGTCGTCAGGCGCCAGACCGCCGGCGCGTGTCGCACCGCGGCAGTTCGATCAGCTCAGGCCGGCCTCGGTGCGCCACCGCGGCGGCTCACCCGGCGGCAGTGGTCAGCATCTGTTGCCAGACCGGCGCGGTGATCACATCCGGGACGCCCTCCGCGCCGCGGTGCCCGAGCAGTACCTCGACTGCGCGCCGCGCCTCGCCGTCGTCGCCGGGCATCACGGTCCGGGCCAGCACCGGCCAGGACTCGCCACCGATCATGCCGTTCACCTCTTCGAAGCCTCGTCCCGCCTGGAGCGCCCGGACGGCCCCGTCCATCGACAGGCCGAACCGCCCGTCCGCGGAGACCTCGGTCATTCCGGCGTCGCGCAGCAGGTACTGGGCGGCGAGCACCACCGATCCGTCATCGCCGGTGCGCAGCAGGGGCCAACTCGCCTGGTCCGCCGGCGGTACCTCCAGTGCCTCACCGAGCACGCTCGCGACGTCCTCGCGCAACTGCGGCAGGAGCCCGTACAGACGGTCCCCCGGGCAGGCGGTGTCCTTGAAATCCCGATGGCCGTAGATCTGGGTCGGCTCGATCCCGTACTGCCCGCATATATAGGCGCACATCTCCCGCAGCCGGTCCCACAGTGCGGTCGGGGGGTCCTGGTCGAGGTAGATGCCCTCGTTCTCGATGCCGACCGCGACGAGGTTCTCCCCCGTGCAGTGCGAACCCACCACCTGGGAACGGCCGGCGCGGAGCAGCTCGAGGCTGCGTCTGCGACCCTCGAGCACGAAACCCCCGCGGCTGATGGTGAAGTGCTGACCGGAGTCGAGCCAGCCGCGCCGATCCATGTGGAAGTCCTGAATGTAGCGGGCCAGCCCCTCGGCGGCGTCCCGGCCGACGTCGGTGACGTTGGGCGTCGCCGTGTGGTGGACGAGGATCTTGACCGGCCGTCTCGGGTGGATCGCGACGATGCGGCTGTTCGGTCGGGCGCCCCATCCGTCGCAGTCGATGATCGGTTGCTCATCGGTGGCCCACGCCAGCCCCGGATCCACCGCCCCGCTCAGGACGGCGCCGCCCGCCAGGGCGACACTCCCGAGCAGGAAGCCGCGGCGAGAAACGCCGTCTCGTCGACCCATAGTACATACACCCCCGGCAACTGCCTCATCAGCTGTCCCAAGCGACTCATCAGAGGCGCTACCACCATGAGTCACACACGTAACGTCGACAATCCCTGGACCCGATCGTGTAGATCGCCCACTCGGGCAGATCGTCCACGAGTCGCTCCGGTATTCGGCTTGCTTTGGTTACCTGCCAGTAATATCCTTGGGTTACTGACCGGTAGAATGAGATGTCGTGTCGAGGGAGGGCTCTGATGGGCCACTTCAGGAGCAACCTGCGTGATCTCGAGTTCAACCTGTTCGAGGTGTTCGGGGTACAGGACCGGCTGGGCACAGCCCCCTTCGACGGGGTCGATCTCGACACCGTGCGCGGCGTCCTCACCGAGCTCAACGCGGTGGCCACCGGTCCGCTGGCCGCGTCGTTCGCCGACGCCGACCGCAACCCGCCGGTGTTCGACCCGGCCACCCACTCCGTCACGCTGCCGCAGTCGCTCAAGGACGCCT
>JBOHEP010000056.1:0-8604 GCA_050701075.1 Pseudonocardia sp. | reverse complement strand
TGTTCCGGCGCTCGGCGGCCGCGCCCGGCCGGACGACCGTGCTGTCGGGCTTCCTGCTCGGCACGGTGTCCGGCTCGGGCACCGCGACCACCGTCGGTCTGGGTGCGGTGGCCTGGCCGGTGCTGCGTCGCGCCGGCTATCCGCGCGAGGCCGCCGGCGGGTTGCTCGCCGCGTCGGGGATCGGCGCGATCCTGTCGCCGCCGACGCTCGGCGCGGCGGCGTTCATCATCGCCGAGTACCTGAACACCTCCTACTTCGACGTACTGCTGTGGGCGACCCTGCCGACCCTGCTCTACTACCTCGGCATCGCGCTGGCAGTGGAGGCCGACGCCCACCGGTTCGGTGCCCGCCCGCTGGAGATGAGCGACCGCCCGAGCCCGTGGCGGCTGCTGGCCCGTGGCGGCTACCACCTCGTCTCGCTCGGGATCATCGTGGTGTTCCTGGCCCGCGGCGTCCCCCCGTTCCGTGCCGTGGTCTATGCGACGGCGCTGGCCGCGGTGTTCACCCTGGTCGCCGGGCTGGTGAACCGCTGGCACGAGCCGGCGTCGGCGGTCCGTGACTGGCTCAGTGCCATGGTTGGCGCGCTGGCCACCGGAGTGCGCGGCGTGCTGCCCGTCGTCGCCGTATGCGCCGCGGCGGGCGTGATCACCTCGACGATCACGAAGACCGGGCTCGGGCAGGTGCTGTCCGCCTCGCTCGTCGGCGCGGCGGGCGCCCTGGCGAGCGACCCGACGCTGGTGCTGCTGATCACCGCGGTCCTGGCCGCGGTGGCGGTGTGCGCGCTGGGCCTCGCGGTGCCGGTCACCGCCTCGTTCATCATCGCCTGGGTGGTGATCGGGCCCGCCCTCGCCGCGCTCGGCGTGGACGATGCCGCGCGGGCGATGTTCATCTTCTACTACGCGGTGCTCTCCGAGGTGACCCCGCCGACGGCACTCGCCGCAGTCGCGGCCGCCGCGGTCACCGGCGGCGACGTCATCCGCACCATGTGGCAGACCTGGAAGTACACCCTACCGGCGTTCTGCGTGCCGATCGCGTTCGTGCTCACCGACAACGGCTCGGGGCTGCTGCTCGAACGCCCCGCTGCCACGGTGCTGTTCGCCCTGGCGGCGTCCGCGCGCGGCGTGGCCGCACTGGGCGTGGTCAGTACCGGCTGGCTGCCCGGCTGCGGCGAGGTGGGTGCGGTGGAGCGGGCGATCTGTGTGCCGGCCGCGGCGCTTCTGCTCTACCTCCAGCCGTGGGCGGTGACCGCGGGCGCGGCGATCCTCGCCGTCACCGTGCTGGTCTTCGTCGTCCGCAAGGCTGTCAATCGATCCGCGGAGGCGGCGGATGGCCTAGCCTGATCGGCCATGTGGATCCTGCGCGTGGTGGCTGCCGCACTCGCCGTCGCCCTCGTCGCCGGCGGTTGTGGTGGTAAGCGTGACGACACCGAAACCCCTGCCGAGCCGACCGGCGACAGCGCCTGCGCCGCGACCGACGGGCGGATCACCATCGCCACCGGCAACGCCACCGGCGTGTACTTCGCCCTCGGTGGCGGGCTGGCGCAGCTGGTCAGCAACAACAGCGACCTCCGCGCGACCGCCGCCGAGACGGGCGCATCGGTGCAGAACATCGAGCAGCTCGTCGCTGGTGACTACGATGTCGCGTTCTCCCTCGCCGACACCGCTGCCGACGCCGTCACCGGCACGGGCGCGTTCGAGGGCAAGCCGGCCGCGGTGATGGCGCTGACCAACCTGTACCCGAACTACACACACGTGATCGTGCGGACGGACTCGGGGATCGCCACGATCGCCGACATGCGCGGCAAGCGGATCTCCACGGGGTCGCCGAAGTCCGGCACCGAGGTGATCGCGAACCGGGTGCTGCAGGCTGCGGGCCTCGACCCGGGCACGGATGTCCAGGCGCAGCGGCTGGACCTGACCAAGACCGTCGACGGGCTGAAGGACGGCTCGATCGACGGGCTCTTCTGGTCCGGTGGCCTGCCGACGGGCGGGATCACCGACCTGGCCACCACGCTCGGCGACCAGGTCCGGTTCATCGACATAACGCCGCAGCTGGGTGCCCTGCAGAGCATCAACCCGGTATACGAGCAGGGGTCGATCCCGGCGGCCACCTACCAGGTCGGCGGGGTCGACGTACCGACCATCGTGGTGCCCAACGTTCTGCTGGTGCGCGACGACTTCCCGGCCGCCAATGCCTGCGCCATCACCACCCTGATCTACGAGAGGAAAGCGGAGCTGGAGACGGTGCATCCGGCCGCCACGGCGATCCAGCTGTCCACCGCGACGGACACCGACCCGGTGCAGCTGCACCCAGGTGCGGCCAAGGCCCTCGCCGACCTGGGTGCCGGCTGACCTGTCCGGGTGCGGCCGTTCGCCGAGTGTCGACACCTGCGCTGTCCGAACATGATCGAACGACTTTGGGTGCGACACTCGGCGCATCGGCAGCTACCGACTTCCGAGCAGGCGGGCGTAGGCCACAACGTTGTCCTGATACTGACCGGTGCCGCGGTCGAAGACGCCGCCGCAGGTGATGAGCCGCAGCTCGGCATCCTTGGTGTCGCCGTAGACCTGGTCGGTGGGGAAGCTCGCCTTGGGGTGACGTTCCACCTGGTAGGTCTCGAACACGGCTTCGCTGCCGTCGGCTCGGCGGACGGTCACCTCGTCACCGGGCGCGAGCTCGGCGAGGCGGTGGAACGCGCCCGGGACGCCTTTGTGGTCCACGTGCGCCGCGAGCACCGCCGGCCCGATCGTCCCCGGGGCGGGGCTCAGGTCGAACCAGCCGACGGTCGTCGCGTCCGGCGGCACCTGGAGCGCGCCGCCGTCGTCGATGCCGAGGTCCATCAGCGGGCCGCTGCGCAGGCCGATCGCGTCCACGACGAGGCCGACCGGTTCCGAGGCCGGCAGCGAGGTCGCAGGGCGCAACGGCACCTGCGGGATCGACGGGGCCACGGTCGCGGCCGCTGGGGGAGCGGCCGGCGGCACCAGATCGGTAGTGGACCCGCATCCCGCGAGCAGGACGGCGACTGCGAGCAGCCAGCCGCCGCCATGGACGCGTCGGCTCATCAGGCTGACGTCCCTCCGGTGGCCACGCCACCGACCGGGTGCACGGCGACCTGCTGTTCCTCGGTCTTGAAGTGGTCCTCGCAGGCGATGCCGTTGTCGTTCGTGTCGAGCTGCGGCTTGTCGGACGGGCGCTTCGCGAGGGCGGCCTGGGCGTCGGCCTGGGTCGCGAAGTCCGCGCACTCGCCGCTCTTCTGGTCCTCGTCCTTGTCCTCCTTGCGGGCGTCGGGGCCGCGACCTGTGTCCAGCGCGTCGGCGATCGCGGCGTCGCGCCTGGGCAGTGACTCACAGGCGACGCCGTCGTCGTCGCCGTCCAGGGCGACCACGAGACCGGGCAGCTTCGGCAGGTCTCGGTCGAGGAGGACCTGCGCGTCCTCCTGGAAGGTGAAGGCGTCGCAGGTCAGGGCAGCGGAGTCGGAGGCGAAAGCGGTGCCTGCGACGCTGAGGGTCAGCACCGTCGCGATCGTGGCGGCGGCGATTGTGCGGATACGTCGGGGAACGTACATAGGGGACTGATCCTCCGTGTCGATCGGGGAGCGGCCGCGCCGGGGAGCGTCGGCCTGCCCGGTCATCGGAGGTGGTGGAGCGCAGCGTTACCGGATGTGCACGCTCCGCCATGAAGTTGCTCCATCCGGCAGCACCCCTGCCCGCCGTTCGCCGCCCTCCGCCGCCCCGGGCGCCATCGGGTGTCCTTGGGTGCCCTCGGGTGAACGGGTGTGCTCGCTCAAGAACGCCGGAGCACCGGGCGTAGCGCGTCGAGCACCGAGGCGTCGTCGATCGTGGACGGCACCGGCTCGTCGGCGCCGTCGGCGATGCCGCGCATGGTCTTGCGGAGGATCTTGCCCGAGCGGGTCTTCGGCAGCGCCGCCACCACCGCCACGTCGCGCAGCGCCGCCACCGCGCCGATCTGGTCGCGCACGAGCTGCACCAGCTCGGCCCGCAGGCCGTCCTCATCCCGCTCGACGCCCGCCTTGAGTACGACGAACCCGCGTGGGACCTGGCCTTTCATCGCATCGTTGACGCCGATCACCGCGCACTCCGCGACGTCGGGGTGCGCGGCGAGCACCTCTTCCATCTCGCCGGTGGAGAGCCGGTGTCCGGCCACGTTGATGACGTCGTCGGTGCGGCCCATGACGAACACGTAGCCGTCCTCGTCGACGCGCCCGCCGTCGCCGGTGAGGTAGTAGCCGGGGAAGGTCTCCAGGTAGGAGGCGAGGAAGCGTTCGTCGTCGTTCCACAAGGTCGGCAGCGAGCCGGGCGGCAGCGGCAGTCTCATCACGATCGCCCCGTCGATGCCGGGCTCGACCGGCTTCCCGGACGCGTCGAGCACCTGCACGTCCCAGCCGGGCAGCGGCACCGTCGGCGAGCCGGATTTGATCTTCAGTAGCTCGATCCCGACGGGGTTCGCGACGATCCCCCAGCCGGTCTCGGTCTGCCACCAGTGGTCGATCACCGGAACTCCGAGCAGCTCCGTGGCCCAGTGGTAGGTCTCCGGGTCGAGCCGCTCGCCGGCCAGGAACAGGTACTCGAACTTCGACAGGTCGTACCGGGCCGTGAGCTCGCCCTTCGGATCCTCCTTCTTGATCGCCCGGAACGCCGTCGGCGCGGTGAACATCGCTTTGACGCCGTGCTCGGCGATCACCCGCCAGAACTGCCCGGCGTCCGGCGTGCCGACCGGTTTGCCCTCGTAGAGCACGGTGGTCGACCCGGTGAGCAGCGGGGCGTACACGATGTAGGAGTGTCCGACGACCCAGCCGACGTCGGAGGCGGTGAACATCGTCTCGCCCGCGTCGACGGCGTAGAGGTTGGGCATCGTCCAGCGCAGGGCGACGGCGTACCCCCCGCTGTCGCGGACCACGCCCTTCGGCTTACCCGTGGTGCCGGAGGTGTAGAGGATGTAGAGCGGATCGGTGGCCTGCACCGGCACGCAGTCCGCGGGTGTCGCGGCGGCCATCGCGTCGGCCCAGTCCACATCGTTCTCGCCCATCGGGGCCTGCACCTGGGGGCGTTGCAGGATCACGGCATTCGACGGCTTGTGCGCCGCGAGCTCGATGGCCTTGTCCAGCAACGGCTTGTACTCGATCATCCGCTTGCCCTCGATGCCGCAGGACGCCGAGACGATCACGGCGGGTACGGCGTCGTCGATCCGCACTGCGAGCTCCTTGGGCGCGAACCCACCGAAGACCACCGAGTGGACGGCGCCGATGCGGGCGCACGCGAGCATCGCGATCGCGGCCTCGGGCACCATCGGCATGTAGATCACGACGCGGTTCCCGTGGCCGACGCCGAGCCCGGCGAGCACGCCGGCGAACGTCGCGGTCTCGTCGCGCAGCTGGGAGTAGGTGTAGGAGCGCTGGGTGTCGGTGACCGGGGAGTCGTAGATCAGCGCGACCTGCTCGCCACGACCGGCGTTGACGTGCCGGTCCAGGGCGTTGTGGCAGACGTTGAGCTGCCCGTCGGGGAACCATCGGTAGAACGGCGGGTTGGATCCGTCGAGCGCCCGCGTCGGGGCCGAGTACCAGTCGATCGCCTCAGCGGCACCGAGCCAGAACGCCTCCGGGTCGTCGACGCTCGCGCGGAAGACGTCCTCGTACGTGCCCATTGATGGCCCCCTTGCCGCGGTGCCCCGCTGTCGGGGGTGACAGTAGGCGGTAACGCGATCACGGCGCAGGACAGCGCTTTGGGTGCGCTGCAGTTGTGAGTCGTGCCACACCCCAGACATGACGGACCGACACGGCGAACGCCGCCCACCGCACCGGCGGGGAGTGCTGCGCCGTGATCCGCCCTTCCCGACCCGCGCAGCTGACCCGGCCGTCGCCGGTCCCTCGCGTCCGCCTGCCCGCCGGCAAGCGTGTCCATCTGCCCGCCGCGTCCGCCTGCCCGCCGCGTTGATCAAGGGCAGAACGTCGCTAGTAGATCTTGAGTAGCAACAGTCTGCCCTTGATCAACGGATTCCCGTCAGTCGGCGAGCTGGAAACCCGCGTCGGTGACGGCGGCGGCGATCTCGTCGCGGCTGAGCTCGCGGTCGCTCTGCACGGTGACGGCGCCGTTGTCGAGCCGCACGGCCACGTCGCTCACGCCGTCGATCTCGCCGATCTCCTCGGTCACCGACATCACGCAGTGTTGGCAGGTCATACCGGCGACGGTGAACCGGGCACGGAAAGGTGCCTCAACGGTCAAGGCGTGCCTCCTGGGGTCGGGAGCTGGACGACCGCGATCCTGGCAGGGCGGGTGGAGCAGTCCGGGTCCGGGTCTCGGATCACGAGCGGACGAGCCGGGCGATGGCGTCGGCGGCCTCGCGCACCTTCGCCTCACCCTCCTCCTGACCGGCGCGGGCCGCGTCGACGACGCAGCCGGACATGTGCTCGGCGAGCAGCTCGAGCGCGAACGACTGCAGGGCACGAGTAGCCGCGGACACCTGGGTGAGGACGTCGATGCAGTAGACGTCCTCGTTGACCATCCGTTGGAGGCCCCGGACCTGGCCCTCGATGCGACGCAACCGGCGCAGGTACATCTCGCGGCTGTCGGTGTAGGCGGGCATGTGGGCCTCCCGGTCGGATCCTGTGCCAATAATACGGGTACTGGGTACTGTGAGGCCCCACGGTCCCCGGTCGTGGCGTCTTCATGTCGGAGCGTGACGTCCGCCTCACCCGTGAAGGGGCGTGCGCAGGCTGGTTGCGATAGGTAACCTGCCGGTCACGGCCACGGGGGTGGCTGAGCGCGGCGAGCCTGTGTTCGGGTAGGGGCCGACCGACCGGGTGAGACATCGCCGCTTTCGGACAGTGACGTCCGTGCTTCGCAGCCCCCGCCCGGCTGCGGCCTGATGACGACCGGACGGGGAGCGTCGATGAGTGGTATCGGGAGCGCGCGGCGAGAGATTGGTGGGGACCGCGCTGTGCCGGTGGGTGCGATCCCCGCTCAGCGCACGGCGGCCGACGCGTACCGGGTTTCCGACGATCAGTTGCAGCGCGCTCGGATGGTCGTGGCCCGCAACTCGGCGAACTCCGAGGATCTCCGGCAGCTGCTGGACATGCTCGGGCTCATCTCCAACTCTCCCGACCAACCACCGCCGGTCACCCGCTGACCAGCGGCGTAGCTCCGACCGGCTCCCAGTGTTGGTGCCGGTCAGTACCTGCCCTATGCTGATGTCGCTCCGAACGGATAGCCGTTGCGGGCGGGGGCCGCCCTGGCGGTCACAAGCCCCCATCGTCTAGCGGCCTAGGACTCCGCCCTTACAACGCGGCAGCGCGGGTTCGAATCCCGTTGGGGGTACAGTACGAGGCGGTAGGTAACAAGCAAGGCCCAGTGGCGCAGTTGGTTAGCGCGTCGCCCTGTCACGGCGAAGGTCGCGGGTTCGAGTCCCGTCTGGGTCGCTCCATATAGGTGCCCGGTGTACCGCCGGCCCTTCCGGCCAGGTAGCTCAGTTGGTACGAGCGACCGCCTGAAAAGCGGTAGGTCGGCGGTTCGACCCCGCCCCTGGCCACCACCTCTGACCAGCGGAAACAGTTTCCGCTGGATTCATTCGCCCACGGCTGGTCTCAGTTGTCCCCCAGAGGAAGCTTCCGAGCCGGGGTCGCGACGTCCTGCCGGAGCGCCGCCGTGACGTGCTGGTAGCGCTTCGCCATCGCACCGTTGGACCAGCCCATCATGTCCATGACGGCCCGCTCCGGGATGCCGAGCAGCATACTGTCGCCGCGGTGTGCCGGGCGTCGTGCAGCCGGGCGTCCAGAACGTCGGCGTCGGCGAGCAGCCGCTTCCACTCGTTCCGGTCCATCGTCTGGTCGATCGGGCGGCCGTTGGGCTGGGCGAACATCCAGCCGGAGTCCTCCCACAGCGAGCCCGCGTGCTCCCGCTCGACAGCCTGCGCCGCGCGGTGCTGCTCCAGCAGCTCGGCGAGCGGCCCCGGTAGGATGATCCCGCGCTTGCCGGCCTTGGACTTCACGTCGACATCCACGAGGCCACCTCCCCGGCGCTGCGGACACCACCGGGCGTGGCTCGTGCAGTCCGGCGTGCAGGGCGGCGGGCACGTCCGGGTGTGCCGCTTGCAGCTCTCCGGGCAGGGCTTCGTCCGGTGGTAGCGCGAGCCGCAAGCGTGCGGGTCGGCGCAGCCGTGCTCCCACGTCTGCCGCTGGAGCTGCCGCGTGATCCGTAGTGCCCGCGTACGGGAGTCGTAGCGGCTCCACTTGATCCCGATCGTCTCGCCCTGCCGGGTACCGATGGCGAGCGCGAGGACGAACCGCACGCCATTCCGACGAGTCAGCGCGGATGTCATGAGTCGGCGGACCTCGTCGACGTCGAAGGGCTCGATCTCCTCCTCATCGACGCGGGGCGCCTTCGCCAGCGCGACCGGGTTCCGCAGGAGGTGGCCGTGCTTCAGCGCCTCGCCGAACGCCGTCCGGGCGGTGCGGTGGACCTGGTGGGCGGTAGCCGGCCATGTGTCGATCTCGCGCCGCTCACCTCGATCCCCCTCGCGACTGGGGCCGGCGTCGGCCTGGTGGAGGAGGTCGTCGACGTGGACGTCGGTCTCGCCGAGCATCACCAGCCG
>JBOHEP010000055.1:0-3191 GCA_050701075.1 Pseudonocardia sp. | reverse complement strand
CGTCGGGATGGTGCACGGCGTGCACGTCGCGGCGGCGCCACGCCTGCTCCGCCCGCCCGACGACCGGCGGCATGTCACGGGTGAACACCACGACCCGCCCGGCCCGCAGGTTCGCCAACTGCGCCGGCGCGAGCACCGGAACCCGGCGCACCGACCGCGAGGCGACCCGGCCGTGCATGTCGGTGGTGGTGATCGGCTCGTCCCGCTCCCCCGCCAACGTCGACCAGTACCCCAGGTCGTCGCGGTCGGCAGTACCGCCGAACAGCACCCGGGCCCCGGAGTTGTTGAGGATCACCGCGGCCTTCGCCGGGCCGTAGCGGTCCACGAGCTGGGCGCGGGACTGGAACATCGCCACGATGTTCACCCCGCGCCCGCCCATGTCCGCGGTCCACCGGTCGAGCGGGACCGGGCAGATCAGCGCCGCCTCGTCCAGCCGAAGCGACAGCGGCGGGTCCAGCCGGCCCCCGGGCCGCAGCGCGGCCAGGCGACGGGCCTCCCGGGCGATGTAGCCAGTCAGGGCGCACACCAGCGGCGCGACCTGCGCCTCCTCCCCGCCCAGCATGTACACCGTCGCCCGCGTCGCAAGCAGCTCGGCCACGTCGAGCGGATGACCACCCTCCGCGAGCGGGAGGGCGGCGGCCTGGGCGGGGCCGTGGGTGAGCCACCCGAGCGCGGGCATGATCGTCGACTCGATCGAGGTCCGAGTGTTGCCGTTCGTCCCGATGAACTGCGTCACCGACGCGACGAACGACGGCTCCGGGCTCTTGGTGCGAAGCAGGTTCAGGATCTCGGCCTCGGAGGCGTCCAGGTTCGACAGCCAGTCCGACACCGCGTTCATCGTCAGCCCGCCCAGCGCGGCTGCGTGCAACAGCGCGGCCAGGTTCCGGCGGCCCTGGCCCTCCCAGAACTCCCGGTCCCCCAGCCCGCCGTGGCTGACCGCGCCGAGCATGTCCGCGGCCCGCTCGTGCGCCACGACCGGATCACAGCACCCGGTCAGCGGGTCGAACGTGATCGTCGACGGGCGGTCGCCAAGCCCGACCGGGTTGAACACGAACACCGGCCCCACCCGCTCGCGCAACGGGCCGGTCTGATCGAGCAGATCCGTCCGCGTCGACGTCGCCAGCACCGCGCCGGGCGCGTCGATGATCCGCCCGGCCAGCCACTGCGTCTTCCCCGCACCCGGACCGCCGAACACCACGACCACGTCCCGCACGGTCGACCACACCCGCAGGCCCCCAGTCCGGCACAGAGCCACGGCGACCTCGGCCACCGGGAACCGGCACAACTGCGCCACGTGAGCCGGCCGGGACCGGGCCCGCAGCGACGGCCGAAGCACCCCCACGTGACGGCGCATAGCCACCGCGGAGTGGCTACGGGTGATGTCGGTGATCGACGCCACCCCGGCCTTCCGTCGCGCCGAGGCGCCCCACCGGGTGACCGTGGCCATCGTCCGGCCCCACCTGAGCCACGCCAGGATCACGAGCGCGGCCACCAGCAGGCCGATCAGGAACGGGTTGCTCGTGCGGACCAGCGTCCACGCCGGCACCACCGCCGCCACCGCGGCGCCCGCCGTGACCGCCCACGCCCCACGGCGCCGCGCGATCAGCGCCACGCCGACCAGCACCACCAGAACTACCACCACCGAGGTGTTCATCACGACCTCCCTCCCGTCTGCACCCGGACGCCGTTGATCCCGGCGCCTGCCATGTCCGTGTTGATCTCGCGCACCCGCTGCGGGTCCACGTCCCGCGCCGCGCCGATCTCCGTGCCGATCCCGGTCTCCGCCGCGCCCCACAGCGGCGCGGTCACCTGCTCGAGCTTGTGTGCCGGTCCGGATGAGGTGCGGCGTTCGTCGAGCAGGCGCCGGGCCTGGTACTCGCTGATGTCCAGCTCCTGGGCCAGCCGTCGGCGGCCCGCGCCCTCGGCGATCAGCGCCTCCGCGCGCCGCTCCGGCGTCATCCGCTCCGTCAACTGCTCTGCGGCGAGGGGCGCGGTCTCCCACACCCGGGACAGGCCGCGCTCGTCGAGCAGGCCCGCCGCGACGGCGTCCGCGCGCTCGTCGCCGGCGTCGTGTCCGCCGAGCTCGTCGAACCCGCCGGCCGGACCGGTCACGGGCTCGTCGTCGGGGCGCCCGACCAGCACGGCCAGGTGCACCACCGCGCCGAGCACCGCCGGCGCGACCGCCGAGACGATGACCACGACCCACCACTGCGGGGCGAGGGAGAACGCGGCCAGGCCGTGCCCGAGCGCGTTCGCCGCCACCGACAGCCCCAGCAGCGCCAGCGCGAGCGCCCGGGCGAACCGCCGCGCCGACGGGGCGGACCAGCCGCCCAGCCACACCAGCGACCCCGCCGCTGCCCCGGCGTCGACCACGACCGGGAGCAGCCACGCCAGCCACGGCGCGAACCCGCACACCAACGCCAGGTCCCGCAACGCCGCGAACGACAACACCGCGGCCGCCGCAGCCACGATCAACAGCAACAGGTAGAGGACCGTGCGGGCGCTCACCGCGCACCACCCTCGGGAAGCTCCCCAGCGACGGCCCGACGGTCATCGCGGGTGGCGGTGGCCTGCACAACCTCGGGACGGGGCTCGACGTCGACGTAGACGCGGTGGTTCCAGCCGCTCATCACTCGCTCCCCAGGTGGGAGGCCAGCCGCGCCGGTGCGGACAGCGCCAGGTATAGGGCGTGGACCGCGCCCCGCGCGTCGTCGAGCACGACCGCGGTCTCTCGCGCGGTCTGCGCGCCGGGGCGGTCGCGGCGGTCGTCGTAGAGCGACGGGTTGTCCGCGGCCTCCCGCTCCAGGAACCCTGCGAGCTGTCCGAGCAGCTGCTCGTAGCCGATGACCGCGCCGGCCAGGTCGTCGAGCACCCGCCCGACCGTGGCGGCGTAGGGCAGGCCGTTCGCCTTCTGGGTGGCGTTGTTCAGGTACCGGCCCAGCCGGCCGATCATCACCGCGGCCGCGGTGGTGCGCTCGTCGCTGTACGGGCCGTCATACGGCCAGAACCGCTCGACGATCTCGTACGGGTCCGGCCGCCCGTCTCCGAACGGGTCGTTGCTGTGGGTGCTCATCTAGGATCGGTGTCCTTCCGCTGCTCGTGTCCCCTGCAAGGGCGTGTCGTGGGAGATCAGGAGGGGAGCCCGGTTGCCGCCGCGGTTCCCCTCCGCCACATCCGAACCGGACGCGGCC
>JBOHEP010000054.1:0-3825 GCA_050701075.1 Pseudonocardia sp. | reverse complement strand
GCGTACAACCGCGCCGCGGTCTGTTGGTCGCCCGCCTTCTCGTGGAGGTACGCCGAGGCGGCGGTGTGGCGGGGCAGGGCAGGGTCCACGGTGGCCAGGACCGTCAGGCCGGCCTGGGCGCCGTCGGCCTCGCCGACCGCGACCGCCCGGTTCAGCGCCGCGACCGGGCTGTCGGTGAGCCGGACCAGCTCGTCGTACCACTCGACGATCTGCACCCAGTCGGTCTCCTCGGCGCGCGGCGCGTCGGCGTGCAGGGCGGCGATAGCAGCCTGGGCTTGGAACTCACCGAGTCGGTCGCGACCCAGCGCTGTCTGCAGGACTGCAACGCCCTCGGCGATGAGCGAGGTGTTCCAGCGGGAGCGGTCCTGCTCGGCCAGGGTGACCAGGCTGCCCTCGCGCCGGGTCCGCGCCGGTCGCCGAGCGTGGTGCAGCAGCATCAACGCCAGCAGCCCCGCGGTCTCCTCGTCATCGGTCATCGACGCCAACTGCCGGGTGAGCCGGATCGCCTCGGCCGCCAGGTCGACGTCGCCGGTGTAGCCCTCGTTGAAGACCAGGTAGAGCACCCGTAGCACCGTCGTCAGGTCGCCTGGCTCCTCGAACCGCACGTCACTGACCGTGCGTTTGGCCCGGCTGATCCGCTGCGCCATCGTCGCCTCCGGCACGAGATAGGCCTGGGCGATCTGCCGAGTGGTCAAGCCACCGACGGCGCGCAGCGTGAGGGCCACTGCGGAAGCCGGGGTCAGCGACGGATGGGCGCACAGGAAGAAGAGCTGCAACGTGTCGTCTGCGGTCTCAGTCGGTCCGGGCGGCGGCTCGGCCTCGACCCGCTGCTCCCGGTCGCGACGCGAGACCTCGGAGCGGCGGGCGTCGAGGAACTTGCGCCAGGCAACCGTGACCAGCCAACCCTTCGGGTCGGCGGGCTGCCGGTCCGGCCAGGTCAGCGCGGCCTGGATGAGTGCTTCCTGCACGGCGTCCTCGGCCGTCGCGAAGTCAGCTCCGCGACGCACGAGGACGCCGATCACTGCGGGAGTCAGCTCCCGCAGCAGCAGTTCGTCCATCACCTGATCCGCCCTGGCCGGTCCGGTCACTCGGTGACCGTCGGCGGTGCGCTCAGGAAGCGGCGCACCTCGAGCCACTCGTGGATCGGCAAGCCGGCGGCTCCGGGGGCTGCTGACAACTCGCCGGCGAGCGCGAGCGCGCGCTCGTAGGTGTCGACATCGATCACCATCCAGCCGACGATCAGGTCATTGGTCTCGGCGAAGGGCCCGTCGGTGACCGGTGGTCGGCCCTGCCCGTCGTAGCGGACGAACGTGCCCTCGGGCGAGAGCGCCTGGCCGTCGACGTACTCACCGCTGCCCTCGAGCCGGGTGGCGAAGTCGGCCATGTACTGCACGTGATCCTCGATCTCCTCCGGTGTCCACCGGTCCATCGGAACGTCATTGACGGCCTCGGGGGCGCCGCGGTAGTGCTTGAGCAGTAGATACCTCGTCATGCCGGGTCTCCTTCGGTGTGGTGCGGCCGCGGTGGCCGCATCCGCCCCTGGGACGGAGCCGCCAGGTCGGTCTCGACATCCTCGGCCACATCTTCCTCGAGAACCTCCCGACGCAGCACGGCCCGAGCCACACATCGATCCCTGCGGGATGTTCATCGGTGGCCGTGTGTTGACAGTCGTGTCGTCCATCACCGACCGCTACGGTGCTGGGGTGAGCGTGATGTACTCGGTGGACGAGCCCCCGGCGGGGCGCCGGCATCCGCTGGCGAAGGGTGCATCCCCTGAGTCGATCGCGGCGGCTCTGCTGCCCGAGGACCGCGGCGAGTTCCTCGCCGAGTATGCCGCGGCGTTGAACGCTGCCCGGGAAAGCCTCGATCTGACGAGTCTGTTCCAGATGCTGGAGCACTGGCGTCGAGTCGCGGCGCTGCAGGCCGACCCACAGGTGTTTCGCCGCGTCGCACGACGTGTCGCGGAGCTGCTGACGGGCCAGCCTGGTCCTGAGGACGAACCACTCGCGGTGACCAGGCAGAAGGCCGGCGGCATCTGACGGTGTACGTCGTCCGCTCCAGCGACGAGGTCGAGGAGCAGATCGCCCAGCTTCCCCACGACGGCGCAGCCCGGTTCGCCGAGCTGCGCACCGTCCTGGAGCTCGACCCATGGTCGGGTGATCCGTACGTCCGCGCGAACCCGGACAGCCCGATGCGCACCCGCACCTTCGCGACGACCTCTGGTGACGGCTTCGTGGTCTACCTGGTGCTCGAACGAGACCGCCGCGTCGATCTTCTCCAGGTTGTCTGGTTCAGCTGACCGCGTTCTCCTTCGCGCCCAGTTCCATGGTCATCATGCCCGTCACCCAGTCTGGGTCACTGATCACCAGCACCGCCACGTCGACGTCGCCCTCGTTGCGATGCCGCACCACTGCCGCGTCGACGAGCCGCCCGGACTGCGCGCGAACCTGCACCGTCGACAGCGCCTGCCCGGCTGGGCACACCACGTGCGCGGCGGTCAGCACCAGCCGACCCGACAGCAGATGCCCCGACCCGCACTCCCATCGCTTCCGGTCCGGTGGGTGGGCGCGCCACTCGGCGTAGACCTCGACCTCCCGCCGGACCACCACGACCGCGCCGCCTACCTCGGCGCAGGGCCGTCGATGTCGTCGGCGATGATGAACGTCTCGCCGTCCGGGCCTCGGGGGATCAGCTCGACGGTCACCTTTGCCCCGCGCCGGTCGTCCGCTCGGCATTGGCATCAGCGCTGAGCACCCAGAACTTCACCCCGCCCCCACCGCCCCGGACGGTCTTCAGCTCACCGCTGAACTTGACCGACACCTTGCCCACAACGAAGGTCAACACCCGCCCGGACCACCCGGCGGCCCGCGAGCTGGGCGGCGACCAGCTGCTCGCGGAACACCCCGATCGCGTCCGACAGCTCCACCATGTCGTCATCACCCACACGTCCCTCATTCCCACGCCGCGCTCCTGGAGAGAGTCGCCAAGCCTCGCATACCGTTACCGGCAAGGTCCGGTGTCCAGTGAGGGATCCCCTGCGGCACGCCAGCGATCTTGCCGCCCGACTGCTTCCGGGCTGCCGGGCAGAGCCGCCCAGGACGGTCCCGCTGACGCGGTGAAGGTGCTGCCGCGCCGCTTGCGCTCCTCGGCGCTGCGCGCCTGCGGTGCGGGTCGGCTTGCCACCGACCACCCACGCCCGTCCCATCGGCACCGGTTGATCCGTACGAGTGCACGTTGTCGTCGCCGATGGCCCGATCCGACGGACGGAGTTATCCACAGTTCGTCTGCACTGGGACTGTCGCGACGTCGTCATGGGGAGCGGCGGTCAACAGATGGACCGCAGCGGTCAGCTTGCGGCGGTCGCCGTCATGATCGCGATCAGTTCCTCGACGCCGGCCATGTCGGGCTGGTGTGCGGCGAGGGCGCGGAGCCGGACGGTGTGGGCGCGGCGTTGAATCGGTGTGGCCTGATCGGCCGCGGCCTGCGCGTATTCGCGGGCCTGCTCCGGTTGGCCCTGGGCGAGGAGCAGGACCGCCGCGGCGAGCTGCCAGGTGACCGGCCGCTCGCTGAGTCCCGGTGCGGCGACGAGGACCGCGTCGAGCAGGGGGAGGTCGCCCGCCTCGATGGTGTCGAGGGCGGTTTCCTCGGCGCGGGAGGGGTCGGTGACCATGCCGTAGACCTGCTCATCGGGCAGGACGCTGGTCAGGTCGAGGATGGCCAGGTGTTGGCGGGCGGTGTTGTCATCGATGCCGGCGAGCAGGTCGGGGACCTGCGGGGTGTGCAGTTCGTCGCGGTGCGCGGCGAGGAACGTGCGGGACTCGGCCC
>JBOHEP010000053.1:0-8317 GCA_050701075.1 Pseudonocardia sp. | reverse complement strand
CCTGGACGGCCTTGACCGACTCGGCCTCGATGCGGGCCTGGGCGGGGTCGTACACGCCGCATGGGAGGTCGCAGTGCGCGGTGGCCTCCAGCCGCGGGCGGAGAATGCGGGACAGCAGCCGCATGGGTCCTCCCTGGTTGGTGATCGTTCTGGCAGTGCCGAGAGTACTCTCGGCTCCCGATTCGGGCAGGACGGAGACGGGGCGCGGGTGCGGTGGCGAAAGGTGGCGGTGCGGGGGCCGTCGATGTCTCCGGCGTTGCACGACGGCGACGTGGTGCTGGTCCGGTTCGGTACACCGGTTCGCTCCGGTGATGTCGTGCTCGTGCGCTGGGCCGCCCGGCCCGATCAGCTGTCCGTGAAGCGGGCGCTCCGGGTCGACGGGCCCGGCTGGTGGGTGCGCGGCGACAACCCGTACGGCTCCACCGACTCGCGCACGCTCGGCCCGGCGCTCGTCCAGGCTGTGGTCGTGGCCCGGTTGTGGCCGCGTCCGCGAATCCTGCGCCGTCGTGACTCTCGACATTGTGGGTGACAAGGACGACCCGCCCGTTCGCGGGTGGCAACGGCTGTCACTGAACAGAGCCCCTAAGTAACACTTGGTAATCGATTCGCTCAGCCCCTCCTGCGTTCTTCCCGGTATGTGATCAATGTCGTTACACACAGTAGACGAAAATGTGCTGATTAGCGGGCTGGACTGTAGGCCGATCGAGAAATCTCCCGGATCGACCGGGCCGCGCGGTCGTTGTCCTGGTTGACATCGGTCGGCGCGGTCCTGGGAGATGCTCATGAACGAGCGGTGGCACGGGTACGGCGTCGACTCCCGCGTGGATCTGGCAGCGTCGCCGGGCGGCCCTCGCGCCACGGCCGATGCGGTTGCCCGGGCCCAACTGCGCCGGTCGCGAGAGGCTGTGTTCGGCGATGGTGCCCTCCCGCCACCCGCGATGGCCGTCGATGGCGTCCCCCACCCCGTCCGCGTCGGCGCCTCCCACGGTGACTCTCTGGTGCCGTCCACCTGTACGACGCTCGACGGCGGCGGTAGGACCATCGTGGCATCGCTAGCCGGGCGTCATTCGCCATGGCCCGACGAGTCCGAAGGCCTGCGCGTACTGCCTGCTCCTCCCGCCCCGGCGTTCGATCCGCCCCGACAGGAACCGGCGGCGAGCAGGTCGGAGTGGGCAGCATCGGGGTTCGCGGCGTCGGCCGAGTGCCCCCCGATCACTGCCGGTGACTCCGGTGGGCCGGAGATCGTGCACCTGCCCAGCGCACCCTCGCTGGTATGCGACCGTTCGGACCGCATCGTCCGGGTCAACGCCGCGCTGCTCCGGCTCGCGGGCCGCCCGGCCGAGGGGGGCGATCTCGCCACGCGCAGCGCCGGCGAAGCAGCCATCGACGACACCGGCCTGTTCGGAATGCGGCTACCGCAGCTGGTCGTCGGACCCGACGCCGACGCGCGCCTGGTCCGTGCCGACGGGGCGCTCGTCCGCGTGCGCGTTGTGCGGTGGGACCTGCCGGCCCGCGAACTGCATGCGGTGGTGCTCGTCGAGCTGGGTGAGGCCCTGCCTCCGGATGCCGGCCACGTCGATGACCGGCGTTGGATCGCCTCGCTGGAGCGAATGGCGCGGGTCGGGACCTGGAGCTACGAGCTGGCGTCGACGACCCTGCGCCGCAGCGAGACCCTGCAGCAGCTGTACCGGGCGGTCGGCCTCGACCCGGACGGGGGTGTCGGGCCGGTGGAGGGCGAGCAAGTCGCGTTGCTGTGCCAGGGGCTCCGGTCGGGAGCGATCGAGACCAATGACCATCACATCGAGCTCCAGCTCGCGGGCGGCCGGCGGTTGAGCTGCCGCGCCGAGGTGGAATGCGCCGACGACGGGACGCCGGTGCGGCTGGTCGGGGTGGTTCGCGACGTCGGCGCCCAGCGTGCGGCGGAGTGCCGGGTCCGGCACTCGGGTCAGCGCTTCGCCGATCTGATGTCCCTGGTGCCGGGTGGGGTGGCGCTGGTGGACGCGTCCGGACGCCTCATCGACGCCAACCCGGCACTGTGCGGGTTGCTCGACATGCCACTCGAGCGGCTACGCGGGACGCGGGCCGCCGCGCTGACCGCGGAGTCGCTCGTCGACCCGCCGGGGGGCGCCGCTGGGTCCACGATGCTGCCGGCGTGGCTGCGGGCCGCGGCGCCCGGGGCGCGGTACGGGTACCGGATCGATGCGGTGCCGCTGCTGCGCGGCGACGGCACGACGGTGTGGTGCGAGCTCGCGGTATCGGTGACCACCGCGGACGACGGCGGGCTGTTCTGGATGGTCGTGTGCACCGACATCGGCGAGCGCAGGCGCGTGGCGCAGCTCCTGCGCAGCGCCGACACCGTGGACGAGCTGACCCGGTTGCCCAATCGTGCGGCGTCGCTGGAGCTCGTCGACCGCCTGCTCGCGGATGCCGGGCGGCACCGGGTCGCCGTGGTGTGCGGCGGGCTCGACGCCTTCCAGCGGGTCAACTCCTCGCTCGGGTTCGAGGCCGGCGACGATCTGCTGATCCGGCTGGCCGGGCGGCTCCAGCGGGAGCTGCCGGTGGGCTGCACGGCAGCGCGGCTGTCCGGTGACGAGTTCGTGGTGATCTGCGCCGACCACGCCGAGGTCGGCGGCCCGGACCTGCTCGCCCGGACCGTCGCGGACCTGCTCCGCGTCACCGTCACCGTGCACGGCGGGCCCGTGCAGATCACGGCATCGGTGGGCCTCGCCACCCCCGCTCTCGACGCCGACGTAGGCGCCGCTGATCTGTTGCGGTTCGCCGAGGTGGCGATGCACGAGGCGAAGCGCCGGCAGGGTCGGGGTGGCATCGCGGTGGCCACCGACGGGGTGGTCGGCTTCGCGACGGCAGCCCTGGAGCTGGAAGCGGAGCTGCGCACGGCGATCACCGGTGACGGGCTGGTGCTGGAGTACCAGCCGGTGGTCGGACCGGACGGCACCGTGCAGAGCGTCGAGGCGCTGGTCCGCTGGCCCCACCCGGAGCGCGGCCTGATCCCGCCCGGGGACTTCCTCCCGATCGCGCAGCGCTGCGGGCTGCTCCGCGAGCTCGACCTGTGGGTGCTCGGGGAGGCCACCCGGGAGGCCGCCACCTGGCCCGCGCACCTCGGCCGGCCCCCGGCGGTCGCGGTCAACCTGGCCGGGCTGCTTCCGAGCGAGGTCGACTTCCTCTCCGCGGTGACCGAGGTCGTCGTCGCCAGCGCCCTGCCGTGGGACCGGTTGGTGCTCGAGCTCGTGGAGACCAGCCTCGTCGCCCTGCCGCCGCACGCGGTGGCGGCGATGACCGAGCTGGTCTCCCGGGGGGTGCGGTTCGCGGTGGACGACTTCGGAACCGGCCACTCCTCGCTGACCCGGCTCAAGGAGCTGCCGGCCCAGATCGTGAAGCTGGATCGGGCGTTCGTCACCGGCGTGGCGGACGACGAGGTGGACGCGGCCGTGGCGCGCGCCGTCGTCGACATGGCTCGGGCGATAGGCCGCTCCACCGTTGCCGAGGGTGTGGAGACCGTCGAGCAGTTCCAGGTGTTGCGCAAGATCGGCCTCGACGCCTACCAGGGGTGGCTGTTCGCGCGCCCGCAGAGCGCGGAGCACCTGCGCGAGCTGCTCGCGGCCGACCGCTTGCCGTCCCCGCCCCCCGGCCCCTGAGCTCGGCTCGTCCCCGCCGGTGTGCGGGCGAGGTCGGGTCGCGGTCCGGTCACAGTCCTCGCTCCATCCCACTGATCGGGTTAACCTTCTTCGACGCGACGGCCGACCAGAGGCCGTCGGAGGACACGGAGGTCCTCCGATGATCGAGTTCCGGGGCGCCACCAAACGCTTCCCCGACGGCACCGTCGCCGTCGACGATCTCGATCTCACCGTCGACGCCGGGCGGATCACCGTCTTCGTCGGCCCGTCGGGATGCGGGAAGACCACATCGTTACGGATGATCAACCGGATGATCGAGCCGACGTCGGGCACGATCCTGGTCGACGGGGCCGACATCATGGCCGGCGACGCGGCCGAGCTCCGCCGTGGCATCGGGTACGTCATCCAGCAGGCGGGGCTCTTCCCGCACCGCACGATCCTCGACAACGTCGCCACCGTGCCGATGCTGCTGGGCTGGACCAAGCGCCGGGCCCGGGAGCGCGCGGCGGAGCTGATGGAGGTGGTCGGGCTGGTGCCGGAGATGGCGCAGCGCTATCCCGCGCAGCTCTCCGGCGGGCAACAGCAGCGCGTCGGCGTGGCCCGCGCGCTGGCCGCCGACCCGCCGATCCTGCTGATGGACGAGCCGTTCAGTGCGGTCGACCCGGTCGTCCGGGAGAACCTGCAGGACGAGCTGCTGCGGCTGCAGGCCGAGCTGGGCAAGACGATCGTCTTCGTCACCCACGACATCGATGAGGCCGTCAAGCTCGGCGACAAGGTCGCGGTGTTCCGCACCGGTGGCCACCTCGCCCAGTACGACGAGCCAGGCACCCTGCTCGCCCGGCCCGCTGACGGCTTCGTGGACGGGTTCGTGGGGCGCGACCGGGGGTACCGCGGGCTGGGATTCCTCTCGGCCGACGAGCTGCCGCTGGGTGAGCTGCACACCGTCGCGCTCGGCGCCCGGGCGAGCCGCAACGGCGACTGGACCCTTGTCGTCGACGACGCCCAACGTCCCCAGGGCTGGCTGGCCGGCGCTGACCTCGATGGCGGTGCCGCCGTCACGACCAACGGCTTGGTCCCCGGAGGCTCGCTCTACGACACCACCTCGGGGTCGTTGCGCAGTGCCCTCGACGCGGCGCTGTCCTCGCCGTCGGGTCAGGGGGTCGCGGTGGACGGCGACGGGCGGGTGGTGGGTTCGGTCAGCGCCGACGACGTGCTGGCTGCGCTCGCCGACGTGCGCCGCGAGCAGGCGGCTGCATGATCTGGGACTGGATTCCCCGCAACAGCGACCGCATCCTCGCGCTGACCGGCGAGCACGCGGCACTGGCGGTGATCCCGGTGGTCGTCGGGTTGCTGTTGGCCATCCCGCTTGGGTGGCTGGCCAGGCGGTTCGTGGTTGCCCGCGGGGTGCTGGTGCCCGCCGCCAGCGTGGCGTACACGGTTCCGTCGCTGGCGCTGTTCGTCGTGCTGCCCGGCATCCTCGGTACCCGGATCCTCGATCCGATCAACGTCGTGGTGGCGCTGACGATCTACACCGTAGCGTTGCTGGTCCGCTCGGTCGCCGACGCGCTCGCTGCCGTGCCCGGGCACGTCATCGCGGCGGCCACCGCGATGGGGTTCCGGCCGCTGCGGCGGTTCGGTTTCGTCGAGCTGCCGCTGGCGGTGCCGGTGTTGGTCGCCGGGGTGCGGGTCGCCACCGTGGCGAACATCAGCCTGGTCAGCGTCGGAGCGCTGATCGGCGTCGGCGGGCTGGGTGAGCTGTTCACCGAGGGCTTCCAGCGCGACTTCCCGACCGAGATCATCACCGGGATCACCCTGATCGTGGTGCTGGCGCTCGTCGCCGACGGGCTGCTGCTCCTACTCGGCCGGCTGCTCACCCCTTGGAGCCGCGTGGGCCCGGCGACGGGCAGAGCGCCATGAGCACGCGTCACCTGCTTGTCAGGGTGGCGCCATGTCTCTAGTCGCCGACGTCATTGTGTGGTTCGGCGACCCGGCGCACTGGACCGGCCCGGCGGGTGTACCCGCCCGCCTGGTGGAGCATCTGACCTACACCGGGCTCGCCGTCGCCGTCGGCGCGCTGATCGCGGTGCCGCTCGGCGCGCTGATCGGGCACACCGGACGCGGCGGGTTCCTCGTGGTCGGGGTGGCCAACGGGCTGCGGGCGCTGCCCGAGCTGGGCCTGCTCACCCTGCTCGTGCTGCTCACCACGATCAGCCTCGTGCCCGTGACCATCGCGCTGGTCGTCCTGGCCGTGCCGCCGCTGCTGGCTGGCACCTACGCCGGCGTGCGCAACGTCGACCGGGCTGTCGTCGACGCCGCCCGCGGAATGGGCATGCGCGGCCACGAGGTGCTCGTCAGGGTCGAGCTGCCCAACGCCCTGCCGTTGATCCTCGGCGGGCTGCGGGCCGCCACCCTGCAGGTCCTGGCGACGGCCGCCATCGCGGCCTTCATCGCGCTGGGTGGGCTCGGGCGTTACCTCATCGACGGGCTTGCCCAGCAGGACTACCCGCAGATGGTCGCCGGTGCGGTCCTCATCGCCGTGTTGGCGCTGGTCACCGAGGCTGTGCTGGCCGGTGTGCAGCGTCTCGTCGTCTCCCCGGGTCTGCGGTTGTCCCGGACGGCGCGGTCGCGTCGCCCCGAACCGGCACGGCTCGTCCCTCTCGCCCACCACCGTAGGAGGACAACCCGATGAAGCGCACCCTCATGGCCACCGCCGGCGCGCTCGCCGTGGCGCTCACCCTGACCGCCTGTGGTGGCTCGAGCGATCCACTCGGCGGCGGTGCCCCTGCCGGAGAACCAGCGGCCGCCGACACGATCAAGGTGGGCTCGGCGAACTTCTCCGAGAACGTCCTGCTGGCCGAGATCTACGCCCAGGCGCTGACCGCCAACGGTGTCAAGGTTGAGAAGTCGCTCAACCTCGGCAGCCGGGAGACCTACTACCCGGGTCTGCAGGACGGCTCGATCGACCTCATTCCGGACTACACCGGTAACCTGCTCCAGCACATCGACAAGAGCGCCACCGCGACGACCTCCCAGGACGTCTACGCCCAGCTGCAGCAGAAGCTGCCGCCGAACCTGACCGTGCTCGAGCAGTCCGCGGCGCAGAACAAGGACGCGGTCGTGGTGACCCAGCAGACCGCCCAGCAGTACAACGCGCGCTCGATCGCCGACCTGGCCCCGAACTGCGGGCAGATCGTCTTCGGCGGACCACCGGAGTTCCAGACCCGCCCGTACGGCCTGCCCGGCATCGAGCGAATCTACGGCTGCACGTTCACGGAGTTCCGCTCGCTGGACGCGGGTGGCCCGCTGACGGTCAAAGCTCTCGAGGACGGCACGGTCGGGGCCGCCGACCTGTTCACCACCGACGCCACGATCGCCCAGAAGGGGTGGGTGGTCCTGGAGGACCCGCGGAACAACTTCGCGGCTCAGAACGTCGTCCCGCTGATCAACGAGGCGAAGGCGAGCGACACCGTCAGGCAGGTCCTCGATGCCGTCTCGGCCAAGCTCACCACGCAGGGGCTGACGGAGCTGAATGCGAAGCTCGCCGCACCGGACAAGCCCAACGTCGACGTCGTGGCGAAGGAGTGGCTGACGGCGAACGGCCTGCTCTGACCTGGCGTCGGATCACGACATCCGGGTCGGGGGCCTCGCCCCGGGTAGGCTGGTCCGGTGAAGGAGACGGGCCGCAAGGTGATCGCGCAGAACCGCAAGGCGCGCCACGACTACGCGATCATCGACACCTACGAGGCCGGCGTCGCGTTGCTGGGCACCGAGGTGAAGAGCCTGCGGCTGGGCCGGGCGTCGCTGGCGGACGCGTTCGCCACCGTCGACGACGGCGAGGTGTGGCTGCGCAGCCTGCACATTCCGGAGTACACGCAGGGCAGTTGGACCAACCATGAGCCCCGGCGCACCCGCAAGTTGCTGTTGCACCGCGGCGAGATCGAGCGGCTGATCGGCAAGATCCGGGAGGGTGGGCTCACGCTGGTGCCGCTGTCGCTGTACTTCAACGACGGCAAGGTCAAGTGTGAGCTCGCCCTGGCCAGGGGTAAGAAGAGCTACGACAAACGCACCGACCTCGCCAAGCGCGACGCCGACCGGGAGATCCAGCGTGCCTACGGGCGGGCGGCCAAGGGGCGCGTCCGGGAGATGCGGTGAGCTCCACCGCCGCCTCGACCAAGATCGATCCGAGGGCTACCTCAGCGTCTCCGGAGCGACCGTTGCGTGGCGCTCGGAAGGATCATGGGTGGATCGCCGCCCCGCCGGGATGATCCGGGGGCCGGGAGGGGTTACCCTGTATGAACCGCCCGGTTCCGGGTGGTGAAGGGGGTGAACGGTTTCGACTCCGGACGTCGATCAAGGGGAAGCGTGCCGAGGAAGGCGACGATGATCTCGAAAACCACCCGTCGCAACCCTATAAGCGCCGATTCCAATCAGCGCGCGTACGCCCTCGCCGCCTGAGCGAGTGTGTCGCTGTCGGTCCGGGGATGTTCCTGCCCCGGGTCCCGGCATCAGCTAGGGGACTCACCTGCCGGCCCGGTCGCGGGGCCGGCGGGGACAACGAACAGCGACTGGGATCGTCACACCGGCTCGTCCGCATGACCGGTGGATCCGAGTAGAGGCAACGCGGACTGCGCACGGAGAAGCCCTTGTGAAGCGACGGAGGACCCGGGTTCGATTCCCGGCAC
>JBOHEP010000052.1:0-1042 GCA_050701075.1 Pseudonocardia sp. | reverse complement strand
GTGGGGTGTGGTGTTCGGGGGTGGAGAGGAGGAATTTGCCGGGGGCGTCGAGGGTGTGGGCGTGCCAGCCGGCGGCGAGCATTCCTTGTCCGAGGATGAGGTCGATGTCGCGGCGTTCGCGGACGCGCAGGCAGATCCGGATGTCCATCTGCGAGCGGGCAGCGCCGGAGCCCATGGCTTTCTGGGTCGGGCGTTGGGTGGCGGCGAGCAGGGTGACGGCGACGGCTTGTCCGCGTCGGGCGAGGGAGTCGGCGTGGGTGACGGCGACCTGCGATTGCTCGGCTACTTCGGCGTACTCGTCAATCAGGATCACCAGGGCGGGTGTGGCAGGGGTGGGTGTCCAGAGCCGGGAGCCTTCTGTTGTGAGGTGGTGGGCGCGGGCGTCGAGGATGGCGGCGGCGTCGGCGAGGAGGCTGGCGGCTTCGGCGGGGGTGGTGGCGAGCCGGTTGAGGCAGGATGCCCATGGCCCGAGTTCCATGCCGCCCTTGAGGTCGATGCCCCAGAGCACGGCGTCAGGACAGGCGGTCAGGGCGGCGAGGATGACGTTGAGGACGCCGCTCTTGCCGGCGCCTGCGACGCCGCCGAGCAGGCCGTGCCGGTGGGTCAGGGTGAGCGTGACCGGCTGGGCGACCTCGAACAGGTCCAGCGGCACCGGGCGGGTGATGCTGGCGGCCGGCTGGTCGTGCTGGGCGGTGGGGTAGGGGATGGCCTGGGCGTGGGGGTCGGCGTGGAGAACGCGGATCAGGGCGTGGTCGGCGCGGCCGGGATCGGGCTCGACCCGCACGGCGCCGGGACGAGAGCCGAGCCCGGATTCCAGCGCGGGAACCCGATTCACCAGGTCGCTGGCGGTCTGACCGCGGCGCAGTCCGATCCGGGCTCGCCAGCCCCACAGGTCGACCACCGCGGACATGACGCGGGAGCCGGGCAGCCCGATGGCGTCGGCGATGTCGGGCCACGCGGCGAGCGTTCGCTCGACGCGGACTTTGGCTCGCCGGCGCCGGTGCGCCCACCAGGGCAACCCGCCGAGGATCGTGCCGGTGAC
>JBOHEP010000051.1:0-4733 GCA_050701075.1 Pseudonocardia sp. | reverse complement strand
CGGGTGCGGTTGGCCCAGCTGTCGGACACCGAGGTGCGGGTGGTGTGGACCTTCCACCACGTGCTGCTGGACGGTTGGAGCGTCTTCCAGGTGCTCTCCGACGTGTTCGCCTGCCACGCCGCGCTCGGCCGCGGTGATGACGGTGATGACATCGGGGGCAGCGACCTCGGGCTACCCGTACGCCGTCCCTTCCGGGACTACCTGCAGTGGTTGCAGCGTCAGGACGGCCGGCTCGCCGAGCGGCACTGGCGCGGCGTGCTGTCCGGGTTGTCCGCCCCCACCGGGCTGCCCTACGACCGGGTACCGGCGCAGGCTCACACCAGCCGGTCCTCGGACCGGGTCTCGCTGGAGCTGGGGGTGGTGGAGTCCAGCCGGCTCTACGAGTTCGCCCGACGTCACCAGCTCACCGTCAACGCTGTCGTGCAGGGGGCCTGGGCGTTGCTGCTGTCGCGCCACAGCGGCGACCGCGATGTCTGTTTCGGGGTCACGATGTCGGGGCGTCCAGCCGAGCTGCCAGGGGTGGACGAGATGACCGGCATCTTCATCAACACGTTGCCGGTGCGGGTCGGAGTACCGAGCTCTGCCGCGGCGGTGGAGTGGCTGCGGGAGCTGCAGACCGCTCAGGTGGAGTCGCGCCGGTTCGAGCACCTCCCGCTGACGCAGCTGCAGGCCTGGAGCGACGTTCCGGGCGGAGTGCGTCTGTTCGACAGCATCGTGGTGTTCGAGAACTATCCGATCGACGATGAGGCTGCCACCGCGCACGGCCTTGCCGTCCGGGAGCTGGAGGCCGTCGAGACCACCAACTACCCGCTGTGTCTGGTGGTGTCCCCGGGCCGCGCGCTGTCATTCGAGCTCGGTTACGACGCTGCCCTGTTCGACGTCGCCACGGTCGAGGGGTTGGCTGCGCGCCTGGTCCGGGTGCTGGATCTGGTCGTCGAGGGTCCGACGGTCCCGGTGGGCCGGATCGACATCGTGACCGATGACGAGCGGGCACGCGTGCTCACCGAATGGAATGACACCGAACGGGCAGTGCCGTCGGTGGTCTGGTCGGAGTTGTTCGAGGCCCAGGTGGCGCGGACACCGAATGCCACGGCGGTGGTGTGCGGCCGTGCGGATTCGTCTCAGCAGGGTTCGTCTCCGCAAGAGCTGTCGTATCGGGAGTTGAACGAGCGGGCGAATCGCCTGGCGCGGTTGCTGATCGGGCGGGGGGTGGGTCCGGAGCAGTTCGTCGGGTTGGCGCTGCCGCGTTCGGTGGGCATGGTCGTGGCGTTGGTGGCGGTGTGGAAGGCGGGCGCGGGGTATCTGCCCATCGACCCGGGTCATCCCGCCGAGCGGCTCGGGCTCATGTTCGCCGACGCCTGCCCGGCAGTGGTGCTGGCCACCGGTGCGACGGCCGCTCGGCTACCCGCGGCGTCGGGGGTGGCTGGACTGATCGTCGACCACGCCGGGACCGTCGAGGAGATCGCCGGCTGTCCGGGCGGCGATGTGACCGACGCCGACCGGGTTCGGCCGCTGTCGGTCGCCCATCCCGCCTATGTGATCTACACGTCGGGTTCGACGGGCGTCCCGAAGGGTGTGGTGGTCGCCCAGCGCAGCGTGGTCGATCTCGCGGTGTGGGCGGCCGCGGACTTCGGTGCGTCGGGGCTGTCCCGGGTGGTGGCCTCGACCTCGTTGAACTTCGATGTGTCGGTCTTCGAGATCTTCTGCCCGCTGACCGTCGGCGGCACCGTCGAGGTGGTGCGCGACGCGCTGGCGTTGGGCGAGCCTCGGGTCGGCGGGTGCGCGCCGAGCCTGATCAGTGGGGTGCCTTCGGCGTTGTCTCAGGTGCTGTCCCAGGGCGGCGTGGCGGTGCGGGCGGACACGGTCGTGCTGGCCGGGGAGGCGTTGTCGGCGCGGGCGGTGCGCGAGATCCGGGCGGCGACCTCGTGCACGCGGATCGCCAACATCTACGGTCCGACCGAGGCCACGGTGTACGCCACGGCGTGGTACCGGGACGGTGGCCCGTTCGACGGGGATGGCGCCGACGGCGACCAGGCGCCGCCGATCGGGGCGCCGATCGCCAATACGCAGGTGTACGTGCTCGACGCCGGCCTGCGGCCGGTGCCGATCGGTGTGCCGGGGGAGCTGTACCTCGCCGGTCGTGGCCTGGCCCGCGGTTATCTGCGCCGCCCGGGGTTGACCGCGCAGCGGTTCGTGGCCAACCTGTTCGGGCAGCCGGGTGCGCGGATGTACCGCACCGGGGATGTCGTGCGGTGGACCGCCGACGGCGAGTTGGAGTACCTGGGCCGGTCGGACCACCAGGTGAAGATCCGCGGATTCCGCATCGAGCTCGGCGAGGTCGAGGCCGCCATGGCGCGCCACGCCGGCATCGCCGAGGCCGTCGTGGTCGCGCGGGAGATCGAGGGCGGTCACCAGCGGCTGGTGGCCTATCTCGTGCCGGCCGGTCCGGCCGCACCCGGTTCGGCGGACCTGCGGTCCTGGCTCAAGCGCAGCGTGCCGGACTACATGGTGCCCTCGGTGTTCGTCGTGCTCGACGAGCTGCCGTTGAATTCCAACGGGAAGCTGGATCGGCGGGCGTTGCCCGCCCCCGATACCCGACCGGAACCGGAGTCCCGGTACCGGCCTGCGAGCACCGCGATCGAGCGCGAACTGGCTCGCGTCTGGGCGGAGGTGCTCAGAGTGGAGCGGGTCGGCGTCGAGGACAACTTCTTCTCCCTCGGCGGGGACTCGATCCTGAGCATTCAGGTGGTGTCCCGGGCCAGGCAGGCCGGCTTGATGGTGATGCCGCGGGATCTGTTCGCGTATCCGACGGTGGGTTCGTTGGCGGCGAACGTGGCGGTGGTGGTGGCGGAGGTGGTGGAGCGGGGGCCGGTGAGTGGTGCGGTGCCGTTGACCCCGATTCAGCGCTGGTTCTTCGAGTCGGATCCGGTCCGGCCGGAGCATTTCAACCAGGCGTTGACTGTCGAGCTGGTCGAGGGGGTCGAGGAGACGGCGCTTCGGACGGCGTTGGCCGCGGTGGTGGAGCACCACGACGCGTTGCGGATGCGGTTCGAGCACCGGGTCGGCCCCTCGGGAGCTCCGCGGTGGTGCCAGGACAACGCGCCGGTCGGGTCGGTGGACGTGCTGGCGCGACACGATCTGTCCGGTGTGGACGTCGTGGACCGGGACGCGGTCATCGGGCGGGTCGTGGAGCAGGTGCACGCGGGTCTCGACCTGGCTGGTGGTCTGTTGCTGCGGGCGGTGCTGTTCGACGTCGGCGCCGGTGGGCGGCCGGTGTTGTTCCTGGCGGTGCATCACCTGGTGGTGGACGGGGTGTCGTGGCGGGTCCTGTTGGAGGATCTGGGGACCGCTCACCGGCAGGTGGTGGATGGTGAGCCGGTGGATCTGGGGCCGCGGACCACGTCGTTCCGGGACTGGGCGCTGCGGCTGACCGAGTACGCCGCGACAGGTGGGTGTGACGGGGAGCTCGGCCACTGGACCGGGGTGGTCGGTGACGCGGCGGCGTCGGCCCCGATCCCGGTGTCGTCCGCCGACGGGGTCGGGGTCAACACGGTCGCCTCGACGCGGTCGGTGAGTGTGCGGCTGGATCCGGAGCAGACCAGGGCGTTGTTGACCGACGTGCCGGGGGTGTACCGCACGCAGGTCAACGACGTGTTGTTGGCCGCGTTGGGTGTGGTGTTGGCCGGGTGGACCGGGTGTGAGCGGGTGTTGGTGGATGTGGAGGGTCACGGTCGGGAGGAGTTGTTCGAGGGGGTGGATCTGTCCCGCACTGTGGGCTGGTTCACCACGATCTTCCCGGTCGCCTTGGAGCTCGGCGGTGAGCGCGACTGGGGTGTGCGGCTCAAGTCGGTCAAGGAACAGCTGCGCGGGGTGCCGCGGCGCGGTATCGGGTACGGGGCGTTGCGTTACCTCACCGAGACGATCGGGTTGGCCGGCGCGGCGGCACCGCAGGTCAGCTTCAACTACCTCGGCCAGTTCGACCGGCCCGCCACCGGGGACGGGCTCTACCACCAGATGCACGGTGGCATGGACTCCGACGCCGACCCGGAATCGATCCGGACCCATCTGCTCGAGATCGTCGGCCGGGTCGAGCACAAGTGCCTGGAGCTGACCTGGTACTACTCCCAGGAGCTGCACGAGGACGTGACCGTGGCGCGGCTGGCCGAGGCGATGGTCCAGGCCCTCCACGAGGTGGTCGAGCATTGCTCCGGCCCGGGCGCGGGCGGGCGGACCCCGTCTGATTTCCCGTTGGCCCACCTTGATCAGTCCGCGGTGGACGCTCTGGTGGGTGACGGGCGGTCGGTCGAGGACGTCTACCCGCTGACCCCGATGCAGGCCGGGATGGCGTTCCACGCGTTGTCGCAGCGTGAGCAGGGGGTCTACTGCGAGCAGATGACGTTCGTGCTGGATGGGGTGCCCGACCCGCGGGTGCTGGGCGCGGCGTGGCAGCACGTGGTGGACCGGACCCCGGTGTTGCGCAGCAGTGTGGTCTGGGAAGGGCTCGACGAGCCGGTGCAGGTGGTGCACCGGCGGGTTGAGCTGCCGGTGGTCCACCACGACTGGCGGGGGTCGCTCGCCGGGGACCGGGACCGTGAGGTGCAGCGGCTGCTGGCCGGTGACCGCGCCGAGGGTTTCGACCTGGCTGTCGCTCCGTTGCTGCGGGTGCGGTTGGCCCAGCTGTCGGACACCGAGGTGCGGGTGGTGTGGACCTTCCACCACGTGCTGCTGGACGG
>JBOHEP010000050.1:0-18311 GCA_050701075.1 Pseudonocardia sp. | reverse complement strand
TACTGCATGCAACTCGGTCGCCTCGCCGACGCCGGACGCCTCTCCCCGACGGTCGCCGGTCTGGCAAAGATGAACAACACCCGCACCGCCCGGCGGATCCTCGCCGAGGCCCGCGACCTGCTCGGCGCCAACGGCATCCTGCTGGAGCACCACGTCGTGCGGCACTGGGCCGACATCGAGGCCATCCACACCTTCGAGGGCACCGAGACGATGCAGACGCTCATCATCGGCCGCGACATCACCGGCATCGCCGCCTTCACCTGACCGCCGTGCGCCGGCATCGCAGCCGGAGCCGCGTTATCCGTGCACGGGTCCGAAGACCGCTTTCCAGGCCTGGAACCCACCGGCGAGGTCCGTGGCCCGGTGCAGGCCGAGGTCCTGCAGCGAGGCCGCGGCGAGGCTGGAGCTGTATCCCTCGGAGCACGCAATGATCCACACGACATCGTGGTCGACCGCCTCGGGGATCCGCGCGTCGGACGTCGGGTCGAGGCGCCACTCCAGGTGGTTACGCTCGATCAGCAGCGCCCCGGGCAGCTCGCCCTCCCCGGCGCGCTGCCACCCCGGCCGGGTGTCCACGAGGATGGCGCCCTCGGCCACCAGCGCAGCCGCGCGCTGCGGGTCCACCCGGTCCAGCCGGGTCCGCGCCGCGGCAAGCAGGTCGTCGACAGTGCGAGTCATCTCCCGTCCTCTCAGCGGCGGGCGTCGAGCCACTCGCGAAGATCGGCGAGCGGGCGGACACGTTCGGGCTCGTTGAAGATCTCGTGCCACAGGCCCTCGTACCAGTGCACCGTCTGGTCCGGTGATCCGCTGGTGGACTCCAGCAGCCGGATGCCCGCCGGGTCGGTCACCTCGTCGACAGTGCCCTGCATGAGCAGCAACGGCAGCCGCAGAGCCCTTGCCCGCTCCGGCAGCGACTCCATCTGTTCGTACAGCGCCGCACCCAGCCCGAGGGTCGGTCTGCCGTGATGGACCAGCGGATCGGCCCGGTATGCGGCGACGACGGCCGGGTCCTTGCTGAGCAGCGACACGTCGATCCCCGCCGGGCGCAGCGTCGGGGCGACCCTGGCCAACGCCCGCAGCACCGGCACTGCCGCCCTCGGAACCGCCGTGCTGGCCAGCGCCGGCGCGGACAGCACCAGGCCGCGCAGGTCGTCCTGGTGGTCGAGGGCATAGGCGAGCGCGATCTGGCCGCCCATACTGTGCCCGAGCAGGAACACCGGCAGTCGCGCGTGTCGGGCGGCAACCAGCAGGCGGAACGTGTCGAAGTCGACGAGCAGGGCGTCGTAACGATCGATGTGGACGCGCCTGCCACCCGAGCGGCCGTGGCCGCGCTGATCGAGGGCGTACACAGCCCAACCGCCGGGCACCAGGGCGTCGACGACGTTGGTGTAACGACCCGAGTGCTCGCCGAGGCCGTGGCAGATGAGCAGCACACCCGAGGGCGGGTCGGCCGGCAGCCAGCCCTGCCAGAACAGGTCGACCCCGCCGACGCCGTCCAGCCGGCCCTCGACCCGCCGCAGCTCAGCCATCCTCGGCGCCCGCTCCCACGGGATCGCTGTCGGCCACCGGGGGGAGGACGACGTCGTGGCGCATGTCGGCCCCCTCAGGCATCTGCAGCTCCACTGAGATCGGCGCGCAGCCGGGAGCCGTGGCCGACAAGCAGTACTCCCCAGCGGCGAGATCTCCGAGTCGGTACCTCCCGGCCCCGTCGCAGTGGGCGGTGTCGACGAGGTGGCCGCCCTGGATCAGCAGCACGCTCGCGTCAGGTACCGGCCCGGCCTCGTCGCGAACCGTGCCGGACACCCCCGCGGACCGGATGAGCAGCACCTCCACGTCGAGCGGGGCGTCATTGATCGTGAGGGCTACAGCGCTGGGCTGGTGACCAGGGGCGGTGACGATGAGTACGTAGCCGGCGCGCCGCTGAGCGTGAAGGTCACCGTATCCATCGAGGTCAGCAGTGGCGGCCGCGACCGCTCGGCTGCGGTCGTCTCGCACCGTGATGACCGCGCCGGCAACCGCGCCGCCGTCACGACACCGCACCCGGCAACGGACCGGCTGCCCGGAACCGGTTCCGTCGTCGGGCATGGTGCCGGTATGGGCGAACGAGGCGGCCGGAGCCGGTCCATCCCGCGAATCGACACCGAACGCCTGCAGCAGGGCCCGTTCGGCCACAGCCTGCTCAGTGGCGCAGCCGGTGGGAGCCGGGGGGAAAGGCGCCGGGCCGGCAGACTCGAGGACGGCGGTGGGCCCCGCCGCGGCCGGCGCACGTTGATCGGCACCAGCCATCCATGCCACTCGGCGCCACGGTGCCTCGGTGCTGGCCGGGCCGGACGACGTCACTTCACGCGCCGGCGCCGACTCCGCGCCTACCCGGCCGGGTGGTGCCACGGCCGGCCTGCTGACCGCGGGCGTGCGGGGAGATGTCGCGCCGCGCGGCTTCGGCGCTTCCGCGACCGGCTCCACGGCGTCGCGCCGGGTCACCGAACGCTCCTCCCCGGTCGCCGCCACGACCTGTTCCGCACGCATCCGAACGAGGTCCGCGACGGTTCGCCGAGGTGGTTCGGCGGCGATGGGCGGATCTACCCGCCGCGGGCGCAGCAGGAGCACCCGCACGACCAGCAGCAGACCGACGGTGAGCGCTACCAGCGACGCGACCAGATCCAGCGTGCTCATCCCGGCTCTCCTCGCGCATTTCCTTCAAGCCCGCCTGCGGCGTGAACCGAACGGTGACCGACGGTAACACCCGACCGGCCGCCCAGCCCGGCAACGGACCCCAGCAACGATCACGAGTCGACATTTGTCTTCGACCCGGGGAGTCGGCATCGTCGTCGGTCCGAGGATTCGGCACTGTCCTCGGTCCGGGATGTCGACACCGCCGTCGGTCCGGGTCAGATCGACATCGACCGGAAAGGTACCAGCGTGGACGAGGACTTGATCAACCTGGCCGCGGCACACGGCGTGGCGACGGAGTATCGCGACGGGGCACGGCGGCCGGTGACCGTCGACGCGGAGGTGGTCGTCCGGGTACTGGGGCTCATGGATGTCGACGCCGGCACCCCGGCGGTCCGGCGCGCCGAGCTGGCGGCGGCTCGGGCGAGGACGGCGACCGGCCGGTTGCCCGGCACGATCGCGGTACGGACGGACCGGCCGTACCCGTTGCCCGGGCCGGGGGTCCTCGTCGACCAGGCCGGGGACCGCAGGAGCGTCACAGCGCAGATCCCGGCGGGCCTCGAACCCGGTTGGTACCGGCTCGAGACCGGGGAGCGGCAGGTCGCCGTCGTGGTGGCACCGCCGGCCCTGGCCGACCCGCCGCGCGGCTGGGGCTGGATGTTGCAGCTCTACGCGCTGCACTCGCAGGGTTCGTGGGGCATCGGCGATCTCGGTGATCTCCGCGGCTTCGTCGGCTGGACCGGTCGGGAGCACAGCGCCGCCGCGGTGCTGCTCAATCCGCTGCACGCGATCACTCCGGTGCCACCGGTACAACCGTCCCCCTACACACCGTCCAGCCGACGCTTCGGCACCCCGCTGGCGTTGCGGGTCACCGATGTCGACGCCTACAGCCGGGCGGGCTCGGCGGTCCGTGCCGAGGTCGACGCCTTGCGGCCGCTGACCGTCGGCGATCGGATCGAGCACGATCGGGTCTGGGCGGCCAAACGATCGGCGCTGGAGTTGCTGTGGCGCGCCGACGGGTGTCCGGATCCCGGGAACGACACGGCCGAGCCGGATCTCCGGGAGTTCGCCACCTTCTGCGCGCTGGCCGAACGGTACGGCGGCCGGTGGAGCCGCTGGCCCGAAGACCTCACGCATCCGGCCGGTCCGGTCGTCGCGGCCGCCCGTGCGGAGCTCGCACCGCGGGTGGCGTTCCACGCCTGGGTTCAGCAGCAGGTGCAGCAGCAGCTCGGGGCCGTTCGGGACGCGGCACGGGCGGTGGGGGTGCGGATCGTGCACGACCTCGCCGTGGGCTGCGACCCGGAGGGCGCCGACGCCTGGGCATGGCAGGACGTGCTCGCGCTGGGGGTGCGGGTGGGCGCGCCGCCCGACTCGTTCAGCCAGCAGGGCCAGGACTGGGGGCTCCCCCCGTGGCGCCCCGACCGGCTCGACGCCACCGGCTACGGCGCGTACCGCGACCTGCTGCGTGCCTTGTTGCGCCAGGCCGACGGGCTGCGCATCGACCACGTCGCCGGACTGTGGCGGCTGTGGTGGGTGCCTCCGGGCGAGCCGGCCGACCGCGGCACGTACGTGCGCTACGACGCCGATGTGATGCTCGCGGTGCTGACGCTCGAGGCGCACCTGGCCGGCGCGATGGTGATCGGGGAGGACCTGGGCACGGTGGAGCCGGAGGTGACCGAGGGCCTGGCACAGCGGCGGATGCTCACGTCGTCGGTGCTCTGGTTCAGCCGCGACCTCGACGCACCTGGCGAGCCGCTGTTGGCACCGCAGCGCTGGCCCGAGCTGGCGGTTGCGACCGTCTCGACCCACGACCTGCCGACGGCGTCGGGGTTCCTGCGCGCCGCACACGTCCGGGCCCGCGCCGAGCTCGGTTTGCTGAACGACGTGGCCGCGGAGGAGGCGAAGGCGATGGCCGAACGGCTGGAGCTCGTGGAGCTGCTGCGCGAGGAGAGGCTGCTGACCAGGGACGACCCTTCCGAGGACCAGATCGTGGTCGCGCTGCACGCGTTGCTCGCGCGCAGCCGATCCCGGCTGGTGCTGGTCTCGCCCTACGACGTCGTCGGCGAGGAGCGCCAACCGAACCTTCCCGGCACGGTGGACGAGTATCCGAACTGGCGGCTCCCACTCCTGATGAGCCTGGAGGAGCTCCGCGAAGACCCCCGCGTCCGAGCCGTCATCAACGCCGTCCGCCTACAACGACCCCACCCGACCCAAGACTGACCGGCTGAGCCGCTGAGCGGCTGAGCGGCTGAGCCCACTCACGCGCGACGAACGGCACTCTCTTCCAGTAGGTATGGACGAGGGTGCCGATCGTTGCGGGTACCCCTTGTGCCGGCTCTCCCCGCGGTTTGTGCCGGCTCTCCCCGCGGTCCGACGTCAAGCTCAGCGACGTCGCCGCCGCCCTGATCGCTGACCTCACCCGCGATCCCTCGCCCCGAGGAGCCCCCGAGCGAACGACGGCCGCGGAATCGACCCTGGCGACACGGAGCAAGATGCAGCCTGTTGACCATCCAGTGAGCGATGAGTTTCGGACCGCCCGTTCGTCCACACATCGTGACTACGATTGCGCAGTCACCGACGGAAGGGGTACCGAATGACCGGCGTACGGGTGCTGGTGGGCACGCGCAAGGGGGCGTTCGTCCTGACGTCCGACGGGAAACGCGAGCGGTGGGACATCACCGGTCCTCACTTCGGGGGCTGGGAGATCTATCACGTCGCGGGATCCCCTGCCGATCCGGACCGGCTGTACGCATCGCAGTCGAGCGGCTGGTTCGGGCAGGTGATCCAGCGCTCCGACGACGGCGGCACGACCTGGGCGCCGGTGGGCCACGAGTTCGGCTACGACGGCGTGCCCGGCACCCACCAGTGGTACGACGGGACCCCGCACCCATGGGAGTTCGCTCGGGTCTGGCACCTCGAACCGTCGCCGACCGATCCGGACACGGTCTACGCCGGGGTCGAGGACGCCGCACTGTTCCGCTCGGTCGACGGCGGTGGCACATGGCAGGAGCTCTCCGGACTACGCGAACACGGCTCGGGGCCGCACTGGCAGCCCGGGGCCGGCGGGATGTGCCTGCACACGATCGTGCTGGATCCGCGGGAGCCGGCGCGCATCGTCGTCGCCATCTCCGCCGCGGGCGTGTTCCGCAGCGACGACACCGGCAAGACGTGGCGCCCGACGAACCGCGGCCTGCGCTCGGAGGGCATCCCTGACCCGCACGCCGAGGTGGGTCACTGCGTCCACAATCTCGCCATGCACCCGTCGCGTCCGAACGTGCTGTTCATGCAGAAGCACTGGGACGTGATGCGCAGCGACGACGCCGGCGATTCCTGGCACGACATCGGCGGGAACCTGCCCACCGACTTCGGGTTCCCGATCGACGTGCACGCCCACGAGCCGGACACCGTCTACGTCGTCCCGATCAAGAGCGACTCCGAGCACTTCCCGCTCGACGGGAAGCTTCGGGTGTACCGGAGCCGCACGGGGGGCAACGAGTGGGAGCAACTCACGGCCGGCCTGCCCCAACGTGACTGCTACGTCAACGTGCTGCGCGACGCGATGGCCGTCGACTCGCTCGATTCCTGTGGCGTGTACTTCGGCACGACCGGCGGGCAGGTGTACGCCTCCGCGGACGCCGGGGACAGCTGGGCACCGATCGTCCGGGATCTCCCAGCCGTGTTGTCGGTCGAAGTGCAGACCCTCCGGTGAGCGTCATGATCCGGGTGAAGCTCCCGGCGCATCTGCGCAAGCTGGCGCAGATCGACGGCGAGGTGGCGCTGGGCGTCGGAGAGGTGGCGCTGGGCGTCGGCGGGCAGGCTACCCAGCGCGTGATCCTCGACGCCCTGGAGGCCCGCTATCCGGTGCTGCGCGGCACGATTCGCGACCACACGACGCACCAGCGGCGGGCGTTCGTGCGGTTCTTCGCCTGTGAGCAGGACCTGTCCCACCAACCGCCCGACGCTCCGCTGCCCGACGCGGTGACGGCGGGGGCCGAACCGTTCCTGATCGTGGGGGCGATGGCCGGCGGATAGCACCGGATAGGTCGCGAGCGTGTCGTGGGTGCTGTCGTGACCGCACTCACGACACGCTCGGCGACTACCGCGGGATGATCTCGCCCATAGCACCCCAGCCGTCCTGCGGGATGTCGGCATGGATGATCTTTGGTTGCTCGGCGACCACGTCGGGCATCCATTCCATGGCGGCCTTGAAATGGGCGGTGGCCACGTGCGCGGCGCCTGCCTCGGGTGACTCGAAGCCCTCGACCAGGACGAACTCGTGGGGATCGTCGACGCTCCTGGACCACTCGAAGAAGATGTTGCCGGCCTCGGCCCGGCACCCGTTGGTGTAGTCCTCGGTGAGCGAGAGCCACTCGTCGCTGCGCTCGGGACGGATCGTGAACTTGACGACGATGAAGATCATGGGACTCCTTCGGCTTCGGACACCCGCTGCGCGAACGGACACGCCTCGACGCACAGCGACGCGATCGGTGATCGACAGGAGTCTATCCGGCTGATCACGCACCCGGCTCCGCCTGCCCGAGCGGGTCCCGGGGAACGGGCCGGGGTCGCGGCGTGCGGCGGACGGGCCTCAGCGCGCCGATCGGATTGGCCACGCCCTTGCGTGGGTGAGGGGTGCGGCTCGTGATCGCGGGTATGCACCGGGTGCGCGTATCGCGGAGAGTGTGGTCGTGGTGACCGGAGCGTCCAGCGGGATCGGCCGGGCCACTGCGGTCGCGCCGGCCGGCCAGGGGGCGCGGGTAGTGCTGGTGGCCAGGCGAGCCGACGAGCTGACCGCGGTGGCTGCTGAATGCGCGCAGCGTGGCGGGGAGCCGATGTTCGGGTCCCTGCTCGACGTGCCGCTGGCGGACGTGCGGCGAGTGCTGGATGTGAACCTCATGGGCTACGTGCACGGCGCCCGCGCCGCATTGCCGCACTTGATCGCCCAGCGCCGCGGAGTGCTGGTCAACGTCAGCTCGATCCTCGGGGTGATCGCTCAGCCCTACGGCGGCCTACACGATGTCGAAGTTCGCGATCCGCGGGCTCGGGTGTCGCCCTGCGCGAGGAGCTTCGCCTGTGCGGGGCCCGCGGCGTCGCCGTCGCCACGGTCCTGCCCGCGGCGATCGACACCCCGATCTACACCGTCGCGGCGAACCACTCGGGGTGTGCGGTCCGTCCACCGCCTCCGGTCCACACCGCCGACCGGGTCGCCGCGGTCATCATCGGGCAGCTGCGCCGTCCGCGTCGCGAGGTCGTCGCAGGCGGAATCCTCAGCCGGGTGTTCGTCGCGCAGCACGCGGTACTGCCGGGCGCCGAACGACTGCTCGGCATCGACGTCGACCGCTCCCTTCGCCGGATCGGAACGACGGGTACGACTTCGGGCAACCTCTACCAACCCGACCGCGGCCCAGGCCGCATCGAAGGCGGTTGGCAGGGACGTCAGCGGGAACAGCGTCGTCTCGGCGCCGCGCTCGCCGTCACCGCCGCGATCTCCGCCGGAGCGGTGTACCGATGGACGAGATGAGACAGGTGACCCGGGTCATGTCCATCGCCGGCTCTTGAGGTCCCCGGGCGCCGTCGCGAGTCGTTCCACCGAGGATCGGACTCAGCAGGTTTGTCGCGACGGCATCGTGCGAGCGGTTAGTTGGGCGCTCGTCGCCGATCGCCATAGCCGAGATCTATGTGCACATCGGCGAGGAGCTCACCCGTCCCGCACCGTCGATGCCAACTTCTGCGGGAAGTCAGGTTCGAACTCCCCGTTGTTGCGGATAGCCCGAAGAATGCCTGCGCGGAATTCCCTGCTGAACTCGATGTAGTGCGGCGTTACCGGCCGGTGGCGGGCGCTCTCAACCTTACTCCTGAGGTCCTGGGCATACCGACGCGATATCTGTGAAGCATTTGCGTACACCTCAGGCCGCGTGGGGGCGAATCCTCCAACTTCGAACAGAATGAGTTGACTGGCGGGACTGGCGAGGAACTCGATCAGCGCTTGGGCGGCGCGTGGTTTTTCGCTCCACTTTGATACGGCAAGATTCTGTCCGCCAAGAACACTAGGGCCCGGCAGGGCTGCGACCTCGAAAGGGATCGCATCCTTGTCGCTCGGGTTCCTCAGCTTATCATACGCCACTGGCCAATTGCGCATAAATAGAGCTCGTCCGTCGTTAAATGCCGTGATCGCGCTGTCCTCGTCTGCGGCGTCCGCGTCCGGCAATGTGATTTCGCGATCCACGTAGGCGGCCGCCAGATTCCTCAATGCTTCTAACGCCTGGTCGTCGAACTCGACGGCGTTTTCATTTACACTGAGCACTAGCTTACCGTCGCGATTGACCACTTCACCACCGGCCGCCCATATCGCTTCGAAAGCGGTGACGGTGAGAATCTCCTCATTGGCGAGTTGAGCCGCGTTCGCCACCTCGAGCGTCACCCCGGTGTCCCCGATGTCGGGATTGCTCTTGACTTGAGCCAGCGTCGCCCGGGCCGACTCGCCGAAGTAGCCGTCCCAGCTCGTCGGCTCGTCTACGCCCGGTAGACCTGACCGGTAGAAGAGCAGTCCGGCGTCCGCGTTGAACGGGAGCGCCCAGAGGCCCTCTTTGGCCCCATACATGTCCTTGCACGTGTCCAGCACATTTGGAAGAAAGTCTTCATCCTTGCTTGTCCGCAACGACTCATCAAACGGTCTAATGTAGTCATCCCTGATAAATTCAGCCATCCATACGTTGTCTAGTACATACACGTCCGCCTCATGCTGGCCGCCCACCATCGCGTCATTCACCATACGGTCATGTTGCTGGTCAGGTTCCCCTGGTGCGTCCTCGATTACAACTTGATTATCGGGGTGTGTCTGGTTCCATTGGTTGATAAGTATCCTGCGCGGATCGCTGGGGCTCTCATCGAAGGCGCTCACAATGGTAAGTGTGCCCGGTTCAAGATCTAACCCTGAGACGGGCCGTTGAACAATTGCTGCTACCGCGACAACCAGGGCAACTGCAAGTATGCCGACTATCAGCCTGATAGGTTGCTTCAGATTCTCGCCACGCTGGCGCAGCCAGTTGGGGAGATATACAAGACTCCTTGCAATCCTGTTTGCGGCCTCGGGTAAGAATGGGATCACCAAAGCCGCAAATACAAGCAGGGCCGCTCCGAAGAAGAGTACCACCAAGCTCCAGAAATCTCGGGGCAAACTCGGAGGGAACTCCACGAGTATCGAACCCACTGCAGTGGCCAGGACCAAGGCGACCAACGCAGTCGCATACCCGACTATGCGACGGCGACGAGTTATCGGCTCACCAGAGTCCGGCTCGTCTTGTTCGGCTCTCCCAGCCACCACACACTCCTCGCTGATGCTCCCGCAGCACGTTGCTCCGCTGCATGGTCGAGTCGTCGATGCTGATCCGAACGTTACTAGATCCAGTCAAGGAGTCCACGAGGGTTTTAAGCGCGTCCTCGCCAGCCGGGCAGGATGCTCCTATGTGTGTCAAGGGCCCGGTCGGGGGTTTGGCGTGGGATGGACCTGGACTTTCCACCGGGTTGACGGGCTTGTCCCGGAACTACAGACCTGTCATTTTGATCACGATTTTCTGTTCGTGAGTGGGGTCGGGCTCCGACTGTCGTGTCGGTAGCGCCGGGGTTCCACGCTCCGGCCGGTGTTCCTTTCGTGATCGTCAGGGCGGCGTAGTGATGGTCAGGTCGGCGCGGGGATCGCTTTGACCGCCCGCCAGGCGTTGATCACGTCGTTGGCCCAGGGTCGGTCCTCGCGTAGGTGTAGCCGCTTCTTGTGTCGCCCCCGGGTCAGGCGGGCGGTCAGGTGCCACCGCCGGTAGCGCAGTGTTTTCGGGGCGGCGTCACGTAGTTCGCTCGCGGGCAAAGGCGAGCAGCCGGAAGCAGGCCAGCAGGTTCGCGGCCAGGGCGACGACCTGGGTCCACGCGACGTTGATCGCCCAGTGCCGCGACGGCCACCGGTTCAACCCGAACGCTTTGGCTTGTTTGTCGCCGGAACGGGCCGCGGTTGTCTGTGCGGCGGTGACGATCCAGCAGCCGGGCCATCCTCCGGCACCCCTTGAGTCTGCGCGTGCGCAACCATCCGGGCAGATGAGGATGTCTTCATCGTGGGTTCATCGAGTTATCGGGCAAGGCGTTGAGACTGGCCACCGTCGGTCGGTGCAAGCGCTGCCCGTCCGCTGTGGGTAATGATGAGGTGCGATGACCAGCAACGACACGAGGCGGTGGCCGCCGGCGGCGCTGAGCGCGGCGGCAGCCGGGCCTGTGCCCCGGGTAACCCGGGTGTGGCCCGGCGGGTCGGTGGAGGTCGAGTCCGGCCCAGCGCCCGGTCCGCCCTCACCGCACCGGGGCGACCGTTCACGGCGACGGGGCCCCTCGGCGCGGCTGCGCATCATGGGGTGGCTGGTGCTGCTGCTGACGGTGGCGCTGGTGTCGGTCGTGCTCGTCACCCGCAACCTGCTGATCACCGCGTCCGATTCGGAGATCACCGCGGGGTTGCGGCAGGAGGTCGAGGAGTTCGAGCAGTTCGCCCGCGAAGGCCGCAACCCCGAGACCGGGCAGCCGTTCACCGCTGCCGAGCAGCTGCTGCAGGTGCACCTGGCGCGCCAGCGCACCGGCGACAACGAGGTGCTCGTCGGGATCTCGACCAGGCCCGGTGTGCCGCCGCTGCTCCAGGGGCAGGCCGACACGGTGCGGGCGGTCGGCGCCCCCGGGGTGCTCGACGTCTTCACCGCGGGCACCGCGGGGTCGGGGACGTTGACCACGGTGGCGGGTGAGCTGCGCTGGGCCCTGGTACCGGTCCGGCTCGGTGATCCGGTGGCCGGTTACTTCGTCGTGGGTCGCCTCGTCGAGCCGGAACGGGCCGAGATCGATCTGGCGGTGCGGACCCTGACCGTGGTCGGGTTGCTCGGGCTGCTGCTGGCCGCCGGCGCGGCGTGGATCGTCGCCGGACAGATCCTGTCCCCGGTCCGGCTGCTGCACCGCACCGCTGCGGTGATCAGCGAGGACGACCTGACCCGCCGCATCCCCACCCACGGCAGCGACGACATCACTGCACTGGCCGAACAGTTCAACGCCATGCTCGACCGGCTGCAGTCGGCGTTCGGCACCCAGCGCGCGTTCCTCGATGACATCAGCCACGAGCTGCGGACCCCGATCACGATCGTGCGCTGCAATCTGGAACTGCTCAGCAACGACCCGGCCGAACGCGCCGGGGACATCCGGCTCTGCCTCGACGAGCTGGACCGGATGAGCCGCATGGTCGAGGACCTTCTGCTGCTGGCCAAGTCCGAGCGTCCCGACTTCCTCCGCCTGGAGACCGTCGAGGTCGCCGAGCTGACCAGCGACATCGACGCGAAGGTGCGCGCGCTGGGCCCACGGCACTGGCGGCTGGAGGAGGTCGCCGAGGGTGTCGCGCACGTCGACCCGCAGCGGATCACCCAAGCCATGGTCGCGTTTGCCCACAACGCGGTGGAGCACACCACACCCGGCGACGTCATCTTGCTCGGCTCGGCGGTGCACGACATGCGACTGTCCTGCTGGATCACCGACAGTGGCCCCGGTGTCACCCCCGAGAACGCCGAGACCATCTTTCACCGGTTCGCACGCGGCTCCCCCCGAACCGAGCGAGCAGGGGCCGGGCTGGGGCTGGGGTTGGGGTTGGCCATCGTCGCCGCGATCGCCGACGCGCATGGCGGCGTCGCCCGCCTGCGATCGACACCGGGCGAGGGAGCGACCTTCGCCATCGAGGTCCCGGTCGGGGCGCCGGGCGATGCGCAGCGGCCGCAGCCGTGAGCGGCCGGATCCTGATCGCCGAGGACGAGACGCGCATCGCGGCACTCGTCGAGCGGGGGCTGCGCGCCAACGGCTTCACCACGACCACGGTCGGCGACGGCGACAGCGCACTGGACTTCGCCCTCAGCGGCGAGTTCGACCTGCTCATCCTCGACCTGGGACTGCCCGGCAAGGACGGGTTCACCGTCCTGCGCCTGCTGCGCGAGGAACGCAGCGACCTTCCGGTGGTCATCCTGACCGCGCGGGACTCGGTGCGCGACACCGTCGCCGGGCTCGACGGCGGCGCCGACGACTATATGACCAAGCCCTTCAGCTTCGAGGAGCTGCTGGCCAGGGTACGGCTGCGACTGCGGACAGCCGACCGGGCGCCGGAGGTCACGCTGCTGTCGACCGACGGGCTGTCGCTGGATCTGCGGACCCGCCGGGCTCAGGTGGGCGAGCGCACCGTCGACCTGACCGCGCGGGAGTTCATGCTGCTCGAGCTGTTCCTCCGCCACCCCGGCCAGGTGCTGGCCCGAGAGCAGCTGCTCTCGCACGTCTGGGGATACGACTACGACCCCGGTTCCAACATCGTCGAGGTGTACGTCCGCGCGTTGCGACGCAAGCTCGGCGCCGACACGATCACGACGGTGCGGGGGATGGGCTACCGCTGCGGATAGCTCTCCAGGGCAGCAGATCAGTCGTCGGACCCGTCGTCATCGGAGCCGCCGCCGCCGTCGCCCAGGCCGCCGTCGTCGTCGCTCGGGCCGTCGTCGCCGGGGCCCTCGTCGTCGTCACCGCTCGGGCCGTCGCCGATCCCGCGGTCGTCGCCGGGCCCGGCGGAAGGTGCATCGTCGTCCGCACCGTCGTCGGAGTCCCTCGCGGTGCTGCCAGTACCGTCGTCATCACCGCTGGCTTCGGCGGGGGATGCGGCGTCGGATCCGTTCGGGCCCGCGTCGCTGGCCGACGGTCCTGGACCATCACCGGCCGGTGGCGGGGCTTCTGAGCCCGTATCCGTCGTCGGTGGCGTGGCTTCGATCGGCGCCGGCGGTGCCAGGACACTCGGCAGCGGCGGGGACGGCGCGGGCGCCAGTGTGCCCTGTTCGGTGACGACCACGGCTGGTTCGCCGGTTGCGCGCGGTGGTTGGTCCAGCTGCACCGACCCGGGGAAGACACCCTGCTCGATGCCGGCCGTGACCAGCACCGCCATGATCGGGAAGCCCAGAACGGTGATCAGCACTCCTCGACGACGCCAGGGGGACATGTCGATCGGCCACTCGCCGTCGGACTTCATGCGCCATGCCTACAGCGACGAGGTGTGCGGCAGATGAGCCACACATGAGGAAGCCTTCATGTCGGCCGTGCGGGTCGCCTGCCTAAGGAACATCCGGCTGTTGAGGGTCCCGACCACGGCCTTCCCTCAGCCTGGCGGCGACGACGTACAGTCCGGCGAGCCGCCACCGTGACCCAGTCGCTCCGAGGTCGGTTCCACCGGCGGCAGTCGGCGCGCACATCCAGGAATGCGGTACGGCACGTCATTCACCAGGATCGGTGTCGGACGCACGCTGGCGGGCACGGCCTGGCGGGCACCTTGTCGCCATCGCCGTCCTCCCGTCACCGGGTCACTCTCCCGCTCGAACCAGCAGCTCAGACGACGCGGCACAACCCGATCGTCGAGATCCGCTGCGGCGTCACGTGCCCGTTTGTCCGCCCACTCAGGACGTGCGGTTCAGGGTTGTCGTGGCGAACCCAGGCGGCCGGGCGCGTGACGCCGTAGTGGCTACTGCGCTGCACCTCGCACCGCTGACACTGACTCGCTCGTTCGGCTAGCGCGCGCGTTGCGCCGGTACCATCCTCCACCAGTCAATAGGCTGCGTTGAATGCGATCGCGGTCCGCGATCTCGTTCGCCGCTTCGGCCCGCACGACTCCGTCCAGGGCAACAGCAGTGCGCGGAAACGGGATGACTTGTGCCAGCTCCGTGCCCTTGGCCAGGTTGTGGACGCCGTCGGGCCCAGTGGCGATGAACGGGAAGTTCACCGGCGACACGAACGTGTCGGTATCGACCACTCCGCTCAGTATCTCGAAGACGTCGCTCGGCCGGTTCGCCGGTGGTAGGAACAAGCAACTCCATCCCTTCGGGGTGCGGATCGTCCAGTAGTTATTGAACTTCATGGGCGGGCGCGGTTCATAGGGGTTGCCGGCGACCTGGAACGCATTGTGGTTGCTGACCAGCTCGCGGTCGAACTCCCAGCCGGCGTCGACGGTGCGGCCACCGTCGCTGATCTTCAACCGGACTGTAGCCGCTAACGGGACTAGCCAGCCGGTTGCCATGGCGTCGAAGAAGGGCATGCAGCGCTTCACGGTCAGCCCATTGTTGGTCACGGTGAGGTTCGCCGGGTCGATGCCGGGAAGCTTGCGCAACCAGGTCGGCAGCGAGGTCCTCGCCGGGATCGGCTCGGCGATTACGCCGAGGTCCTCTGGGGCGCATAGGAACTCGATCACTGGGCGGCGTCGGCGAAACTTCAACTTGTGCTCCTCAGTGAGGTGCCGCCGCGGGCGCCCAGCTCTGCTGCCAGACGCCCGCGGCAACGGAAATTGTCCTCAAATGGTCGCCTTCCGTGTCTATCGCGGAAGGTGGAACCACATCGAGGAGTTGCTCGACGAGTTACTGCTGGAGTTGCTCGACGAGTTGCTACTACTGTTGCTCGACGAGTTGCTGCTGGAGTTGCTCGACGAGTTGCTGCTGCTGTTGCTCGACGAGTTGCTGCTGGAGTTGCTCGATGAGTTGCCAGCGGAGGCCGTGCCGACGCCAAGGGTCATCGCGATGCCGACCGCGCCGGCGCTGGCAACGACGCGGGTCCACGTCCTCGTCCTGGGTACTGCCATGGGTCCACCTCAATATTTATCGGGAGCCGGGCCGTGGTCGACCAGGCACCACCATGTTCCGTCCCGACGATGATGCGGCCATGAGAAACATATGAGAATGTTCTCATCGGCAACCGAGATCAACAAGTTAATGGGGGCCGCTGACCTGGGGTCGGAAGCCTCGGCAGGCGGTATCAGGCTCGGGCAGCGGTAGTAGACGGGATGTTGCTCCCGGGGCTGCCGCGCTGCGGGCTGCTGGGGCTGCGCCAGGTCGGTGCGACACGAGGTCGCACGAGTTGAGTGGCTACATCGAATGGAGGTTCGACTGATGTCGAAGGTGTAGCCCGGGGCCAGTGTCCGATGGCCCGTCTCCGCGTGACGTGCGTCGAGGGCTGCCCCCGGTCCGCCCCGCGGTCGGGCTACGCCACTGTCGACGGGATGCCGCACGAGCCCCCGTACGTGGGGACAAAGCCGGTGCTCCGGCGTGCAACTAACCGGGGTCGAAGCCGGTCACTCGGCGCATGATCATGGGGGTCAGGCGCAGCTATAGGTCGGCGGGAGTGGCCCTCCGGGCAGTCTTCCAAACTGGGCCTCGTCGGCCCGACCGCAACCATGACTGACCACGTGCTCTGCGCACACCCGGCTCCAGAACCCAACCTACGTGGTCATCGGTCGCGGCGGTCGAGGGATTCGGCTGCCCAAGATCTCCGCGGCTCGGTGATCGGATTCACCGACCCACGCGACGTAGACCCGAAGCGCCGCCGCCGACGTGGCCAAGGCGGCCGGCGACGGTGCGGAGATCGACACCGGCGGTGAGGAGCTCCGCGGCGCTGTAGTGGCGCAGTGCGTGGAGGTGGCCGTCGATGTCGAGCATGGCGCACATCTTGAGTAGCGGTGCGTCACCGCACTCGGGTCGCACGGCAGGTCGTGCGTCGGCCGGTACGAGAACAAGTAGGCCTGCTCGCTCGGCTCGATCTGCAGCTGCCGCGCAGCTCCTCGTATCGCTGTCGGTGCTCGGCCATGATCTCGACAGTCACGGTATCCAACTGGTGCGTCATGGTGTCCTTCTCGATTCCGCGCCCACCCAACCGCACGTAGTTGCGGCAAACGGTCAGCATGCCCGCTGCCAGGTCGACGTGCGCCCAGCGCAGAGCGAGCACCTCAGCTCGCCCGCATCCAAGTGACCATCACCAGCCAGACAAGAGTGCCCCAATCCACGTCCTCCACCCAGTACGTATCACGGTTAAGTTGGTGGGCCTGACGCACCGGCATGCGAACCATGACGTACTCGTCAACGGACCGGAGATCACGATCGCTCCGGTGGCAACGCGGGAGGGTCGGTGACTCTGCCGCGTCACGGGCGGACGGATGGACGCACAGCGTCGAAGCCTGTCATCCTCATTCGTCCGACCGCCACGACATGAGGCGCGGTCCGCTGTTGCTTCGCGGTCAATCGTTGTAGCGCCGTTCCCATTCCACGCGGACGCGTGCAAGCCGTTCGCGCCACCGCGTCGTCGTCGCATCGTCCGCCTTGAACTCCCTGAGTAGCTCGACATCCGGAGCGGGCGGTACCTCCGGAACGAGCAGCAGGCCGTCGATCGGGCGAAGCGACGCCTCGCCGGAGACGAGGTCACCGTTGAGTAGGGACAGGGTGCCAAGGCCGCAAGCGAAGTTCAGAGCGGGGAGGGCGCCGGCCAGCGCGAGCTGGGCGGAGAGGCCGACACTCGTCTCCAGCGCAGATGAGACGACGGACGGCAGTCCCGCCGCCTCAACCACGCGCAGCGCTCGCCGAACTCCTCCGAGCGGCGTGCACTTGATAACGGCGACGTCGGCCGCGCCCGCGACAGCCACTCGCAGCGGGTCGTCTGCCCGTCTGATCGACTCGTCGGCCGCGATACCCACGTCGACGCGACGGCGGACCGAAGCGAGCTCGTCGATCGTGGCGCAGGGTTGCTCCACGTACTCCAAACCGCCAGCAGCTTTGTCGAGCTGTTGAATGTTGGCCACTGCCGTGTCAACGGCCCAGACGCCATTGGCGTCGACTCGTACCGCACCACTTGGGCCGAGTGCGTCGCGCACCGCCTCTACCCGGGCGAGATCTTCGGCCAACGATTCCGGATGATCCGCCACCTTCACCTTGGCGGTCCGACACCCTGATCGCGCCGTGATCTCCCACGCGCGAGCCGCGTCCACCGCGGGCACGGTGCAGTTGATCGGGATTGATGACCTGACGGGCGGGACCCAACCGACCGTGCACTGTTCGATGGCCGTGGCGAGCCACGAGGCCGAGACTGCGTCATCGTAGTCATCGAATGGACAGAACTCGGCCCAACCCGCTGGGCCCTCGAACAGCAGTCCCTCGCGTCGAGTGATGCCACGAAACCGCGTGCGCATGGGGATCGAGTAAACATGGGCCGCTTCGAAATTGATCTCATCGAGCACGGATTTCCGACCCTCTCAAAGAGTTTCCAGACTACCCGCGAGTAACTTAGTGATTCGAAAATCCAGGTCATCGAAGACTGGCGATCCGGCACCGGAGCGTCGGAACTGCCGCTGCAGGGTGCGAAGCCTGTCCAGGGTCCTGCTCGAATTGACCTGAGCGGCCGTCGCGACAGCATCCTCACCCAGCGACACGGCGCGCTCGTGGTCGCCACTGGCCACGTGTGTGGCGGCGAGATCGGCCTGTACGAAGCAGCGGCTTCGAACCCTCCACGGCTCGTAGGTCTCCAGTGCTTCCGAGATGAGACGGGTCGCCTGCTCGTGCTCGCCTGCGTCACGCAGGCATCTACCGAGGTCGGCCGACAATTCGGCGTGAGTGTAGAAGCTCAACCATTCGGGCTCGTCGGCAATTCTTGCGCGTTCATAGTGACGTTCTGCGTTCGTAAGTATTCGGAGATCCCGTCGGTCGGGTGGTGCCGCTCGACCGATGTTGTTGGGTGGACAGCGTGATGAGCCCGCCGGCGACCGTCACGGTCGTTGTCAGGGGTGGTCTTCCCGGGCGGGGTGA
>JBOHEP010000049.1:0-5829 GCA_050701075.1 Pseudonocardia sp. | reverse complement strand
GGTCACGGCGACGCACCGCCCTGTCCGCCGCGGCGGCATAGAAGTGGATCGAGCACGGCCACGGCGCGTGCGGGGCACCCGTGCCGGGCAGGGTGGCCAGCACCGAGCTCAAGTGATGTACTTCACTTCCGGCGCAGACCATTATGCGGCGGCACGGATCTCGGCGACGAGCAGCCGCAACGTCAGCGAGTGCTTCTCCGGCGGGAGCTGGTCCATCGCGGCCTGCGCGTAGGCGAGCCCTCCGGCCTCGTCGCCGGACCGGGCGAGCATCAGCCCGCGGTGCAGCTCCAGATGGGTCCGGAACCGAGGCAGGGTATCCGGCAGGGTCGTGGCGGCGGCGTCCTGCGCAGCGAGGGCGCCGCGCTCGTCGCCGAGCCGCGCGGCGAGCAGCGAGGCGAACACGCCCATCCGCCACGCGGGCACGGCGTAGTCGGAGGTCTGCTCATGGGACCCGATCCGGTCGTGGAGGCGTTGCCCGTCGATGAGCAGCGCGCGAGCGCGAGCGCGGTCACCGCGGAGCACGGCAGTGTGGGCGCCGCCCATCGTGGCGTTCAGCCGGCCCAGCGACGGCCGATCAGAGATCGCGAGGGCCTCGTCGGCGAACTGCTGCGCGATCGGCAGCGACGCGCCTTCGTAGCCGAGCGCGATCGCGGCCCGCCCGCGCACCCACACGCGGACGTCGTCGTCGCCGGAGCGATCCGCGGCGTCTGCGGCCATCCGATACCACTGGATGGCCTTGGAGCCGTCGGCGCCGGGGATCGTCTTGCCGTACAGCGTCATCAGCTTGGCTGCGACGACCCACGCGCCGGGGGTCTCCAGGTGCTGCTGCAGCAGCACCAGGTCACCGGCCAGACGGCGCTGGATGTCCGCTGCGCCCAACGCCAGGTAGTCGCGGCCGTACCGCTCGGTACGCGCCTCCCACTGATCAAGGCCGGGCGCTGTGTGCTCGGCGAGTGCTGCGGCGAACCCGTGATGGATCAGGTCCGACGACACGAGCGGCGCGATCGTGGCTGCGGCGACGCTGGACAGGAACGATCGGCGGTTCACGTCGGCGGTCTCCATCAACCCGAGGGGCACGTCGAGTACGGCGGCGAGGTGTCGCAGCCAGAACGGGGACGGGCAGCGACGGCCGGCCTCCCACCGGGAGATGTCCTCGCGGGTCAGGGTGGCGCACTCGGCGTGCCGGCAGAGCAGGTCCGCGAGCCGGGACTGCGACCAGCGGTGCACCGTCCGCAGCTCCCGGATCAGTCCGCCGATCCGGGTACCGCCATCCACGTCCGAGCTCGCTCCTCGGTCCATGCCCGGAGCCTAACCGCTCGCGGGGGCGATCCGTTCCTCGCCGTACAGCGGCTACGGGGGCACGGGGCAGGCGTGGACGGGCCGGCGGAGCGCCAGGTCCGACGCCGGCACCGAGTGGGCGAGCACACCCGCGAGGTGCATTCGACATCCGTCCCCGCGGTAGTCCGGGCGTCGACACCATCACGTGTCGGTCCAGCAGCGACCGGCGCCGACGGCGGCGAGCCCCTGCCGGTCACCGGCACCCAGCTCCGTGATGGTCGTCCCCCACTCCGCCATCACCTCGCGCGGATCTGCGACGTGATCGAGCCCGACCACGTGACCGAGTTCGTGCATCACCACCGCCCGGGCCGCCCCGTACCCACTCGGATCGGCCAGCGCCTCCACGAACCATTCCCGGTCGAGCGCGACGCCGCCGGTGACATATCGCTCCGAACCTGCCCCGGTCGGGCCGACCTCCGTGCTCCCACCCACGCCCAGGATCTCACCGGACACCAGCGGGTACTGCGCCTCGTCGACCCAGCCGATCAGCACCGGCACCCAGCGGTCGCCGTACCGCTCCGGCTGCAGCGGTTCGCGGATCTCGACGACTTCCTCCAGCGTGACGCCGTCCTCGACGAAGGCCAACCCGGTCGCGGCGCTGATCTCCCGGACGGCCTCGCGCACGACCTCCAACCCACGGTTCGGCATGCCTGTCGGGTTGATGACGTAATGGATGGGGCGGCACGGGTCGTAGGTGACCGGCCGCCCGTCGGCGGTCACCACGAGGAAGGAGTGCGGTCCGGCCGGGACGCCGGTGACGGGCGGCAGGATGCGGGTCGGCACCGCGTCGGGCGGCAACGGCGGAAGGCTCGGCAACGCGTCGGGCGACACCGACCGAAGGCCAGGCGCCACCGCGACGACGACGCGGTCACCGGTGTCCACCGGCGTCGAGAACCAGGCCAACACAGCGATGATCCCCAGCAGGAACAGCGCGTAACCCAGCTCGCCCCTCCGAACCATCCAGCGGCGCCGCCTCCGTCGCGGGCGACCTGGCCCAGGAGCTCCGGCCAGCTGATCGACGCGATCCAGCTCGGCGAGAAGCCGTTCCATGCGCCGGTACCGGCGTCTTGCCTGCGCCCTGCCGACAAGTCCCATGTCCGTCCCCTCGGCAGCCCCGGTCTCTGAGGACAGGATGCCTGTGCTGGTAAGGGAACCCTCCCGACCCTGGAAAGGCTCTTGCCGCGCGTGGCGGGCGCGACGGTCGACGAGCTCGACCTGTCCGGGTTACCACGACAACGTGGTAGGTGTCCGTCGGCTCGGACAACGGCGCGACGGCACGGCCGCAGCGGCGTACTCGTGGATCCGGCACGGCCATCAGTGCAGCAACCGGAGTGATCCAAGGTCCGGCCGGGCCGGGAAGACATTGGCGGTGGCCGCGAACCCGACCCTGCCACGTACAACCTCGCGACACCGTGCCCACCACCGCTATCAGGCCCGGCCCCGGTGTGGCCCGCCACCCGCCGCGACAACGCGCCCATCACAGCGCCATCGTGACCACCACCGCTCGACCCGGACCCACACCACGCACTCGCCGCTGGACCCCAGCTGCGGCTCGGGCACCGTGCTGTCGCCCAGCGACTGGGTCGTCCAGGACGGGTCGGTGGCACCGTGAGCCGGTCGGACTGCGAGATTCTACAACCTGGCCGCGATGAAGCGGAGAGTCCGTCGGGCCTGCCTGCACGCTTACCTATACCTCATGTCGAGCATGGCGGCTAGGGCGACCTCGGCGTCGGCCATCTCATCGAGTGTCGCAGTTCCCACGTGCTCATCGAGCCGCGAACGGAGCACCGCTTCGATCGTCAAGAGCGAAAGCCAACCATGCACGTGGAGATGGACGCTGAGCAGGCCTCCGGGGTCTCGATCGAGTACCTGCGCCCCGATGACGACGGGCACAGCGAGATCCCTGTTCACTCCTTCGGCGCTGAGGATCAACCGCAGGAGCGACTGCCCAGGGCGAGGTAGCACCGGTCGGTATGCCCAGATCTGGCCACGTTGCACCCGCGAGATCGTGTCAGGCGCTGCGGGCGGCTTCTCGCTCGGCCTCGGCGTCGGCGAAGAACGATGGCTCACTCGCTGCCCAAACGGCGTGTTGCGCCACTGAGTCGGCCAGCGCAAGCTCACGGAGCTGACGCGCAGCCGCGTCCGCCATCGACCCACCGCGCCGACGAGCACAGGCCCGCAGGTACGCAGCGGTACCCCGGTCGACCTCGAACTCAACTCGCTCAGTCACGAGCCTAGCCTACTGCACGCTGGATCCCTCTGCGCTGATCGCCCGCGCCGAGTCGTAGTCGGGAGTAGGCAAGGCCATCCGGAGGGCTCGCGACCCGTCGGGCCCGGTTCTCCTTTGCCGCGCGGTCAACCGGTTCGTCACACAGGTGGTGGCCCCACTGTTCCAGCGGCCGGCACAGGTCGCAGTCACAGGCATCACGCGGCTCCAGGCGTCCGGGAGTCGTACGCGCACGAAGGCAGCGGAGATCCAGGACACGATGCCGAGCGAAAAGTCAAGCCAGGGCGGAAGGCCGACACCCCAGATGAGTAGTCCCACGGTGAGCCCGGCCATGGCGGGGGCCGTGGCCGCCGGCATTTGATCTCCCCTGAGTGGTCCCGTTCGACCAGCATTGACACGCAGATGCCGCAGAACGAGATCGCGAGGACGAGAAGTGGACCAACCGGAAGGACCGTCCAGCCCGATCGATCGTCGTGATGGGCGATCGACGTGGCTACGATGATGGCGCCGGTGAGACTCAACACACCCGTCACACCGGCGGCCAGGTGGCCGTCCGTATCCAGATCCAGGGAAAGCGCCCACAACGCGAGACCGAAGCTCGCGACGGAACTACCGGGGCCAGAGATCCAGCCCCAGGTCCAGCGCCGTCACCGAGTGGGTGAGCGCGCCAACCGAGATGTAGTCGACGCCGGTCTCCGCGTAGGCGCGGGCGTCGGCGATCACGAGCCCGCCGGAGGACTCCAGCCCCGTACCCGGGGCGGCGGCGTCGCGGCGACGGACCGCCTCCGCGGTGTCGACGACGTCGAAGTTGTCGAGCAGCACCAGCTCCGCGGCCAGGGCCAGCACCTCGTCGAGCTGGGCGAGGGAGTCGACCTCGACCTCACACGGCAGCTCCGGCGCGAGCTCTCGGACCGCGCGCAACGCCGCCCCCACCGATCCTGCCGCAGCCACGTGGTTGTCCTTGATCAGTACGGCGTCGCCGAGCCCGAGGCGGTGGTTCGCCCCACCCCCGCAGCGCACCGCGTACTTCTCCAGCAACCGCAGTCCCGGCAGCGTCTTGCGGGTGTCGCGGATCCGCGCCCGGGTGCCGGCGACGGCATCCACCCACGCAGCGGTGGCGGTGGCGACGCCGGAGAGGTGACAGAGCAGGTTCAACGCCGTGCGCTCGGCGGTGAGCAGACCGCGCACGGGCGCGCGGACGGTGAGCGCCGCATCTCCTGGCCCGACCCGGTCGCCATCGGCACGCATATCGAGGACCTCGTAGCCACCCTCACTCAGACCGCCCTTCCCGAGCACATCGCCCTTCCAGAGCACATCGCCGTCCCCGAGCACATCGCCGTTCCCGAGTACACGGTCGAGGACCGCGCGAACGGCCGGTAGCCCGGCGAGCACACCCGGCTTGCGCGCCGCGAACGACCCGACGGCGACCGCGCTCACGGGCACGGTCGCCGCGGTGGTGGCGTCCGGGCCGTAGCGCAGGTCCTCGGCCAATGCGATGTCGACGACGCGGCACAGGTCGTCGAGGTCGAGACCCGTCATGCCGCACCCGCGACGGCCGGCTCCACACCGACGACCGGGCGGCCGGACGCGTCGAGGGTGATCAGCAGGCTCACGCGCTGCCACCTGTCGTCGCGAAAGGGAAAGTCGGTGCGCACGTGAGAGCCGCGGCTCTCGGTGCGGGTGCCGGCGGCGGCGAGCACGGCCTGCGCCACCAGGGTGAGCGCGGCGTCCTCCACCCCCGCCCGCCCGCTCGGCACTGCGGACGACGTCACCGCCTCGATGGCATCGGAGGCGGCGGCGAGCCCCGCGGCGTCGCGGCCGATCCCGGCACCCCTGCTCATCGCGCGCTGCACCGTCGCCCGGTCGGCGACCGCCACGGTGGGTGCGGCGGGCCGCGCGGCAGCGGGGGATCGGCGCAGCGTGGTCAGGCCGACGGCCAGGCCGACGGCCAGGCCGGCTGCCCGGCCGACGGCCCGGTCGACGGCCCGGTCGACGGTCCGGCCGACGGCCCGGTCGACAGCCCGGTCGACGACCGCCACGGCGGGCGCGATGGTCCGCACCGCGGCCGGTGACCGGCGCGATGCGGCCAGGTCGGCAGCCACCGCGCGGGCCGCACGGGTCCCGACGACCAGTCCCTCGAGCAGGCTGTTCGACGCCAACCGGTTCGCTCCGTGCAAACCGGTGCGGGCCACCTCCCCGGCGGCGTACAGACCGGGCACGACGGTGCGCCCGGACGCGTCGGTGACCACGCCGCCGCAGGAGTA
>JBOHEP010000048.1:0-1886 GCA_050701075.1 Pseudonocardia sp. | reverse complement strand
GTATTAGCCAGGTGGTGGTGCCGATCGCCTCGCTTGCCGAGGCGGGGCTGGTGGATGGGGTGCGGGTGCACGGCGCTGCCTGTCTGAAGGAGGTGCTCAGCTGGTTGCGAGATCCGGCCGTGCGGCTGGCCTGCGCTGGTCCGCCGCGGCCGGCGCCGCGGGTGGCCGTCCCTGACCTCGCCGACGTGCTGAAGCAGGGTGAGGCCCGTTGGGCGGTGGAGGTCGCCGCCGCGGGCGGTCACCATCTGCTGCTGACTGGACCACCGGGAACGGGCAAGACCATGCTTGCCCAACGGATGGTTGGGCTGCTGCCGGCGCTCACCGAAGAGGAAGCGCTTGAGGTGACCGCTGTGCACTCAGTGGCTGGCTTGCTCGCCCCGGAGACGCCGCTGGTCGCTGTGCCCCCGTTCGTCGCGCCGCACCACACCAGCTCGGTGGCTGCACTGGTCGGTGGTGGCTCGGGGCTGGCCAAGCCCGGTGCGGTGAGCCGGGCGCACCGGGGAGTGCTGTTTCTCGACGAGGTCGCTGAGTTCGGGCCACGGTCGCTGGAAGCGCTGCGCACCCCGCTGGAGGACGGCGAGGTCCGGTTGGCCCGGTCGGAGGGCACGGTGTGCTACCCGGCGCGGTTTCAGCTGGTGCTTGCCGCCAATCCGTGCCCGTGCGCGCCGGCGCACGACCGCGACTGTGTCTGCCCGTCGGCGGTCCGTCGTCGGTACCTGGGACGGCTGTCGGGCCCGCTGCTGGACCGGGTCGACCTGCGGGCCCGGATGTTCCCCGTCACCGCCCTCTCCGGTGCCGCCGAGCACACCGAGAACACGGCCACCGTGCGGTCACGGGTGCTCGCCGCCCGGGCGGCCGCGGCGCGACGCTGGGCCGAGCACGGGTGGCGCACCAACGGTGAGGCGCCGGGGCCGGTGCTGCGTACCCGGTTCGCGCTGCCCCGGGCAGCCACTCGGCCGCTGGACGCGGGCCTGCGGGCCGGGGAGCTCACCGCCCGCGGCGCAGACCGCGCGCTGCGGGTCGCATGGACCCTTGCCGATCTTGCCGGGCTCGACCGGCCCGACCGCGACATGGTTGAGAACGCCTTGTACTTCCGGGACCGGAGGGCGGCGTGAGCAGCAGCACGGCCGCGGTGCCGGCCGAGGAGGTGCTGCTTGCCCGGGCATACCTGTCCCGGGTCGCTGAGCCTCCGGCCCCGGGGCTGGGCCGCTTCGTGGAGCAGGTGGGTCCGGTCGCCGCGGCGGCGCGGGTGCGCTGCGGTCAGGTACCCGAGACGGTCGCGGGTGAGACCGCCGCTCGCAGTCGGGTCGACCGCGCGGGAGTCGACCTCGCCGCGGCCGCTGCGGTCGGTGCCCGGCTGCTGACCCCCGAGGACGAGGACTGGCCGCATTGGTCTTTCGCGGCGTTCGCGCTGAGCGGTGTCCCCAAGCTCGCACCCCCGCTGGCACTGTGGGTGCGGGGCCCGGGTCGGCTGGCCGATATGTGTGCGCGGGCCGTCGCGGTCGTGGGTGCCCGGGCCGCCACCGCCTATGGCGTGCACATTGCGGGTGAGGTGGCTGCCGGGCTGGCTGACCACGGCGTCACCGTTGTGTCCGGTGCGGCGATCGGGATCGATGGGGCGGCACACCGCGGGGCGTTGGCCGCCGAGGGCCCTACCGTCGCGGTGCTCGCCTGTGGGGTCGACCGGGCCTATCCGGCGGCGCATGACGCGCTGTTGGTGCGGATCGCCGGGAGCGGGCTGGTGGTGAGCGAGTACCCACCGGGGTGCGTTCCGGGTCGGCACCGGTTCCTGGTGCGCAACCGGTTGATTGCCGGGATGGGTGCTGGTGTGCTGGTGGTGGAGGCCGGGGTGCGCAGCGGTGCCCGACGCACCGCGGCCGACGCCG
>JBOHEP010000047.1:0-5689 GCA_050701075.1 Pseudonocardia sp. | reverse complement strand
GGCCTGGTGCTGACACACCGGGCCCCGCGTCACCCCTTCCGATGAGAGCGGAGGAGCGACATGGAGCACGGTACGGCGCAGGTCAGGGGGCCTGCGGGGGAGTCGGCAGCGTCGGTAGCTCAGAGGGTTGGCCTTTGGGTTGTCGGCGCTGTCGCGTTGGTGGCGGTGGTTGGTGCGCCGGCGGCGGCGTCCTGGCATGGGCTGGTCGGGTTCGCCCGGCGTGAGCTGGGGCTGACAGGCGGCTGGGAGTATCTGGTCCCGGTCGCGTTGGACGGGGCCGCGTTGTACGCGGCGGTGCTGGCGATGCGGGCGATCCTGGCGGGGGACTCGGCGATCTGGCCGCGGTTGCTCACTTGCGCATATGCGTTGGCCGCTGCCGGGTTCAATGCCCACGCGGCGCCCACTGAGATAGCGGCGCTGTTCTACGCGGGCATGAGCATCAGCGCGGCGGTGCTGTGGGACGCGACGTTGAGGGCGTTGCGCCGTGACCAGCTGCGGGAGCTGGGGGCGATTCAGGGGGTGGCGGCCCGGTACCGGCCGCTGCGGTGGCTGCTCGCGCCCGATGAGACCGGCCGGGCCTGGCGCACGGCGGTGTTGGAGGACATCCCGGACGCGCGGACGGCGCTGCGTGTGGTGCGCGGCCGGGTGTCGCTGGAGCAGCTGGAGCAGGACCGGGCTGGCGGCGTCGCGGTGGGCGAGCTGGTGCAGGCGGAGTCCTCCCGGCTTCCGGACGACGACCCACCGGACGGGCCTCCCCGCGGTGGCCCTGACGGTGGCGGCGAGTATTCGGCCCCGGTGGTGGGTTTGGAGGCGGCCCGGGCGCCGCTGGCGTTGACGGTGGGCACGAAGGCCGACGCGATCCGGGCGGCGTTCGATGCGATCGGTCGGCGAGACGTGCCGGCGGCGCTGGCTTGGCTGGCTGAGCGCGGTGTGACGGTGGATCGGTCCTACGCCTACACGGTGCGTCCTCGGCTGCGCTCGGCTGCTGGTGGTGAGCGGTGATGGCGGCGCCGGCTGCGGTGACCGTGTCGAGTTGGGACCTGGTGGCGGCTGCTCAGCGTGGCGACCGGGATGCGTTCGGCCAGTTGTGGTGTCGGTATGCGCCGGTGGTGGCTGGGTATGTGCGTCGGCGGGTGCGGGATCACGGCCTGGCGGAGGACTTGACCAGCGAGACCTTTGCGAGGGCCTGGCGGTCGATCGGGCCGGTTCGCAATCAGGGCCGGGACGTGGGGGCGTGGTTCGTCACGATCGCCCGGAACCTGGTGCGCGATCACGCGAAGTCGCACCGGGCGCAGCGGGAGGCCCTGGTGGCGGACGTAGAGACCGTGGCCGCGGCCGGGGCGGCATTCACACCCGCGTCACCTGGTGTGGAGCGGGTCGTGTTGGCCCGGCTGGTCGCGGCGGAGCTGCGCCGGCGGGTGGCGGCCCTCCCGGCCGCTCAGCGCGACGTGATCCGGCTGCGGTTCGGGGACGGGCTGTCGGTGCTCCAGGTCGCGGCGGCCGTGGGTCGCTCGGAGTCCGCAGTCAAGGCGCTGCAACACCGGGCGCTCACGCAGCTGCGTGTGATCGCTGGGGGTGAGCGATGAGGAAGGTGTTTGTGGCGGCGGGGCTTCTGACGGCCCTGACGGCGCTGCAGGACGGCAAGGCGGGCGCGGCGTTGCTGGTGGCCGCCGTGGTGCTGTTCGTGGCTACCCGGTCGATGCGCACGGCGACGGGGCACGCGCATGCCGGCCCGGTGGTCAAGTCGGCCCGGCGTGAGGCGGCCCGGCATGAGGCGGGGCACATGGCGGCCGCTCGGTATGTGGGTGGGCGGGTCACGTCGGCCCGGCTGAACCCGGACGGTGGGGGATATGTCGAGGCCCGGATACCCGACACCCCGCGCGCCCGGGTGGCGTTCTTGCTGGCCGGCGCTGAGGCGGCCGGCACGACTCGCGGAGCGGAGGACGACTTCGCAGCGGTTGACCGGGAGCTGGCCCGGCTGTCGGGCGGTGAGCGGCATCAGGTGTTGAGGGATGCCCGGTCGGATGCCCGGCGGATCGTGTCGCGCCGCGCTGGGGAGATCGAGCGCGACGCGGCCCGGCTCCAGGAGCGGGGGCGGTTGTGATGACGAAGCAGATCGGAGCACTGGACCCCCGGTTGCTGGACCTGCGGTCGCGGTCGGCGGTGGCGGCACTGATCGAGGAGGTTTTGCGGGAGCACGACTGCTCGGGTGATGAGTGCGCGGCGTGCGGTTATCGCCCGACCCGTCGCCAGAAGGTGTGCAGGTCGGTGGCGGTGGCGAAGGGGTTGCTGTTTGACCCGCCGGTGAAGGGGGGCCGGTCATGACGACGACAGATCCGTCTCGCCCGGCTCCTGACCTGCGTCTGGTGCGGTTCCTGACGGCGGTTGATGCCGGGACGTTCGACGAGATCCGCGGCGACGACGGCCCCGGCCGGCCGCCGGCGGAGCAGGCGGAGACGGTGGCGGACCTGGTGGGCACGTATGCCCGGATGGCTGACGAGTTGGCCGCGATGGTGGAGGCGGAGGCCAAGCGGTCGGCGGCCGCGTATGCGGGCCTAGCGGCCACGTTGGGGCAGCTGCACACCGAGCTGGACGAGCTGGCCGCGCAGATCGCCCGGGGTGAGTGCTGATGGGCACCGCGCTGGGGTTGCTGACGCTGCCGGTTCGGGCGGCGTGGTCGCTGGTGAAGTTGCTCGCGCTGCCGGTGCTGCTGATGACCGCGGCGGGCCTGGTGCTGGGTACGGGGTCGGTTTGGTTCGCCGGGGTGGTCTTGGTGTGCGCACTGTGGGTGCTGGCGCTGGTGCGGTTGTGGCTGCTCCAGCTCCGCGGCGTGTTGCGGTCGCTGGCCCGGGGCACGGTCCACGTCGACGGGCTCGGCGGCCCCCGGCGCAGCGCCCGCCGCCGGCGTCGGGGTGTGTCGTGACGGCCCCGGTGGGTCGCTACGGCTGCCGCCGGTGGACGGCGCTGGCCGGGCTGTGGCTGGGCGTCCTGGTGCTGCTGGTGGCCCGGTGGCTGCTGTTGGCGGCGCGGTGGGTGATCCGCACGGTGGGGCCGCGGGCGCTGGCGCTGGCCGGTCTCACGGTGGACCGGATCGCGGAATTGCACTTGTTGATGAGTGGGTCGCCGGATGCGGATGACCCGAATGTCTCCGGCGTGGTGGCCGGTGAGGTGGTGTCGGTGCGGTATGAGGACAGTAAGGGAACGGTGCGGTCATGAAACGCATTGACGAGTTGGATAGCCCACTGAACACGGCAACCGAGCTGGAGAAGTACCTAAAGAAGGTACGGGACCTGTATCGGGATCTGTATATCGAGCTGGAGTGGGCGGCGCAGATTTTGCAGGAGAATTTGGCGACGTTGCCGGTGGCGGGCTCGGATGGTGAGCGGCGTACTGGTGCGTTGAGCTCGGTGAACTCGCGGGTGCGGGCGAAGCTGGTGGCGGACAATCTGCGCCGTGCGGCGGAGGCGGCCAAGTACAGCGGCGGTCAAGCGGTGAAGACGTGGCGGCAGTTCGTGAAGACGTTCGCCCCGGAGATCGACGCTGCCCGGACGCGCCAGAACAAGCGGAAATTCGACCCGAACGCCTAATTGGGAGGTGGTGAGAGGAATGGCTAGGTCTCGGCTGTCTATGACTCATCTGCCGGATGAGTCGGAGGTGACGGCGGCATGGGTCGCGGGGTTGCTGCGCCACCTGGTGCCGTGGGTCCTGCTGCTGTTGGTGCTGGCGGCCGGGGCCGGCGCTCACGCTGCGTGGGGTTCCGGTCCCGCGTTGCCGTGGATCACCTCGGCGATGACGCCGGTGGTGGGTGGCCTGGCGTGGCTGGCCTGGACGGTGGCCCGGGCGCGTCAGGTCGGCCCGGCTGGCCGGGCGCATGTGGCTGGCACGGTCGCGGTGGCGGGCCTGTGGCTGCTCGCTGCGACCGTGGTCGGTCCGCTGGAGCGGCCGGTGCTGGACCTGTGGGGCTTCCTGGGCGCTGTGGGGGCGGTGTCCTGGAATCTGCGCCTGGCCCTGCACCGTCCGGCGTCTTCACGGCGCGATGAGGAGGACGATCTGACCACGCCGCGGAAGGCCGGCCGGGCGCTGATGGCGTCGGTGGGGATGCGCGGCACGGAGCTGCACCCGAACCACGTGGACGGTAACCGGGTGTCGGGTGCGCTGGAGCTGGCGAGTGGTCAGCACACCGTGGATGACGCACAGAAGCGGGCTGGCCAGCTGGCGGCCGCGCTGGAGGTCCCGCGTGGTGGGGTGCGGTTCACGGAGGACCCGAATAACGCCGGCCGCGGTGAGTTCTCGTTCACGGTGCGCGATGTGCTGGCGACTGCAACACCGTGGCCGGGGCCTTCGGCGGTCGGCGGAACTGTGTTCGACCTGATCCCGATGGGTGTGTATGAAACCGGCGCGGTGATGAGTAAGACGGTCGCGGATAAGTCCGGTGCGAAGCATGAGCTTATTCAGGGCACGACCGGCGCCGGTAAGTCGTCGGGTAGCAAAGTCGAGGTGTGCGAGCTGATGACCCGCCGTGAGGTGGGCATCATCGTGGTGGACACGGTGAAGGGTATTCAGACGTTCGGCGCCGCGGCCCGGGGTCTAGCGGGTTTCATCACCTCGGAGCCGCTGGCTAAACGATTCATGAAACGACTGATGGTCGTGATTAAGGCGCACACGGACTATTTGGGTGCGCGTGATCTGACTGCGTGGGTTCCCGGTTGCGGGCTGACGTTCCTGGTGGTCCAGCTCGAAGAGGCGGGAATACTGCTGGAGGAGTTGGGCGACGAGTTCAAGAACGTGGTGAAAGCTGCTCGATCGGCCGGCATCGCGGTGAAGGTGTCGCTTCAGAGGCCGTCGCACGACGAAATGCCGACAACGGCCCGGGCGCAGCTGGGCAGCACCAGTTGCTATGGGATGGGTGCCGATGACCCGGTGTGCATGCTGCCGGAGGCGGTCCAGGACGCGGGCGCGGACCCGCGGCGCTGGGGTGACCGGCAACCGGGCTGTGTCTACATCGCAGGGACGGGCATCGCAGTGGCGCAGGCGGCCACTCCGCTGCGCACGTACGACGTGGACGGCGACGCGCCCGGCGTGGTGATGGCCCGGGTGGCGGGGGAGTTCGGCCCGCGGATGACGCCGCTGTCGCAGGTCACTATCGCTGCGCTGGGCGATGTGTGGCGGGACATGGTGCCGCCGGTCGAGCTGGTCGAGCGGACGAAGGCGGCGGCGCTGCCGGGCGCCGGCCGGTCGCTGGCTGTGGTGCCCGATGAGATCGACCAGGTGGACGACGACCAGGGCGTGGGGCACGTGACGGAGGAGGACATGGGTGTGAGCACGCCGGACCCGGACCCGAAGGTGACCGGGTCGATTGATGACGAGCTGGAGTCGGTCGGGGCCGATGTCGAGTTCGGCCCGGCCCGGTCGGAGGTGTCGCCGGAGGTGGCCCGGCGGGCGGTGGCGGACCGGTTGGGCGAGATCGAGCACGCCGGCCGGGACACGGTGCGGGTGCCGGACTTCTCGGACCTGGTGTCGTCCGGGCTGCGCTCGCGCGGGTGGTTCCGGAAGGAACTGCTGCGCCTGGTCGGTGTCGGCCGGCTGGTCGATGAGGGTGACGGGGTGTTCCGGATCGTGCCCGGCGTTGACACCCAAGCGGCATGAGGTCCGCGGCGGGAGCTAACACGGCGGGGCGCATTCCCGGTAC
>JBOHEP010000046.1:0-11542 GCA_050701075.1 Pseudonocardia sp. | reverse complement strand
GACACGCGTAGCGCATCGACTGCCGCGGCGCCAGGTCGTGGTTGCGATCGGTCTCGTAGCTGACAGCCCCGAGCCGGCTGCCACGGAGCACGCGGTCGGCCATGCGAATCCTCCCGTTCACGGGGCGCGAAGGGGGATCCTTCGGCCCAGTACCACCAGGTGTAACGTTTACGGGGCAGCTGTCTGTTCCCGTTGCCGGGACGCCAACCGATCGGGTGTCGTCGAACGCGACCGACACCAGCTGTTGGACGCCCTGACACGAGAGTGTCCCCTATTCGTCGCCCTTGCACACGTCACTGTGACGTGTCCGCTGACTGTGACATGCATCACCCAGTAGTTCAGCGTTGTTCACACCCCTGCCGATTCCTTGTTACCCCGCTGTAGTGACATGCCTCGCCACCACCGCCACGCGTGTCCTCGTTCGATGGCCAGGCGCAGTGTGGTGCCCGCCTGCGCCCCCAGGCAAGCCCGGGGCGGCGGCGCCGGTGAGCACCTCGACCCCGCCATCGGAGACGGACTCGGCCGCCTGCCGCAGCACCTCCCACCTGACCGAAGAGCTTGCCGACTACGACCCACGGATGACCTACAACGCCGCGGCGCAGGACTACGACCGCACCTCGGCGGAGTTCTGGCGCTACAGCGCCCAGGAGACCGTCGACCGTCTCGAGCTCGCCGAGGGCGACCACGTCCTCGACGTCGCCTGCGGTCCCGGCCCCGCAGCGTTGGCCGCGGCCGGGGTGGTCGGGCCGGCCGGATGGGTGGTCGGGGTGGACATCGCCGAAGAAATGACCGAGATCGCCAGGCGACACGCGCAGGAGCAACAGGTGACCACAGCGGCGTTCGAGGTGGGCAGCATGGACCGGCTGCGGTTCGACGACGGGAGTTTCGCCGCGGCGACGTGTGTCTTCGGGTTGTTCTTCGCCCAGGACATCGTCGCCTCGATCGCGGACAAGTGGTGCTGTCTGCGACCGGGTGGCCGGCTCGGGATCACCACGCTGGGGCCGGAGTTCTTCTCTCCCATGTACCAACAGTTCGTCGACGCGGCACGGCGTGAGAATTCGGCATTGGATGTTGATGTGCCGTTGCGGCGGACCCAAGATATTGATCAGCTGGCTGAATACTTTCGGGCCGCGAATGTGTCGGATGTCGCTGTCGAGCACGAAGTGACGACGCTGCCGTTCACCTCGTCGGCGGACTGGTGGCGGATCGTGATGGGAACCGGTATTCGCCGGCTCGCGATGGAGCTGACTGATGACGCCCTCCAACGAGTTCACAACTCCAACCTGCAGTGGATGGCGAGCAACGGCATCAACTCGGTCGAGTTCGGTGTCATCTACTGCCGGGCCCGCAAGTAGCCGGAACTTGTTTCGGCCTTCGCTGACGCAGTTCGGGAGTTCGAGGTGGCGATGTCAGGAAACGCGGTCAATAGCGGTGACGGTGTTCGGTCGGTCGGGATCGGTGGTGATGACTACGGCGCCGAGGGCAAACGCACCGGTGGCGAGCCGGTAGGGCGGTAACGCGGTGATGTCCTCGCCGCGCAGCAGTGCGGCGAAGTGAGCGGGGTCGAAACCACCACCTGTATGCCCGAGTCGCCCGGTCATCCCGACCTCAGTGACGTAGCCGGTGCCGCCGGGCAGGATGTGTCCGCGCAGGGTGGGGTCGTGGGTGTGGGTACCCAGTACAGCGGCGGCCTGGCCGTCGATGGCGGCGGCGAAGGATGCCTTCTCCCACGGGGACTCGCCGTGCACGTCGATGAGGATCGTGCCGGACGGCTCGTCGTGCTCGAGAAGGTGCTGCCAGGAGGGCCAGATCGGCGCCCGGGCAGGCGCGCGCATTCCGAGCAGCGCTGCGCTGGGGCTGAGCAGGTTGACCACGGTGAGCGCGTCGACACCGTGCTTGAGAGTGAGCACTCCTTGTCCGACGGACTCCGCAACGTTCGCCGGCCTCACGATCTGCGGGTGGGCCAGCAGTCGGTCCGCATCCGGGCCGTCCCAGGAGTGGTTGCCGCCGGTGATCGCGTCCACTCCGGCTCCGAGGAGCAGCTCGACGGTGTGCTCGGTCATGCCGAAGCCGTCCATCGGGGAGGGGCCGGTGACCGCGGCGTTCTCGGCGTTGACCACGATCCAGTTCAGTTCGTGGTACTGGCGCAGCCGGGGCAGTCGCCCGGCCGGCCATGCCACGGCTTCTTCTCCGACGACGTCTCCGACGAACAGAACGCGCATCCAGGGGTCCTCGCCTTATCGATGTGGCACGTGCAGCGCCGCAGATGAGCGCTTGATCGATGTTGAGGAACCGTCAGCCGTGCTGTGTGCGGTTCCGGGTTCTCAGCCGATGATCCATGAGTGTTGGTCCCGCACGCACCACCGGAGCCGCACAGGTTGCGGGCCGCAGCAGGCTGGGAGGCGAGCAGAGGGTCGGTCTCAGGAGGCGACGGAGGCCGGGCGGCGCAGCCGGGCCGAGGCACGCTCGGCCCCCTCGACCAGGGCGGCGAGCTTGGCCCAGGCGATCCTGGGTGAGACGGGCAGGAACGAGGCGAACGTGGCGAAGCCGCAGTCGGTGCCCGCGATGAGTCGCTCCACGCCGACGAGCTCGGCGTAGCGGACGATGCGCTGCGCGACCAGGTCGGGGTGCTCGATGTAGTTGCTGGAGGTGTCGATCACTCCGGGGATGAGGATCTTGTCCTCGGGCAGGGTGATGTCGGAGAACACCTGCCACTCGTGACCGTGGCACGGGTTCGCGGCCTCCACGACGATCCCTCGTGGCCGGGCTGCCAGGACGATGTCGATGATGTCGGCGAGGTCGACGTCGTGGTTGTGCGGGCCCTCGTAGTTGCCCCAGCACAGGTGCAGCCGTAGCCGGTCAGGGTCGATGTTGCGCACCGCTGTGTTGAGCGCCTCGACGTGCACGACGATCTTCTTGCGGAACTCCTCCACCGTGATGTCGGCGTACTGGGCGTGGCGGCCCATGGCCAGATCCGGGCAGTCGATCTGGACGAGGAACCCCGCCGCCGCGATGGCGCTTCTGCCAGGAACTGGGCCTGCGCGGCTTCCAGGACCTCAAGTTGCGCCTCGCCGCCGAGTCCGCTCCCGGCCGTAGCGACCTTCAGGCCGACGTCGAACCCGATGACGCGCCCGCTGTCGTGCTGCGCAAGGTCCTGCGTGCCAGCGCCGACGCCATGGCCGACGCCGCCGATGCCGTCACCGGCGACGCGTTCGGCCACTCGGTCGAGCTGCTCACCAACGCCGCACAGGTCCTGTTCGTCGGCGTCGGCACCTCCGCGCCGCTTGCCGCGGACGCCGCCTACCGGTTCCGAACCACCGGACTGCTCACCGAGGCGCCCTCGGACGTGCATGTCCAGCACGTTGCCGCCAGGCTGCTCCGTCCCGACGACGTCTGCCTCGCCATCAGTCATACCGGGCAGACCCGCGAAACCCTCGCCGCCGTCACCGCCGCACGCGCCGCCGGCGCCGCGACGATCGCCGTCACCAGCTTCTCCCGCTCATCACTGACCAAGATCACCGACGTTGTTCTCATCGCGGGATCCCGCGAGACGAACTACCGCGTCGAAGCCATGACCAGCCGCCTCGTCCACACTGCTGTTCTCGACGCCCTCTACGTCGCCACCAGCCTCGCCCAGCCCGACCGAGCCCGACGCGCTCAGGAGCTCAGCGCCGAGGTCATTGCCAAGCACCGCGTCTGAGAGCTCCGCCGGCCCGATGTAGGACCTGATCAAGCCAGGATCAGGCGGGCCCCCAACTGAGACCGAGCGGCGACTGTAGGCTTCCCCGATGGTCGCCACTGAACGCCTTGTGCGCGCCGAGGAAGACATCACCGCGATCAGCGACACCGTCCTCGACATCAGGGCGACGGTCGGCGCTCACACCGAGACACTGTCCGAGCACGGTCGGGACCTGACCGACATCAGGAGCACCCTCGTCACGATCACCAGCACCCTCGGCGAGATCCTGACCGCGATCCGCCCCGACGAGTAGCCTCCGAAACGGGTCAGACCGGCGCGTCGGCCCGCTCCGGCGCGCGCACCGGCAGCAGCGCCGCGAGCCCGACCCCGATGACGAGCAGGATCCCGATCATTCCGGCCCGGTTCGAGGCGAAGGCGTAGGTGAACACGCCCACGAGCGTGGGTGCGAGGAAGGACACCGCGCGCCCGGTGGTGGCGTAGAGGCCGAACATCTGGCCCTCCTGCCCGGGCGGGGTGAGCAGCGCCAGGTAGGTCCGCGATGACGCCTGCGCCGGGCCGACGAACAGCGTCAACACGAGTCCGAAGATCCAGAACGCGGTCGGCCCTGACACGAACAGCAGGATCGCGCCACTGACCAGCATCCCGACCAGCGACCAGACGACGACCGCCTTGGGCCCCACCCGGTCGTCGATCCGCCCGGCGACGACCGCGCCGATCCCCGCGCCGAGGTTGGCCGCGATGCCGAAGATGAGCACGTCGGCCGGGTCGATCTGGTAGACGCTCACCGCGAGCACCGCGCCGAAGGTGAAGATCGCCGCGAGGCCGTCGCGGAAGATCGCACTGGCCCCGAGGAAGTAGACGGTGTGCGGGTTGGCGCGGTAGAGGCTGCGCAGGTCATCGACGAGCTTGCGGTAGGACTCGGCGACGCCGAGGCGCGCGCGTCGCTGCGCCGGCGGCGCCTCCGGGATCAGCACCAGCATCGGCACCGCGAACACCGCGAACCACACCGCGGCCACCAGCGCGACCAGCCGGATGTTGAAGCCGTCCTCCGTGCTCACCCCGAGCAGGCCGCCGTCGCCGACGATCAGACCCAGATACACCGCCAGCAGCGCGATGATGCCGCCGAAGTACCCCATCGACCAGCCGAACCCGGAGACCCGGCCGATGGTCGCCGGCGTGGAGACCTGGCGCAGCAACGCGTTGTACGACACCTGCGCCAGCTCGGCGAAGATCGATCCCAGGCCCAGGAGCACCAGCCCGAGCCACAGGAAGGTGTAGTCGTCACGGACGAAGAAGAGCCCCGCCATCGCCGCGACGGTCATCGCCGTCCACACCCCGACCGAGAACCGGCGGCGCCCGGCGTCGTCCGCACGCTGGCCGATCACCGGGGCGATCAATGCGATGAGCAACCCGGCGCCACCCAGCGCATAACCCAGCCAGCTCTGCGCGGACACCGAGCCGGGCAGGTCGTCGCCGACCGAGTCGGTGAGGTAGACGGAGAAGACGAAGGTCAGAACCACGGCGTGGAAGGCCGACGATCCCCAGTCCCAGAATCCCCAGGCGGCGATCTGCCCGCGGGTCGCCGGGACGTCTTGGCGGGCCGCGGTGGTCATGCGGCGGAGCGTAGTGGCGCGCGTCGGTTCGGGAACATCAACGCACAGCCCACTGGCCACGGTCGGCGAGAACGTCGCGGAGCAGGTCAGGACGGTCCGACAGCAGGCCGTCGACGCCGAGATCGAGCAGCTCCGCCATCTCGGCCGGGTCGTCGACGGTCCACACGTGCACCTCCCGTCCCGTCCGGTGCGCGGTGCGTACCAGCCCGGCGTCCACCACGGTGAGCGGCCCGAACCGTCGGGGCAGCTGCGCGAGGCGGCCATGGACTGGCGGTTTCGGCACCATCGCCAGTGGCCCGGGCAGCGCGTCCATCCAGGCCCGGCCGCGCAACGCGACCGCGGACCGCATGGCGATGGAGGTGAACAGCCGGGGACCGGCTTCCCGGCGGGCACGGCGCAACCGTGCTTCGTGGCGCGCGCCGAGGCAGACACGGTGCCAGACGGCTGTACGCTCCAGCACCGCCAGGACCGGCCTGACCACGGCGTCGGACTTCAGCTCGATCGTGATCCGGGTGTCCGGGAGCTCGGTGAGCACCTGCTCGAGGAGCGGGATCGGCTCGCTCCCGGCGCCCAGCACGGTGCTGAGGTCGGCCGCCCGCAACGCACGGATCTCGCCGGCGCCGGTGGTGGTGCGGTCCAGCGTGGGGTCGTGATGGACGACCGCGATGCCGTCGGCGGTCGCGCGCACGTCGAGCTCGAGATAGCCGAACCCCTCGTCGACGGCCCGGTGGAACGCCGCGAGGGTGTTCTCCCAGCCGGTGAGCTCCCCGATGTGCCAGCCGCGGTGGGCATAGGCGCGGGGGTACGGGCCGTCCAGGTAGGGGTGACGCTCCGGCACCGTCCGAGCGTGCCACCCGCGGCACTCACCTGCGACGGGGCAGGTGTTGCGGCTCGGTGAACAGCGGGCTGAGCAGGTCGCCGTAGGCGGCGATCCGGTCGGGCAGGTCGGCTGCGACGAACACCAGATCCTCGGGCCGGCGGCAGGCCGCCACCTCGTCCCAGGTGACCGGCGTCGCGACAGTGGGTCGGGCTCGGCCGCGCAACGAATAGCTGGCGATGGTGGTCTTGGCCGGGTTGTTCTGACTCCAGTCGACGAAGACCTTGCCGCACCGCCGCGCCTTGGCCATCACCGCGGTGACCCGCTTCGGATCGTCACGGGCGAGGTCCGCGGCCAGCGCACGGGCGAACTCCGAGGTGCGTTCGGGCTGGGACACCGCGACCGGCAGGTAGAGCTGCATCCCCTTGCCCCCGCTGGTGCGCGGGTACGCGACCAGGCCGTCGTCGGCGAGCCGCTCGGCCACCCGCTTGGCCACCCGGGCGCAGTCCACCACGGTCGTGCCCTCGCCCGGGTCGAGGTCGAAGACCACCAGGTCGGGTAGGTGCTGGCCACCTCGTGGTCCGACCCGCCACTGCGGGACGTGCAGCTCCAGTGCGGCGAGGTTCGCCGCCCAGGCGAGCCCCTCGACGTCGTCGATCAGCGGGAAGTCGGCGTTCTCCGATCGCCCGCCGGGGGTGCCCACCCGGGCCGTGCGGATCCACTCCGGCGCGTGCCGGGAGACGTCCTTCTCGAAGAACGAGTCGCGCTCCACCCCGTCGGGCCAGCGGACCATCGTGACCGGACGGCCGCGCAGGTGCGGCAACATCACCTCGGCCACCGCGAGGTAGTGGCCCAGGACGTCGGACTTCGTCGTGCCGGTGAGGGGGTAGAGCACCTTCTTCGGGTTGGTGAGCCGGGCGCGCCCGACCCGTGGGGGTTCCGGTGCCGTCCTGGGTTTCGCGGTCTCGGTCCGGTCCTCGACGCCGGTCGTGACGAGCACCCAGTCCTCGCTACGACGGCCCGGAACGTAGGGGGAGCGGGCTCGCTTCGCCACGACGGCCGGCAGGCCCTGCTCGGTGGCCGCGGCCAGGACCGCCGGCCCGGCGTCGGGGTAGACCGGCGCGACCCGCCAATGCGGCCCGACCAGCGGCAGACCGTCGAGCAGGACCCGGCGTTCGGTGTAGGGAAGATCGGTGCAGTCCCGACCGTCGAGGTGCAGCAGATCACCGATCCACAGGTCGGACGCGGCCGACAGCTCGCCGTCGAGCAGCACCTTGGTGGCGCCGAGGTCGGGGCCGAGGCCGCGCAGCCGGGGGAGATCCGGGGTCAGGTCGACACCGTCCGCGTCGATGACCTGGGCCCGGCCGCCCTCGACGCGGACGATCACCCGGCGGCCGCCGAAGCACACCTGCCACCACCAACCGTCGTCGCCGGGGAGCGGGCCGGGGGTGGGGAGCATCGGTGCGACGTCGTGGGGGAGCGGCTCGTGGTCGGGTGCGGGTGGGTCGGATCGTCGGAGCAGCCAGCCGTCACGCTTGTCACGGTCGGTACGGATGAAGACGTACCGGCCCCGCGCCCGCTCGCCGTGGAACACCACGGCCACCTCGCGGTCGGTCCACTTGTCGGTCTCATAGGTGCCGGAGTCCCAGATCGTCATCGTGCCGCCGCCGTACTCGCCGGCCGGGATCTCGCCCGAGAAGTTCAGGTACTCCAGCGGGTGGTCCTCGGTGTGCACCGCGAGGCGGACGGTGCCCGGCTCGGTGGGCAGACCCTTGGGTACGGCGAAGGAGACCAGCACCCCCTCGCGCTCGAACCGGACATCCCAGTGCAGGCGCCGCGCGTGGTGCTCCTGGATGACGAACCGGTTGTCGGCACCCGGCCCGGGGTCGGCCACGTCTGCGCTCGGGCCGTCGGAGGGGACCGGCTCCGGGGTGCGCCGCGGATCACGCTTGCGGCGGTACTCCTCCAGTGGCACGGACGCAGCTTAGGAGCCACCGCAAGCCTTGCGCGCTGCACCGTCGGGTGAGAGCATAGCCTCCCCTGGCGTTAGGGGTACCTAGATGTACGTCTGCATCTGTGCGGCGGTCACCGACACCGAACTGCGCGCCTGCATCGGCGCCGGCGCGCGCACGCTGGACGACATCGAGGATTCCTGCGGTGCCGGCACCGGCTGCGGCACCTGTCTCGATCACGTCGATGCGCTGCTGGCCGCCGCGCACGGCCCCTCCGAGCTGGCTGGTCTGCCGATCTCCGCCTGAGCACTTGTACCCCTTGAGGGGCGCCCGTTCCGGGCTGGGATGGTGGTGGTCGCCCGCTGACGCCGTCTGTTCCTTGATCGTGGGAGGTCGTGCCTGAGCAGGGTGCTGAGGGCCGCACCTCGGACTACTGGAAGCCGGTGTTCTACCTGCTGGAGGCTTACGGGTTCGAAACGTGGCGCGGTATCGGTCGGGCGCACCGACAGCTTCCTCGGGGAACGTTACCGGCGCATCGCCCGACGACGCGGGAAGAAGAAGGCCATCGTCGCGGTCGCCCGTTCCATCTTGGTGATCATCTGGCATCTGCTGTCGGATCCCGAGGCCCGCTACACCGACCTGGGCTCGGACTTCTACGACAAGCGGGTCGATCCCGAACGCCGCAAACGAGCCCACGTCCACCAACTCGAAACCCTCGGCCACAAGGTCACCATCGAACCCGCGCAACCCGCCGCCTGATCAACTTTCTCCGTCCCCGGCTGCGCCACACGACACACGTCCAGCCGGCGGTCCCGTTCGCCCGTCCCCGGCTTGATTTCGGATCAGGTCCGCCTCGCCTCACCTCGGAAAAGGTGATCCTGGGTGGATCATCCGTATTACCTGCGGCTACCGTCATGTCCCTGTTGCGACTGATGAAGTGAGGACACGATGCGTGGCGACCCTGAGATCATCGAACTGCTCAACGAGCAGCTGACCAGTGAGCTCACGGCGATCAACCAGTACTTCCTGCATGCCAAGATGCAGGCCAACTGGGGTTTGACGAAGATCGCGGCCTACACCCGCGACGAGTCCATCGACGAGATGAAGCACGCGGAGAAGATCACCGACCGCATCCTGTTCCTGGAGGGTCTGCCGAACTACCAGCGGCTGGGCACCCTGCGCATCGGGCAGACGGTGCGCGAGCAGCTCCAGGCCGACCTGGGCATCGAGCGGGCCGTCGTCGAGCGGCTGCGTCCAGGGGTCATCATGTGTCGGGAGAAGGGCGACGCCACCACGGCGAACCTCCTCGAGGAGATCCTCGCCGACGAGGAGCACCACATCGACTACATCGAGACCAACCTCGAGCTGATGGACCGGCTCGGCGAGCAGCTGTACCTGGCGCAGCTGGTGGACCACCCGCCTACGCCGGGCTGAGCCCTGCCCGACCTGGCAGCGAGGTGTAGTTCGGCGACCTGCACTTCGCTGCCGACGGCCGGTACGCCGCCTCGGAGTCACGAAGTTCTCCATCATGGGGACCGGCGGCGCCATCGGGTTCTCCGAGTCTGTGCGCGTCCTGGCCCGGCAGGTGACATGCAACACCAATAACGTGTCGCGCACACTCGACGTGTTCAGGTCCTGCGGGCTTTGGCCAGGGTGGCGGCGGCCCGGTCGAAGGCCCGGATCCTGGCGGTCTCGGTGGCGGACAGCCAGAGGAAACGCCGTTGGTAGGGCGGGGCGTCGTGAATGGGCACATAGGCGACGTCGGGGCGGGCGTAGTAGCTCGTGAACTGGGTCGGCACCGGATAGGTGCCCATGCCGGCGCCGACGAGGGCGAGCATCTCCTGGACCGTGTCGAACGACGGCCCCCGCTCGACGGGCCGGCCGTCGGGCGTGTGCGGGGGGACGAGCGCTTGGTCCCAGTAGTCGGGGATCGCCGGCGGCGTGCGAAGGACCTTGGTGCGGGCGAGGTCGGCGAATGACACCGACGGTCGACGGGCGAACGGGTGCCGGGCCGACACGGCCAGCAGCTGGTCCTCCTCGACCAGCACGCTCCCGGCGGTGAGGTCCGCTTGGCGGGTGCCGCGGACGGGCAGCGTGGCGAGCACCATGTCGATCTCGCCGCCCCGGAGGGGACCGAGGCCCCCGCCGAACTGGTTCTCGCGGAGCGAGACCTCGCAGTCGGCGTGCTCGGCCCGGAAGGCCTCGGCCACCTCAAGGACGAACCGGCCGGTGGCGGCACCGATGAACCCGACCCGCAGTGTCCCGCGGACGCCGCGGGCGGCGGTCATCGCCCGGTCGATGGCGTCTTGGATCTGCTGATAGGCGGGCCGCAACTCGTCGCGGAGGCGGCGACCGATCGGGGTCAGCTCCACTCGGCGGCTGGTGCGCTCGAACAGCGGGGCGCCGATGCGCCGTTCCAGCTTCTTGATCGTCTGGCTGACCCGGGCTGTGGACACGTGGAGCCGTTCGGCCGCCCGGCCGAAGTGCAGCTCGTCGGCGAGCGTCAGGAAGATCTCGATGTCCCGCTGCTCCACCGTCGCTACGACCGCCGCTCCGCTCGTTCGTGAACCCCTCGGTTAACGATCGTTGCGCAGTCCGCCGTTGTTCGCCACGTCTCTCGGGCCGATCGTGGCCAAAGCCAGACCGCCACGGCGAGGGGACCGACATGACCGAGACCGCACACCACCGACCGAGGCTCGTCCTGGGCGGGACCGGCAAGACCGGGGGTCGCCTCGTCGAGCGCCTGACGCGCCGGCACATCCCGGTGCGGATCGGCTCCCGGTCGGCCGGGCTTCCCTTCGACTGGGATCAGCCCTCGACCAGGGGTTCGGTGTTCCAGGACGTCGTCGAGCGAGTCCTGGGGCGCCCGGCGCGGGACTTCGCCGACTACGCCCGCGCCACCGCAGCCACCGGCGTCTGGACCCCGACGGACCAGCCGAACCCCGGGAGCCCGCGATGAGCCTGCGATCCTGGCAGGTCGTCACCCTGCTGCCGGCCACTGTCACGATGGGGCTCACGGCCGGCGTGTTCGGCGACTGGGCCCACACGATCATGGGAGGTCTCGGCACGACCGATGACCGCACCTTCGTCGGCGCCTTCCAAGCCCTCGACCAGGCCATCATCAACCCCCTGTTCATGCTCACCTTCATGGGCGCGCTGGCGTTCACCGGCGTCGCTGCGGTCCTCTACCGGCGCGACGACGACCACTCGGTGCTGCCCTGGGTCACGGTGGCGTTCGGCCTCTACCTGGCAGCGTTCGTCATCACCATGGCGGTCCACGAGCCGCTCAACCACGTCCTCAGGGCCGCCGGCGACCCCGATCGCATCGCAGACCTGGCGGCCGTGCGCGACGCCTTCCACGAGACCCGCTGGGTCGCCTGGCACATCGTCCGGACCATCGCCACCACCGCCGCCTTCGGATGCCTCGCCTGGGCCCTCGTCCTCCACGGACGCGCCACCG
>JBOHEP010000045.1:0-1707 GCA_050701075.1 Pseudonocardia sp. | reverse complement strand
TGTTGACCGCCACGTTGCGTGAGGAGAACCGCGTCAACATGAGATGATCATGGTGGTGGGTAGGGGAAGTGTGATCGGCTGGCTCTTGCTGGTGGTCGTGTGCGACGCCAAGGTGAGTACGACCGAGGGGTAGGAGGCGACGGCCCTTCCGCATGTCTTGGCGGACGCGGAAGGGCCGTCTTGGTGCATAGGAGTGCACCCGGTGATGACGGTAGGCGTGGACCGCGCGGCAGTCGAGACAGCGCTGCTGGCTGGCGAGTTGGGATGTCCGGCGCTGGGGTGTCCGGGACAGCTGGGCCCATGGGGCTGGGCACGAGAACGGGCGCTGCGGGGCGAGACTGGTCAGGTGCGGCTGCGACCGCGCCGGTCGCGGTGCGGCGGTTGCCAGCGCACCCACGTGCTGTTGCCTGCGAGCGTGCTGTTGCGCCGGGCGGACGTGGTCACGGTGATCGGGGCAGCGTTGCTGGCCAAGGTCAGTGGTACGGGGCACCGGAAGATCGCGGCCGCCCTGGGTCGGCCCGATGCGACGGTGCGGGGTTGGCTGCGCCGGATCGTGGCGGTCGCCGAGGCGGTGCTGGCCGCGCTCGGGGTGCTCGCCGCCGAGTTGGGGGTTGAGTTCATCGCGCCCGCGCCGACGACGACACCGGTCGCCGCGGTGGTGGAGTTGGTCGGGGCGTTGGCCCGGGCGGCCGCCCGGGTGTTGGGCGGTTCGTGTTCCCCGTGGCGGCTGGCCACCGTCCTCTGCGGTGGCCGGCTGCTGTCCCCGCACGGCCCTGATCTTGTTCGGGGTCCGCCAGTGGGTAGCAACACCAGATGCCTCTGGGGGGCTGGTGGGTGAGCGGGTGAGGTGGCCCGGACGGCTCGCATTGGGTGGGCCGGGACACCTCAAGGAGTGCGACGTGAGCGCAGAACACGACCAGGAAGCAGCCCGCCGGGTCCGGGCTCGGGAGGTGGGGCTGTTTCGTTACGGCCTGATCATCGACGCGCTGGATCCGGCGCTGTCGGCCAAGCAGCGCGGCCGGCTGGTCCGGGCGATCGCCGCCGGGGTCCATCCCGGGCCGTCGGGGTTCCCGGTGCGGGTGTCCCGGGCGAGCCTGGACCGGTGGATCCGCGGCTATCGGACCGGCGGGTTCACCGCGCTGGTGCCCGCCCCGCGCCGGCTCACCGCCCAGACCCCGCCGGAGGTGCTCGAGCTCGCGGTGGCGCTGAAGCGGGAGGCGCCCGGGCGGACCGCCGCGCAGGTCGCGGTCGTGCTCGCCGCGCACGGCGGCGTCGCGCCGTCGGAACGCACGCTGCAGCGCCACTTCGCCGCCCGCGGGTTGACCCGGTCCCGGCCCGACGGGGCCGTGCCGACGGTCTTCGGCCGGTTCGAAGCCGAGGCGCCGAACGTCGGCTGGGTCGGTGACGCGCTGCACGGGCCCGTGGTGGCCGGCCGCAAGACGATCCTCATCGCGTTCCTCGACGATCATTCGCGGGCGGTCGTCGCGGCGCGCTGGGGGTACGCCGAGAACGCCGTCGCGCTGCGCCAGACGCTGCGGGACGGGTTGGCCTCCCGTGGCTGCCCCGCGCAGGTGTACGTGGATTATGCCGACCCTCGCGTTATGCCGACCTCGGTGAGGAGCCGCTGCTCGGCGGGGGTGGACGGGCCGATGTGGTCGGCATAATCAGAGCGCCTCGAGGAAGGCCATCATTGTGTCGGGGGGGCGG
>JBOHEP010000044.1:0-8782 GCA_050701075.1 Pseudonocardia sp. | reverse complement strand
CGTGGGAACAGGGCGGGGCACGCACACCTCCCCTGCTCCTCTTCCGGTCGACCGCGCCGAACTGTAGCCGGGTGAGGAGACCCGTCCGCCGTGACTGGGCCGAACTGTCGAGTCCGGCTTGTAGGGGTGCCGTCGTGGCCGTTGCAAGTGAGCGCCCCTGGGGCCGCTACGAGCGAAGGGCGTCCGAGACTCGGCAGACGGAGCAAGGCCGTCCGCGCACCGTGTGGCCCCGCGTTTCCCTCCGGCGATCGCGTCGAAGTCCGCCTGGACGGGGAGGACGCCGGGACAGAGGTCCCGGATCCGCGACAGGACGGCGTGCTCCTTCGCTACCTGGCGCGGCGGCGCGGTGATCGTCAAAAGCATGGCCAACGCCGCGCACCACGATGATGAGACGACAATCGGATTCACCTGGAGCCTCGCCGATGCCGAGCGATCTTGGCCGCAACTGCTGGACCGTTCGTCCGGTACACCGCTCCGTGACGAGCGGCGCGGCCCGGCCTCTGCTGGCGGTTCTGGCAGCCCGCGATATACTCGCCGACGAATCGGATATCCAGGGGGCCTGATGACCAAGCGGCTTGTGGACGTCGACGACGACCTGCTCATCGCGGCGCAGCGCGCCTCCGGTGATACGACGATCAAGGCGACCGTGCACCGGGCGCTCGAGCTTCTGGTCGCTCAGCACCGCTGGAGGGAAGTAGAACTGAGGGACAGGTGGACCGAGCTCGGCGACAGCCTCGCCGACCTGCAGGACCAGGACGTGATGCGCCGAGCCTGGTCGTGATCAGTCCGACCGGGTGGCTGGTCGACACCTCCGCACTGCGCCCGCACTTGCCGGCCTTCGCCGACGTGCTCATCCCCGCATCGTCGCCGGCCTCGTGAACATCCGCTTGGTGACCGAGCTCGAGGTCGGGTTTCTCCGCGCGATCGACTGCGGACTCCACCTGGATCGAGAAAGACCTGCTCGATCAGTTGAATCACATCGTCCTACCGGTTCGGGCCGAGAGCCGCGCCCGCGAGGTGCAGCGCGCTTTGATCGCCAAGGGTCAGCACCGGGCCGTCGCAGTTCCCGATCTCATCGTGGCGGCGGTTGCCGAGATCGAGGGGTTGACCGTGCTCCACCACGACGGTGACTTCGATCTGATCGCCGAGGTCACCGGCCAACCCGTCGAGTGGATCGTGCCCCCGTCGACGTGACCAGCGAGTGCCCGGCTCTATCGACGCGCGTCAGGCGTCACCGTAACCGCCGTGAAGGTGATCTGCCCGGTGCACAACCATGTGTTCGCGTTCGCCGACGGTTCGTGCGTGAGCGGTGACTTCGCCGTGCGGGTGTTTCCGGCCCGGGACGAGGACGGCCAGATCGTCGTCGAGTTGTGAGCCGGACATGGGTCGATCCTCGGCCGGTGATCGACGTTTGGGAACCCGGGACCGCAGCGGGTCCGGCTTCTCGTGCCCTAACGGTGATCATGTATGCGCTCACCGGCGACGAACAGCGTCCGGGAACCCGGCGCCGCTCGGAGTCCGGCTGCCGGTTCCCGAGTGACGATCACGGGCGGGACGGCGGCCCCGGGATGCAGGGCAGATGCCGCAGCTCCAGCCCGACCAGTCGGCCGTCGACGATCTCCGCTGTCATCCAGGTGTGCGTCGGCTGGGTGCGGCGGTCGGTGGGGGAGCCGGGGTTGAGCAAGCGCAGGCCGTTCCCGGCCGTTGTGTCCCAGGGAACGTGGCTGTGGCCGAACACCAGGACGTCAGCGTTCGGGTAGGCACGCGCGCAGCGTCGCTCGCGCCCGCTCGCCAGGCCGGTCTCGTGCACCACGGCGAGCTGTAGCCCGTCCAGCTCGACGCGGGCCACCTCGGGTAGCCGGGCGCGCAGCTGCGGACCGTCGTTGTTGCCGTACACGCCGACCAGCCGGTGCGCGCGGGCCTCGAGCGCGTCGAGCAGGTCGATCGAGATCCAGTCGCCGGCGTGCACGACGACATCGGCCTCGTCGACCGCCGCCCACACCGGCGCGGGCAGGTCACGCGCCCGCACCGGCAGGTGAGTGTCAGAGATGATCAGCAGTCGCATCGCGCCACCCGTCCACCGGCTTCATGATCGTCGAAATTGGGACATGACGTGTGCTGAGTGGACCTCATGTCCCGATTTCGGTGATCATGTCGATGGGCGGGCTCTAGTTCACGCCCAGCAGGTCGACAACGAAGATCAATGTCTCGCCGGGCTTGATCGCACCGCCGGCACCGCGGTCGCCGTAGCCCAGGTGCGGTGGGATCACCAGCCGCCGCCGCCCGCCCACCTTCATCCCGGACACGCCCTGGTCCCAACCGCCGATCACCCGTCCGGCGCCGAGCTGGAACTGGAACGGCTTCCCGCGGTTCCAGGATGCGTCGAACTCCTCACCGGTCGAGTGCGCCACCCCGACGTAATGCACGGAGACGTTCTGTCCCGCCACGGCCTCGGCCCCGTCGCCGGCCTGGATGTCCTCGATCACGAGGTCGGCTGGGGGTGGCCCGTCGATGGGCTCGATCTCGGGTCGCGTCAGGGTCACGCTGTCCTCCTGCTGGGTCGGGTTCGGATGCTCAGCCTGCCAGAGCCCTACCGGCCGGGTGGACAGGCGGGTGGCGGCACCCGCTCCGGGACCCGAAGCGCCGGCCGGGCTCGTTTCAGGGGCCACACGTTGTTGATCAAGGGCAAACCCTGAAGATCCACAAACGACCTTTGCCCATGACTACCGCTTCGGACGCTCGGCTCATTGCGGGGGAGCGGGCACACCGAGTGCATCGCGGAGGAACCGCACCTGGAGCAACAGCAGGTTCTCCGCGACGACCTCCTGCGGCGTCATGTGCGTCACACCCGACAGCGGCAGCACGCTGTGCGGTCGCCCGGCCGCGACCAGCGCCGACGACAGCCGCAGCGTGTGCGCGGCCACGACGTTGTCGTCGGCGAGGCCGTGCACCAGCAGCAGTGGGCGGGTCAGCGCGGGTGCGTCGGCGATCAGCGACGAGCGTGCGTATATCTGCGGCTGCTCGTCGGGGTGGCCGAGGTAGCGCTCGGTGTAATGGGTGTCGTAGAGCGCCCAGTCGGTGACGGGCGCGCCCGCGACCGCGGCGTGGAAGACGTCGGGGCGGCGGAGCACCGCGAGCGCGGCCAGGTAGCCGCCGAAGGACCAGCCGCGGATCCCGACGCGGGTGAGATCCAGCTCGGGGTTTCGGGCGGCAACGGCGTGCAGTGCGTCGACCTGGTCGGCCAGCACCGGCGCGGCGAGGTCGCCCGCCACCGCCCGCTCGAACTCCGGCCCGCGACCAGGGGTTCCGCGGCCGTCGACGACCACCACGGCGAAACCCTGCTCGGCGAACCACTGGCTGGTCAGATGAGTGCCGCGGGCGGCGAGCACCCGCTGGGCGTGCGGCCCGCCGTAGGGGTCCATGAGCACGGGCAGCAGCGTGCCCGGCCGATGCCACGACGGCAGCAGCATCGCGGTGCGCAGGCCTAGTTCACCCGCCGCGACCAACTGCACCCGCGGCACGAGCCCGGGCGGCTCGGCCAGCGAGGTGATCGTCAGCTCGGAACCGCCGGCGCGACGGACGGTGGTCGCGGTGCCGTCGGTGTCGAGGCTCTGCCGGGTGCGGACCAGCGTTCCGCCGGCCAGTCGCCCCGAGTGCACTCCAGGCGCCGGGGTGTGGCAGACCAGGCCGTCGGGCCCGGCGGACCACACGCCGACCGTCGTGGGGTCCTCGCTCGCGCTGATCAGGACGGTGTCGTCGTCGACGTCGAGCACCGCGCGGACCTGCAGCGTCGACGGCGTCATCGGCTCACCACCGACCATCAGCCGGCGTGCACCGTCGAGATCGGCGACCGTCACCAGGGCGCCGCCGGCGGTGTGCGCCGGGACCCCGGGCACGATGTCCACCCAGGCCGTATCCGTCGCCTCATGGAGCAACGCCGTGGCCCCGGTCGCGACGTCGACCCGCAGGGTGCGCAGCGCGCGCTGGTCCCGGGGCTGCACCACGATCAGCAGGTCGTGGGTGTCCCAGACGACGCGCGCCAGGTACTCGTCCCGGCGGGCGTCCCAGCGGACCGGTGTGTGCATGCCGTCCAGGCCGATGATCTCGAGTGAGACCCGGGCGTTGGGGGTGCCGGCTGCGGGGTAGGCGACGACGGTGGGGGTCCGCTCCGGGTTGGCCGGATCGGCGATGTGCCAGCGCCGCACCGGATCGTCGTCGACCCGGGCGACGATCAGGGCGTGCCCGTCGGGGGACCACCAGTAGCCCCGCATCCGGCCCATCTCCTCGGCCGCGACGAAGTCGGCGAGGCCGTAGGTCACGGTGCCGGTCTCCGGGGTCGCGAGCACCTCGGTGATGCCGGGTAGCAGCGTGTGTACGTGCAGCGCGCCCCCGCTGACGTAGGCGATGCTCGACCCCGACGGATCCGGCCGCGGGTCGATCACCGCGCCGGGCGAGTCGAGGCGTCGCGGCGCCGGCCCGGCCGTCAACCCGGTGACGTAGAGCTGCCCGGACAGCGTGAACGCGGCCATCCTCACCTGCCGGTCGGTGGCGTAGCCGACGATCCCGCCGGCCTGCTCGCGGCTGCGCTCGCGGCGGGCGCGTTCTTCGGGCGGTAGGTCCTCGACGGTGTGGTCCAGCTCGTGCGGATCGGCGACCAGGCGCTCCTCACCGGTCGCGAGATCGAGGGTCCACAGGCAGGTGACCGGGACGGTGCCGCCGCGGCTGCGCAGGAACACGACGCGGTCTCCGTCCGGGGAGATCGTGATGCCCCGCGGGACGCCGAGGGTGAACCGGCGGGTCCGGGCCTGCCGACGCGGGAAACTGTCCGTCACATCGACAGTCTGCCGGGCCTGGGACGGGTGTCTCGCGGCGCTGTCCGGAGCCCCACCGAAGCAGCGTGGTGGCTCCCGCCGGCGGGGTCAGTCCACGCAGGGCACGCCGCCGGCGGTGATCGTGGGGGCCGGGGTACTCGTGGGGTCGGCGCTGGGGGCGGATCGGCCGGGATAGGTGGGGCGGGTGGACCGGGTGGATTGGGCGGCTTCGGCGGACCGGGTGGGCTGGGTGGATTGGGCGGCTTCGGTGGGGCGGGTGGGCCGGGTGGATTGGAGGTCTTCGGTGGGGCGGGCGGAGTGGGAGGGGGCGACCCGGCCGCGCTGCGCAGCCGTCGTGGATGGAGTCGACGGTCTCGGTACGACGATGTCCGTGCCGCGGGTACCGTTGATGACCCCGCGAATGAACCGTCGCACCTGTATCGGGTCCACCTCGACCGCGACGCCGTCGACCGGGGTCTGCAGCGCCGGGTCGCCGGTCGGGATGGTCTGGAAGGTGATGTTGCCGCCCGACATCCGGCTCAGCTGTGCGACCAGGCTCGTCAGATCCCAGCCATGGTCGAGGACGACGTAGCGGCTCACCGTTCGCACAAGACGGTTCACCCTGACCGGGTCGGACAACGTCCCCGATGACAGTGCGGTGCTGGTCAGCCCGGCGAGGAAGGCTTGTTGGCGGGCGATCCGGTCGAGGTCGCCGCCGTCGAGGCCGTGGCGTTGGCGGACGAAGGCCAGCGCATCCCCGCCCCGGACGACCTGACGGCCCGCGGGCAGGTCGATTCCCGACAGGGGCTCGCGCACCGCCTCGTTGAGACAGACCGGCACGCCGCCGAGGGCGTCGGTGACGTCGACGAAGCCGGCCAGGTTGATCTCGGCGAAATGGTCGACGGTCACGCCGGCCAGGTTCTGGACGGTCGCGACGAGGCTGCGCCGGGCGGCCTCGCGAGTACGCCGCTCCAGGGCGGCGCCGGTGAAACCCTGCGCCTCCTGCGCCTCCTCGGCGTCCGCCTGCCCACGCCGGTATGCTGAGTTGATCTTATGTTGGCCGCGTTGGCCGGCGATCTGCACGAAGGAGTCGCGCGGGAACGAGATCGCGACGGCGCGTGCGTCCGGGCCGGCCGGGACGTGCAGCAGGATGATCGTGTCCGTGTGGAGCTGACCCTCGTCCGCACCGGCGCGCAGCTCAGCGAGCAGCTCGGGCGGCAATGGATCGCCCCGTGCGTCGGTCCGGCTGTCCAGGCCGACGAGCAGCGCTGTGAAGGGTTCGTCGATGCCCCGAACGACGGCGCCGCGCAGTACGTCGCTCTTGACGATCCCGTCCGACGCGGCACGATAGACCGACCAGCCGTACCCCGTCATCACGAGGACGGTGATCGACAGCAGCGCCGCTGTGGCCCGGAGGAGCCCGCGCACCATGCGGCCGATCCCACCCGTGCCCTCACTCATCCCGCTCCGGTCTCAACTTGCCAGCTGCCCGCGTGCCGACGTCGGGACCGGGCGACCCTTCCCCCGGGCCCTGCATCTACTGTAGACGAGAAGATGCGGCTCCCACGTTAGCCCCTGCATGCTCCGACGGCAGGTCGACACGCATCTTTCAGCCTGCTCACACTCGGCAATCGTCGGCAGAACCGGTTACGATTCGCCGCCTCCCCGAAAGGAGCACCTCCATGATCGCCATCGTGGCCGCAGTCCTGTTCGGACTCGCGTTGATCTTCCAACTCGCCGGGCTCGGGTTCGGCGTCCTCACAGCGGAGGTTCTGATCACCGCCGGGTTGCTCTGCGTCGCGCTGCACCTGGCGGGTATCGGCGCTAGGAGCTACAGCCGCCGCTGACGCAGCCCGGGCGGGTGCCCCGCTGTTGCGCATTTTCGGTGCTCATCGCGCGTGCCGCAACGCGCGCGATGAGCGCGAGCTGCGCGATCAACGAGGCTGCAGTCCTCGGCAGGCCAGGTGCGACCAGGACCACCGGGGATCAGGGAGTCGTGTAAAGAGCAAGATCTCGTGCATGGCGTAGCGCAGTCGGCTACACGGGGCTACAAATTCGGCGATATGAAGGTCATCTCCCAGCGCGAGTTTCGGAACAACTCCGCAGCGGTAATGGATACCGTGGAAGCCGGAGAGACCTACCACGTCACCCGCAACGGTGTCGAGGTCGCCGAGCTGCGTCCACTGCGGCGAAGGCCGCGGCAGATGAGCGTCGAGGAACTGGTCGAGCGGCATCGGCGGCTGCCCGCGCGTCGGCTACGGTCCCATGCGTCGGGACGCCGAGGAACTCTTCGGCATCCACGGACAGTGTCGGGGACGACGATCCGTGGGAGCGCAGCCGTGGCTGACCGTCATGAGTCTGGGGTTTGGACACCTGCACCTAAATCGACCTGCACCTGCCTCGATTCGGCGTCGCTCCAGATCGTCCCGGAGATCACCGCCGTCACCATGGCCGAGCTGCACCAGGGTGTAGCGATGGCGAAGCCCCCGACGGTCAGGGCCGCGCGGACCGAGAAGCTCGGCGCAGCGATCGTCGAGTTCGAGCCGCTCCCGTTCGATGGCGAGGCCGCGACCCGCTACGGCACGCTCGTCGCACTGACGCTGTCGGTCAACCGCGATCTGCGCCCCGCCGCATGGACCTGATGATCGCCGCGATCGCGTCCTCGCGGGACCTGCCGCTCTATACCCGCAACGAGAAGGACTTCGAGAATCTGCACGCCATGGTCATCGTGATCGCCGTCTGAGCCGCGTTCACCAGCCGCGGTCCTTTACACCGGCAAGCCAGGGCGCTCCTTGCCGATCGTCGTGTCGTTCCCCGTGTCCGGGATAGACCCAGGTCTCGTCGGAGCGTCGGAGAGCTGGCCGAACAACGGGGACGATGTTCGTAATACTGTCGTGCTACGCTACCGCCATGGTTGCAGAACGACTGTCGGTGTCGCTTTCGGGGGAAGCTGCTGCGGCTATCCGAAAGGCAGCGTCAGACGCGGGTATGAGCGTCTCGGGCTGGGTGGAACGGACCGTCGGATGCATCGCCCGGCGGGAGACGGGGTTGCGGGCGATGGACGACTACGAGGCCGAGCACGGCGCCTTCACCCGCGAGGAGCGCGAGCAAGCCCGCCGGACGTTGCGCGAGCTGGGCCTGCTGGACGTCCGCGCGGCGGGCTGACTTGCCCAAAATCATCTATGACGCAGGCGCGCTGATCGCCGCCGAGCGGGGACACCGAGAGTTCTTGGCGATGCACCGGGAGAGTCTCGTCGCCGAGATCGATCCGATCGTTCCCGATGTAGTGCTGGCGCAGGTGTGGCGCGGCTCCGCTGGTCAGGCCGTGCTGAGTCGGGTACTCGCCGGTTGCGATGTGGCAGCGACCGGGGAGCGCACGGCGCGGGCGGCAGGCGTTGCGTGTGGACGGGCCAATACCTCCGACATCGTGGATGCGGTGGTCGTAGTCGCCGCGGTGCGGTTGGCGGCCCCCGTCGTGACCGACGACCAGACGGACTTGCGCCGCCTCGCTGACGCGCTGGGAGCGCCCCTCGTCCTGCGCGCGCCGTAACCGCCCGGCACGTGCAGGACGACAGCTTCTTATTGTGCCAGCGTGTGTCTTTCACTCAGCCGGCGATGGGCCCTTCGGTCCCATCGTGTCGTGCCCGTGCCCGGTACAGAACCACGTGTCGTCGGGGAGCTGGTCGAGCACCCGCGACTCCAGCTCGCCTGTGAACGTCCCGAACTCTGCCGCTCCGCCGGACTGGCCGTCTTCTCGGGCCGTCGGAGAACACCCTGGCCTCAAGCGATGAACAAGGCGTTCACTAACCCAAACGTGCGGCAACCGCACTCAGTGGTTCATATCGATTATGCCGACCCTCGCGTTATGCCGACCTCGGTGAGGAGCCGCTGCTCGGCGGGGGTGGACGGGCCGATGTGGTCGGCATAATCAGAGCGCCTCGAGGAAGGCCATCATTGTGTCGGGGGGGCGG
>JBOHEP010000043.1:0-6320 GCA_050701075.1 Pseudonocardia sp. | reverse complement strand
AGCTCTCGCTGTGGCGCAAGTACAAGGAGGTCGTGCTCGCCGCGAAGATCTCCCGCGAGCAGACCAAGGAGGAGATCCTCGAGAACTACCTCAACCTGATCTACTTCGGGCGGGGCGCCTACGGGATACAGGCCGCTTCGCAGTCGTACTTCGACAAGGACGTCAAGGATCTCAACATCTCCGAGGGCGCGATGCTCGCGGGCATCATCCAGTCCCCGTCACGCTGGGACCCGGCGAAGAACCCGGACAAGTCCGTCGAGCGCTGGAAGTTCGTCCTCGACGGCATGGCGTCCCAGAACTGGATCACTCCGAGCGAGCTGGCGGCCCAGCGGTTCCCCACCTGGTTGCCCGAGCCGCCGGCCGGAGGTGGCATTCCCGGCGACGATCGCGGCCACGTCTACAACCTTGCCAAGGCCGAGCTCGAGGAGCGCGGAATCACCGAGGAGCAGATCAACACCGAAGGCCTCACGATCCAGACGACCGTGGACCCCGTCCGCCAGAAGCAGGCCGTGGACGCGGTGACGAAGGCACTCAAGGGGCAGCCCGACAACCTGCGCTCCGCGCTCGTCTCGATCGACCCGCGCACCGGAGCGATCGTCGCCTACTACGGCGGCACCAACGGTGTGGGCAACGACTACGCGAAATCGCTGCGCCAACCCGGATCCTCGTTCAAGCCCTTCGTTCTGTCGGCGGCGTTGCAGGGCCCCGGCGGTGGTGTCGGCCTCGGCACGACCTACGACGGGTCAGGTCCGCGGGACTTCCCCGGCGGGGTCACCGTGCGCAACTCCGAGGGCTCGGATCCGGGCCAGGTCACCGTCAAGGCCGCGATGACGCGCTCGATCAACACCGTCTTCTACCAGATGGCGCTGGACGTCGGTCCGTATCGGGTGGCCGACGCCGCCCACGAGGCCGGGATCCCGTACGACCTGCTCCCCGTGGCGCGTGGTGGCATCGCGCTGGGTGACCAGGAGGTGCACCCCACCGACATGGCGTCGGCCTTCGGCACATTCGCCGCGGGCGGGGTGCACCGCGAGCCGTATGTGGTCGCCAAGGTGACCGCGGCTGACGGCCGGGTGCTCTTCGACCGGGCTGACACCCCCGAGCTGAACGTCGCCAAGGTCCCGCCGCTGGTGGCGCGCAACGTCATCGAGGCGATGCTCGACGTCGCGGGTTCGTCCGGCTTCGGCCTCGCAGACGGGCGCCCGGTGGCCGCCAAGACCGGCACCGTGCAGCACCCGACCTTGACCGATCAGAACAAGGACGCGTGGACCGTCGGCTTCACCCCGTCGCTGTCCACCGCGGTCTGGGTGGGTACCGACACCAGCGAGCCGATCCGGAACTCGGCCGGCCGGCCGGTGTTCGGCCGGATGCTGCCGGGCTCCATCTGGAAGACGTACATGAGCGATGCCCTGCGGGGCACGAAGGTGGAGCAGTTCGCGAAGTTCGTCCCGATGGGCGAGCCACCGGTGGGCGGGATCGAGGACCTCGACGGTTCCGGTGCGTCCACCACCGCACCGCCTTTCGGCTTTCCCTCCGATGACTCCACGGACAGCAGCGGCGATGAGTCTCTGGATGACCGCCTCCGGGACCGCGAGCGTTCGGGCGACGACGAGTTCGGCTCCGGTGAACAGCCCTCGACAGGGTTTGATCCGGAGGAGTTCAGCGGAGGGGACCCGGACCTGCCTGGCGACAACGGCCGGTGATGCCCGGTCCCGGTCCGGAGACCGGGCTCGTGCGGGTCATCCCGACCTGGACCGAGCCGCTCGCAGCGGCGGCCAGCAGGGTGGTCGGGGGACCGCTCGGACGCCACGCACTCGTCGGGCGCAGCCGGTTCTGGACGCCGCTGCGAGTGGTCCTCCTACTCGCGGTGGCGGTGCTGGCCGCAGGCTGGTTGGGTAAGGCCGCGTGCCTCCAGCAGTACCCGACCGAGGACGGCGGCCTGGCTCTGGACTGGCGCAACAACCGCCAGTACGTCGCAATGTGTTACACCGACGCCATCCCGCTTTACGACGGCGAGGGCCTCGGAGCCGGCGCCGTTCCGTATCGCGACCCGCGGATTCAGGATGCCGGTACTCCGGTCGGGTCGGTCCGTTACATGGAGTATCCGGTGCTCACCGGTTTCCTGCAGTGGGGGAACGCCCGCCTGGCCGACGGGTGGCTGTGGCTGGCGCAACGGGTGCCGATTCCGGTCGCGCTACCGGAGGTCGTCTACTTCGACATCTCCGCTGTCGGGCTGTCGTTCGCGTGGCTCGTGGTGGTGTGGGCGGTCCGGGCGCTGCGCCCGTCGCGGCCGTGGGACTCGGCGTTGGTCGCGCTCTCGCCGTTGGCTGTGGTGCATGTCCTCACCGGCTTCGACGCTCTCGGTGTCGCCTGCGCGACTGTCGGGATGCTTGCCATGGCCCGACGGCGACCGGTGTCGGCCGGGGTTCTCGTGGGCCTGGGAGGGGCGTTCGCGTTCTACCCGCTCCTGCTGTTGCTGCCGGTGCTACTGGTCGGCGCTCGGCGAGGGGAGCGTGGCCCGGCACTGCGCACGGCCGCCGCGGCCGCGCTCACCTGGGTCGCGGTCAACGCCCCGGTCGCGCTGGCCTTCACCCCGGGCTGGTGGGAGTTCTTCCGGCTGAACCTGAGCCGTTCCGCTGACCTGGATTCGGTGTATTTCGCGGTGGCCCACTTCGCCGGCCGGTCGGGTTTCGACGCCCCGCTCGATGCCGGGGGACTGCCAACGACGCTCAATGTCGCGTCGGTGGCGGCGTTCGTTCTCTGTTGCGCCGGCGTGGGGGTGCTTGCCTGGCGTGCACCCCGGCCGCCGCGGCTGGCGTCGCTGGCGTTCCTGGTCGTCGCGGCGTTCCTGCTGACCGGCAAGGTGTGGAGCCCGCAGTACTCGCTGTGGCTGGTCCCGCTCGCCGTGCTGGCACTGCCCCGCTGGCGGCTGCTGTTCGCCTGGATGTTCATCGATGCGCTCGTGTGGGTGCCCCGGATGTTCTACTACGTCGGCCCGGCAAACCGTGGGTTGCCGCCGGACTGGTTCCTCGGTGCGGTGCTGCTGCGCGATGCGGTGGTCGTGCTGCTGTGCGTGCTGGTCGTGCGATCGGTACTGCGACCCGCCACCGACCCGGTTCGGGCCGCCGCCGTGCACATCCACGACCCGGACTGGCCAGCCGATGCGGGTGAGCGGCTTCCGGCAGGTCCGGTCGGACCACCTGCTTCGGCGAGAGATCGACGTCTTGGAACCGGGAACCGGTAGGGGCCCGGTCCCGAGTTCCGGTTCGACGATCACGGCCCGGGGCTCCTGTTCGTCGGTAGCTGACGACCGCCCGCCGAGCACGGCCACTCCATCAAGATCGGCAATTGGGTACCTGGCGCCGCACGGAGCGCGGGCGACGGTTCCATATCGATGATCATGGCCGGAGGGGCGACCCGGGCGGCGGTTACCCTGCCGGCTCCGGAACCGGATCGGGCCGCCGGGGCGAGACCAACGACTCGGGCACCCGCAGGAACAGCACGAACAGCACGACCAGCAGTACCGCCCGTCCCCACACGCCTATGGCGACGGCCTGGGCTGCAAAACCCGCCCCGATCCCGAGGTCGGCGCCGGAGTTCAAGGCGTACAGCCAGCGGAAGATGCCGATGCCCATCGTCAGGTCGGCGAGCAGGTAGGCGCCCACCCAGCCCCACGGCACGGACAGCAGCACGAAGAACGGCAGCAGCCACAGTGTGTACTGCGGCGAGTGGACCTTGTGCAGCAGCAGGAACCCGCAGAGCATCGCCGCACTCACCCCGATCCACGGGTAGCTGCCCTCGCGGCGCCATCGCCACCAGCCGGCCATCGCGGCGACCCCGAAGGAGAGCAGCACCAGCAGGGGTGAGACCCAGTCGACCGTGGCATGGAACTCGAGGTTGGTCGGCTCGGACGACGGGCGGAAGCCCCAGTACCAGATCGAGTTGGTCGTGAAATCGACGAGGCGTTGCTGCTGGAACGTGAACGACGCCCGCCACCCCGGATAGCCCGCGATCGCGAACGGAAGGTTGATCAGCACGACGGTGACGGTGGCGACCAGGGGGACGCGCAGCGCGCCACGCCAGTCCAGCGGCCGGTCGGGACCGCCCGCGGTGAGCACGAGCAGTGCCAGGGGTAGCACGAAAATGCCCGGATAGACCTTGAACGCGAACCCCAGCCCGAGCAGGACTGCCGCCACGACCGCCCGGTCGGCCGGCGGGCGGTGGGTGCGCCACCCGTGCACCGCGTACACCGCACCCACCGCGCACGCGACCACCGGCAGATCCCAGTTGTGGAACGCGTAGAGCACCAGTGGCGGGCCGGTCGCCCAGAGCAGTGCTCGCCACCGGGTCAGCCGGCCGAGCAGCCAGGCGGTGAGGAGCCCGAACGGCGCCATGAGCAACGCGGAGCCGAGCAGGAAGCCCGCATCGGTGTCGGCACCGATCGCCCCGACCCAGATCAACAGCCCGGTGAGGACCGGGTACTCGACGGTACCGCCGACCAGCTTGCCGTCGGGAGTGATCGAACCGGAGACGTAGGGAAAGACGTGGCGGTCGACGTCGCGGCCGAGCCAGAGGTGCTGGATGTCGGAGTAGCAGACATCACGGTCGACCCGGACGGAGTAGTCCGGACCGCTGCGCCCGGCGTCGTCGAACACGGGACCGGTGCACCGCGCCTTGTTCGCGTAGCCGAGCAGGATCGTGATCCCGGTCAGCACGACCAGGACGGCCAGGACCAGCCGGGCCGGACCTCGACCTGCCGAGCCGCCAGGCGCCGGAACGGGGCCGGCGGCCTGTCTCGGGTCGACAGCCAACCTCGTCACACCCACGGTCGCCTCGTCACACCCACGGTCGCGTCAAGAACCGAGTCGCTCGCGCAGGAACGCGATGTCGGCGAGCTGGCCCTGCGCCGGCGTCTCCACGACCACCGGGGCCCCGGCCGCTGCGCACACGGCGACGAGCAGATCGGGGTCGATGGTGCCCGCGCCGATGTTGGCGTGCCGGTCGCGTGCTGAGCCGAACGGGTCACGCGAGTCGTTGAGGTGGACCAGATCGATCCGGCCGGTGATCGCCTTCGCTCGGTCGACCACGTCGATGAGCTCCTCACCCGCGGCGAAGGCATGGCAGGTGTCGAGGCAGAATCCCACCCCGAACTCGCCGACGGCGTCCCAGAGCTGGGACAGCACGTCGAACCGTCGTGCCATCGCGGCGTCACCGCCTGCGGTGTTCTCGATCAGCACCGGCACGGCGAAACCGCCCGCGTCCGCCTGGCGGGCGAGAAACTTGCGCCAGTTGTCCACACCCGTGGCGACGTCCTCGTCCTGGGTGACATGTCCGCCGTGCACCACCAGCCCGATCGCGCCGACCTCGGCGGCGGCCTCGGCGTGCTGTACTACGAGCTTGCGCGACGGGATGCGGATCCGGTTGTTCGTCGACGCCAGGTTGACCACGTACGGCGAGTGCACCACCACCGTGAGGTCGCCGCTGCGCAGCTCGGCGGCCTGCGGATGCGAGGGCGGCTTCTTCCAGCCCTGCGGATCGGCCAGGAACACCTGCACGATGTCGGCGCCACGTTCGGCGGCCGATACGACCGGGTCATCCTCGCGCACGTGAGCCCCGATGAGCATGGCGTTGAGAGTAATGGCCTACCCCGACGGTCCCCGGAGACGGTCGGTCGGCGCCTCGCACAGCGTCGTGCGTCCTCGTCTCGTGGCTTCCGGGGCATCCTTCGAGGACCCACCCGGGCTGCGAGATCGCCGAAGCGTCAGTCGGACAGGGTGCGACCTCCCGGCGGAGCTCCGCCGCGTCGGTGCCGGTGCGGGCGGCGGCGGGCAGCTGGTCGAGCCAGCGGCGGAGCGGGCCACGGCCTCGGGCTCGGCGAGCTGCAGGTCGCCTGCGGCCTTCGGGGGTTCGGTCGGGCGAGGGCACGCGTGGTGGACGTGGTGCGGGGGGATCCGGTGGGCGGAAGGTGTCAAGCGCTTGATCGATGTTGGGGAACCGTCAGCGGTGATGTGTGCGGTTCCGGGTTCCCAACCGATGATCTGTGAGCACCGCAGCCGCGGTGACGTGTCAAGATCAGCGTCTCGATACGGGGAGCCGCATGGGATGCGGCGCTGCGTTCCCGTTCGGCGATCATGAAGCTGGCGGCGTGACACAGTTGGGGCCCACGGGTTGTTCAAGATCGTTCCGGTCGGCCGTCGACCGGAACTGTCAGGTCATGCGCGGCGGCGTCGGTGCCCCGCCCGCACCGAATCTGCCCGCGACGACCTGCGCGCGGCGACCTGCGCGCGGCGACCTGCGCGCGGCGACCTGCGCGCGGCGAC
>JBOHEP010000042.1:0-9916 GCA_050701075.1 Pseudonocardia sp. | reverse complement strand
CGGCCTGCAGGTAGCCGGCGAGTTCCCCGATCCGTCCGGACGAGGCTGTGGCGAACATCGCCAGCACGATCGCCGCGGACGCTACCAGCACGCTGATCAGCCCGAACCCTCCGAGCGAGAGGGACTGCCGCCGGTTGATCCCACGGTCGACCTTGAGGAATCTCCTGACCATCACCCGGTAGCGCTCGATGAGGTACGGGCCGAGCCCGAACAGTCGGACCTCCTTGAACGACCGGTCGGTCGTCGTCAGGAACTGGAAATACCACATCCGTCGTCGGTCCGCTGCCCGGTCGTATTCGATCTCGAACATCTTCCTGCCATACCGCATCTGCGCGACGGCGGACGGTATCGGCGAGAGCAGCAACAGCAGCGCGATCCATGGGTTCCAGGAGAACAGCACCACCGCGACGGAAAGGATCGTGACGACCTCCCGGATGAACTCGAGGGTGTCGGCGAACAGCTGATGCACCCGGGACCCGCTGCTTTCCTGGAAGGCACGCTGCAGGCGGTCGTAGGACTCGGCGTCCTCATAGTCCTGCAGATCCATGCGGGTGCCCTTGCGCATCACCTGTTCCCCGATGGCGGTGGTCAACTCCAACCGGAGCACCGCGTCGAGGTACTGCTGCCAAGTGCCTCCCAGGTGCGACAGAACCGAGACGCCGACCAGCAACAGTCCGATGAGCAGGATGCGCTCGGACGCGGCACCCACGTTCTGCTGAGCGATCGCGTCGGCCACCGTCTGCACGGCGCTCACGGTCAGGATCAACTGCAACGCCGGGACCACCGAGACCGACAGCGTGGCCACCGCGAGCCCCACCACCTTCCACGGGCTCAGCCGCCACAGCATCATCGCGATCCGGCCCCAGTGGCGGAACGTCGGCGCTCGGCCCCGATCGGTCGTGTGGTCGTTCATCGAACCCTCTCGTTCGGCGGGATCGGGGTCGTCTCAGTCGTCTCAGCTGTTGACGGGACGTCCCCGGATCGAGCGCAATGCGAGTTTCCACAGCGCGTAGCACCGGGCCTCTCGGTGCAGGTCGACCTTCATCAAGCGGTTGATGTGCATGTGCGCCAAGCTCCCCAGCACGGTCGACGGGGTACCCCACAGCTCTCCGTCTCCCTGGGCCGCCCGTACCGCCCGTTCGACGGCGGTGACCGCGCAGGCCTGCCGGTCGAGCACCTGCCGCAGGCGTTCGTGGTGTTCCCGCCCGCGGTCGTGCGGACGGCGGTCCCAGGGCACGAGGAGCTCGCACAGGTAGTCACGGTCCGTGCGGAACTTCGTCCGTACCGCCGGCGACGTGTCCCCGTCGGGGGCGAGTTCGAGCCGCGTGGTCGGGTCGAGGCCCCACTGCGAGTACAGGGTGTCGACCGCGGCGATCGCGACATGCTCGGCTTGCAGTTCGTCGCCCGCTGCGCGCAGCATCTGCACGAGTTCGCAGGACACGTCGCTGTTCGCCTCGAACAGCTGCTCAACCGCACCGAACGTGCGCGGCCCGCCGTAGCGTCCGATCTCAGGTGCATATGCGGCCAGCGCGACGTCGAAGGCGTAACCCGTCTCGACCAAGGAACTTGCCCAGCTCGTCAATCGCGCCAGCAGCGCTGGAGGGGTGCTGCCGTCTCGCCCCCGGAAACGGACCCGCAGGTGCGGCTCTGGGTCCGCGTATCGGACGAAGAACCACCTGTCGATCAGATGTTCCGAGCGCAGCGCAGCAACCTGCTCGACCACCGACGATTCGATGATCTCGTCGTGTCGGGACAACGGTGAGTAGATCTTGAGGAAGGTCCACTCCCCGCCGGGCAGGTGCTGACGACACACGTCCGCGGACCCGTTCGGGACGGTCTCACGTCCGACGGCGAACGGGGCGCTGCGGGCGGCCTGCGCCGGGTCGCGCAGCACGACCGGAGCGACGATCTCGCTGACATAGGTGCCGCCCCGGTCGTCGGTCAGCCAGTTCTGGTCCGGTGCCGGGAACACCTCGTGCATCGTCACCCTTCGATGCGCGCGGGAGAGCTCCTGGGCCAGCTCGTCGCGATAACTCGGATGATCCAGGTCCAGCAGCAGCCGATTGTCGTCATCGACCAGGTAGACATGGCGCGGGACCTTCCACCGCTCACGCCAGACGGCGACAGCGGCGGCGAAGCCGTCCCGGTCGGGCCCGGTGAGCGTGTCCGCGTCCACGGTCCACTGCGCCGGATGCAGCACAGCTCGACCCCGGGTGACCCGAGGCAGGAACGGCATCGTGGCCAGGCCGAGCCACTGCCAGCCACTCGGTGCGACATACCCGTCCGCAGACACCTCCAGCAAGAACCGGGCCACGTTCGGCGCGTACTGCGGGCTGAGCATGTGGCTCTGCGAGACGACCACCTCGCGACCGAGGCGGCGCGAGTGCAGAAAGAATCGATCTTCGGTGGCGCCGAGCACGAGGTCGTCGAGGGTGAGCACGTTCTCCTCCGGCACCGACGGGGTGCTGTTGATCACCACCTCGTAGTCGCGCAGCCGCGGCCGTAGGGCGACGTTGGCCGCTCGGCTCATCGAGGGCAGGTAACACAACTCAGCGTGCACCACGCCCTCGGTGAGAGCCTCGGTACGGCGGGCGTACCCGCGCAGCCGGTCGACCCCGTCCTCCCCCAGCAGGTCGAAGAACCGGCCGTAGGTGCGTCCACCGTGGGCGAGCACCTCCTCGCGCAGGACCACCCGCCACGGCTCCTGGTCGAGATCAGCCCCCGGGTGCCCGACATGCAGCTGTCCGTAGACGTCCAACGCGGGGGTGGGTGGCATCTCGCCCCGTTCCTCCGGCGAGGTGGTCGTCAGCCGTTCGAGCCAGGCGTCGGTGAGCTCGACCTCGTGGTCTCCCGACCACCAGGCCTCGGCGGCCAGCTCGGTCAGCAGTCGTGTCTGCTCCGACGGATCGGGCAGCGGGGCCGGCGTGAACGGGCAGTCCCGGACCGGCTCGGTGTAGGTCGGCGGCGCGCTCAGCCCGTCTTCACCGAGCACCTCCAGGATCGGCACCAGCGCGTTCTGTCCGTATCGGTCGAGGAACGCGTGCCGGTACTGGATCAGATGATGGTGGTGTCCTGGAATCGCCCGGCTCAGCCGCATGAGGCAGCTCGCCGCGTCGGCCATCGCCTGCCCGACGGCCATAGCCACCTGCGGTGACCGCAGTCGCGCCGCGGCGTCGAGCTGATAGGTCGTTCCCCGGTGGTCCGGGACCAGCGCCCGCTGAGCCTCGACGAGCCGGTCCAAGGCCTCGATGGGGCCATCGGCGGCGAACGCGGCGAGGTCGATGACGTCTTCGAGCGCCTCGGCGGCGGCCTCGGCACCGATCACACCGACGAGTTGCTTGGCGACGTACCGTTCGGGCGCAGGCACGGTCAACGGTGGTCGCAGGTCGCTGACCAGGAAGTTCAGGTCCCACATCTCGTCGAGCAAGCTGGTGACGACGGCCCGTTCGACCTGCGGGAAACGCGCGCACAGCTCGTCGGCGAGGCGCTCGTACGGCACCGGGGTAGCAGCCGTCCGGAGCACCGTGTCGACCGCGGGCGTCGCGCGGATTCGGACCGAGCGGTTGTCCCGGTCGCCGTAGACATCGGCGTATGGCAACACCACACGACCACCGGCGATGTAGGAGCTCGAGTTTCGGGTGACCCGCAGGTGCGGACGCAGCTCCGGGTCCGCTTCCAGTTTCTTGATCAGTCCCAGCAGCCATCCCATGTCGGCACGGATGCGGCTGCACCCCAGGGCCGGGCTGTCCAGCCGCGCGGTGGTCGAGTCGCCGAACTCGCCGAGCGCGACCCCGGAGAATCGCCCGAACGGCGTCGGTCGGGTCGCCATCCGGGTCAGATACCGAAGCAGCGCGGAGTAGGCACGTCGGGTCTTCTTGTCCCTCGCCTCGGGATCGCGTTCGAGACGCGGCATCGCGGCGACGAGATCGCCGCTCGCCACCGCTAGGGCGCGGCGAATCTCTGGTTCGGTCGCCAGCTCGCGCAACCGCCGGCGGGTCCGTCGGCGGCGGTCGTCCTCGGTATCGGCGGGGTCAGGTGGCTCCGCGATCCAGGCGATCGTTTCCACCGGCAGTGCCGGCGTGCGCAGCAGGAAGAACCCGACGGGCTCATAGCGCGCTTCCGCGTACGGACGCATCTTGTCGTTCTCCGACATCTCAGGATCACCTCGTCAGGAAGGCGCGCAGCCAGGACGGCCGGTGCTCAGCGGTCGCGGCGAACAAGGTCAGGGCCACCCCGCAGGCCCCGGTCAGAACCGCGGGACTGTCAACGAGGACCCCAGGCTGCTCCTGGTCGACGAACAGCAGCGGGCGCGTGTCATCCGCGAACCCGACCACCTCCTCGAGCAGCAGGGGCAGGTGCCGCACCGCGAGCGGGCTCGCCCCCGAGGCGGCGAACTCCAGGCAGATGGCCAGCAGGCCTGCTCGTCCATGGCACAGGGTCGGGGTGGACGAGGCGACCACGCGGGCCCGTCGCAGGACGGCCTCGAAGGCTTCGACCGCGGTACACCGCAGTGCGGTGTCGTCGGTTGCGTCGGCCACTGCCAGCAGGCAGGCCGACACGCCGGCTGTGCCGTAACACCATGCGAGTTGATCGGTCGTCACGGCCTCTGAGTCGAGCTCACCGCCCCGCTCGGACACAGGGACGACCGAAGGCCAGAACGGTCCGAACTCGTCGCGGCGCGCAACCGCGGCGATCCAAGAGGTCATCCGGCGCAGCGCGGCGGTGTCAGGCGGAGCCCGATGACCCGCGCGGATGGCCGCAGCCAGTGCGGCGGCCATTCCCGGTACGCCGTGTGCGACCCCCAGATTCACGTAACCGCCTGCGGGTGGGCCCATCAGCTCGTGCGGTGAGTACTGCGCAGGCGCGATCATCCAACGGTGCGGCACCGTGAGGTCGTCGGGAGTCCCACCCAGCCAGACCAGATAGCCGACCAGCCGGTCGATCGCCGCGAGCATGACCGCATCCGGCCCGTCCACGGCGAGGAGGTGACAAAGGATCCCCGACGCGCCCGAGATCAGGTCGTAGTCGGAATCGGAGACTCCCCGCTCGACATGAGGCAGGTGCATCTCCGCCACCTGCTCAGCGAGCGACCTGTGCAGGCGATCAAGGCTGGGGCGGAACCGCGGTTCCGCCGCGACGCAGTCAGCCATGCACAGCGCCAGACCGCTCGTGCCGCCGAACAGCCCGGGTTCCTCCAGTGGCGCGATCCGGGTGCCGGCGACCGCCTCTCGGATGAATTCGAAGGCCGTCTGCTCAGCGCGCTCCCGGGCAGTTCCGTCGCCGGCGGCGCGGGCGGCGGCCAGGTGCAGCAAGCTCACCCCGGCATGCCCGTGCGCGAAGCCCGGATACTGCCAGCCCATCGGGTGCTCGGCCTGATCGGCGGCGAGGACGGCCAGCTCCACCAGCCGCTGCGGGTCCGACACCCGCCGCGCTACCTCCTCGGCGAGTGCTCGGGCCCGGTATGCCAACGAGGCCGGGACAGGACCTGCCCAGCCCACCACCGCCCGGTCGTCTGCCGGCCCTGACAGGGCGGAGTCGAGTCGATCATCAGATTGCAGCGACATGGTCCCACCTCGTAGGCGACTTGGACGTCGAACTGCCGATGGGTACTGCCGTGTCCATCACTCATGGCAGTACCCATCCCTAACCAGCCGTGCCTACCGTCACTGGCGGCAGAAGGCGGTGCAGGTGTTCAAGGTGCACTTGCAGCTGAACTTCGAGCAGACCGGCGTCTTCGTGACCAGCGTGGTCAGCGAGGCCGGGACCGCAGGTGCACCGGCCGAGGTCGGCGTGCTCACCCGCGCGTCGAGGTTGAATGCATCCATGTCGTACCTTTCATCGAGGTACCGCAAATGCTGCGGCACGAACTCCTACCATTCCAGGATGTGTACGAAGATGCACGCCGCCCACCTCGACAGCTACCCGAAGATAAAGTCGAGGTACCTGATGATCGGAGCGTCGGGTTTCATCGCACAAGGACGACTTTGACTGATCTCAGCCGAAAATTCTACTGTCACTTGCGACAGGACCTGGGCAGATGGATCTGTGCGCGTGAAGGTAGGAGGCCACGCAGGCCTGCAGGCGTGATCGCAGTCGGAGCTTGAGCATGATCTGGCTGAGGTGCGCACGCACCGTACGCTCCGTGATGAACAAGCCGTCCGCGATCTCCTGATTCGAGCCACCCTCGGCGAGCCGCGAGAACACCTCACGCTCTCGGGTTGTCAACATGTCGACGCGGTACAGGGCACCGGTCCATGAGTAGCAGTCGCATGTTCCTGCAGCATTCACGAGAACCCCTAGGTTATCGAAAAATTCGCGGCGCCCATCATCACTGAAGTACTCCGGACCCGACTCTTCGGAAAAGGACAGGCCTGCGGCTCGGGTAGACCACGGGCCGGGCTCGAGCGACCGTCTCCTCGACGATGCCTGTCCGGGTAGCCATGGGGCTGTCCTATCGGAGCACGGCGGGAGGGGTCCCCGTCCCCAGCATGGGCGGGGGCGACACCGCCCCGGTGGAGACCGCCGCGGTCAGCAGGTGGCCGGCTCCGGGTCGACCGGACCAGCGTTGATCGGAAGCCGCCTGCTATGCCCGCGGCACCTCCTCGGTCGCCGGTGTGACCGTCGTCCCGGCCGGGCTTGCCGTTCGTGCTGATGTCGCGCTTCCCGCTCGTCGGGTGGGCTTGACCGGCAGGAAGAACCGATCTCCGTAGTTCTTGGTGCCGTAGTCCACAGCCTGCTCGACGGCCTGCGTGGACCGGTCGTTGCGGCGCAACATGGCCGGATGGGCGATTGTGGCTGAGGTGCGGTGCTGGCGCGACGGCTACCCCGCGCTCCCCGACCAGAGGAGCGGGATGGCGGATCAGGTGCACGTCGGCGAGAGGCCGGAGAACAGCGCTCCGCGACCGGACCATTACGCCGGCGCGGCGGCGGCTGGGCCAACGGAGCGGCGCACGTCTACGGCCCGTTGGCGGGTCGACCTGGTCGACGCGGTCCCGCGCCCCCGATGGCCGGCTCGCACTCGACGCCGGAGCGGCACCGGCCTGGTCAGCGCCGTGCTACAGGCCCGTGGAGCACGGTGGTGGCGCTGGACCTGTCAGCGGACGTGCTGCGCCGGCGCGCGGCACAGCGCCCGCCAGCCGTCGTGGGTGAGCTGGGCCGGCTCCCGCTGCGCAGTCCTGCCCGCTGTTCTGCTCGTACCACCGTGCTCGATGAGCCGGTCGGTGATCTCGCCGCCTCGTCGACCGTCATCGCGGGGATTCTCCCGGGAGCACGTGCCGGATCGTCGTCATTCGCCCGACAGCCTTGTCGAACGAGGCGACCGCGCCGACGCCGGACACCTCAGCGCAGGCGACGAGGTAAGCCTGGGCGAAGTCGAGCCGGTCAACCTCGTAGACCTCGATCGCGCGCAGCAGAAGTGGCTCGTCGACGACCGTCATCGGGGGAAAGGCCAGCACCGCCCGGACCAGCTCGGCGACACGGGCCCTCGGGACCTCGTAGAAGGACTCCAGGACGTAGACGATCTCGGCCACGATGAGGTCGGCGAGCAGGAGCTCGTCGGCCTCCGCGAGGAACGCTTTCGCGCGCCTCGCCATGGGTGGCGGGTCGCCGGTGAGATGCCGGACGATGACGTTGGTGTCGATGAAGGCGCTCATTCAGCGCGGTCGGCCCGAGCGGCGCGGGTGGCTCGGCGGACGTCGTCCCAGCTCGCGCCGCGCTTCGCGGCCGGGACGCTGACCGTGCCGCCGAGGTCGAGCAGGTCGGGGGTCTTCGCCAAGGTGGCGCGCCGACCCTCCACCCGGAAGACCACTTGGTCGCCCTCGGCGATGCCGAGCGCATCGCGCACCTGCTTGGGGATTGTCACCTGGCCCTTGCTGGTGATGGTTGCTCCGACGTCCACGGCTCCTCCCCTACCTCGTGTCGCATGTAAGGCTAGGCCTGCGCGGACCCTGATGAAGTCAGAGGGCCGGGCAGGCGGCCGCACCCCGTCACCGCGATCGCGCGATGCCGCGGTCGGCGGTCGCCAACCGGTGCAACGCACACGGCCACCGCTCGGCCTGTCGCACCTGGGACCGGCAGGCGCGGCAGCGCCCGCGTCCGTCGTTGACGATCTGGCCACCCACCTACGGGCGCAGCGCCACCCGTGGTCGACGATCGCGGCGACGCAGATCGTCGAACTGCGGCGGGCGGCTGATCAGGTCTCCGCAATCATGATCCGCACACGGCCCTGCCCAGCCCGACCGGCGATGGGCCACCCGGTCCAGATCCAGCTCGCAGACCGGCTCGAGCGGCGGCTGGGCCCTGAACCTCGGTCGACTGCCGCGATGGTGCTGAGCCACGTGCACGAGGAACGGGTGACACAGGTGGACGTCGCCGGAGGCCCAGTCGCGTGACGACCGGGCGGTGCGCCGACGCCGGGACCGCGAGCCCGGCGAACGCGAAGGCCTCGGCACCGTCGTCGCCGGACAGGGCAAGCAGCGGGGCACGTCGAGGTGCGACCCGACCCTGATGCGGGTCGGAGCATCGCTGAGACCGACATCGGAGAACAGGAACAGCATCAACAGCGCCCGGCCGCGCGAGCGCAGGTTGAGCCGGTACCCACCGGTCACCGGATCCGGGTGGCTGCCCTCGACGTGCCGGCCGTCGTCGTCCGGGTCGTCCGGGTGCGGGAACCGGATCGGGAACGTCCCCAGCCCCCCGCGCGGCCGCCACCGACCCGCACCCGACGAGCCGGTCGAACGCGGCGCGCAACCGTGGCGTGTTCGCGGCGGCTCGGAACGGTCCGTCGCCGAACCCGGGGAGCCGGACGACCGGCTGGGTCCACGTCGTCGGTCGTCGGGGTCGCAGCCGGTTCTCGCCCAGAGCAGCGCGCGCCCGGCGTCGGCGACCGCACGCGGGAACGCACCTGGCAGGCGCACGAAACCGTCGGCGACGAAGCGCTCCACCTCGGCGTCGGTCAGTCCCTTCTCGTCTCGGAGCATCTCGCCACGGTGCCCCCGTGCAACCCCGCAGATCCACCGAGTTTGAGATCGCAGCCGGGGTCGCTGCGGCTGAGCTCGCGGGCGGCGCACGCAGGTCGTTCAGGGACCTTGCGAGAAAGGCACGCCGGACGCACCCTCACCGCGACCGCGCGATCTGGCGGGCGGCGGACGCCAACCGGTGCAACGCGCACGGCCAGCGCTCGGCCTCACGGACCTGCGATCGGCAGGCGCGGCAGCGGCCGCACCCGTCATCGACGTGCGTGGCGAGCAAGTTCGCCCACACCACAGGCATCCAGGCCAACTCGATCGCCGTTGCCCACTCACCGATCGCCGTCCCTTTCCGCTTTCCGAGATCCACGAGGGGAAGTCTCGATCGTCCGCCGCCGGATGCCCACCCCGACGACACGTGAACACGGAGCGTCACTCCCCGCGCGCCGGGAAGTTGTACGATCCTCCGATGGCCTCCCGATCCGCCCAGCGCCGTGAGCAGGTCGACCTCGCCGCCCATTTGCGGGCGCAACGCCAGCCGTGGTCGACGATCGCCGCGACGCTGCGGCAGCGCTACGAGTTGAACGGCCGGGTCGCGATGCGGATAGCCCACGGGTGGAGCCAGGCCGACGCGGCCGAACACTGGAACGCGCGATGGCCGGACGAACCGAAGACCTTCAAGAACTTCTCCTACTGGGAGAACTGGCCGGGTGATACCGGGTACGCGCCGTCGTTGTTGGTCCTCGATCGTCTCGCCGAGATCTACGCCTGCGACGTCTCGGACCTGCTGGCCGGGTGGGGCGAGCACCGAGCGACAGACGGCGCGGATCCGGCCGCAGCCGCACCTGCCTCGGATCTGGGGACAGCCATGCTGTCGTGGCAGATCGAGACGCTCGAACTTCCGCAGTTGACGCGGGTGGTGGCGGACTGGTCCGAGGCTCTGCCGGAGC
>JBOHEP010000041.1:0-5690 GCA_050701075.1 Pseudonocardia sp. | reverse complement strand
CCGAGGCGCAGGCCGAGGCGGCTGCGGCGCGGGTGGCCGCGGGCGGCCGCGTCGACGGCGGATCGCTCGCCACGGTGGCGGCCGGCACCGTGCAACGGCGGTATCTCGACAAGACGCCCGACGATGGCTACGCCAACTGGATCACCGACACCACCGGGCGGACGGCCGGGGGGACGGCGTCCCGCAGCAAGCTGCTCCGGGTCGACCACCTGCTCGAAACGGCGCTCGCGAAGAAGGGCTCGGACCAGTGGCACGACGCGCTCCGCGCGCTGGACGCCCGGCTGCAGGGAACGAAGTACGCCGAGAAGCGCGGATCGAAGACGAGCCCGACGTTCACGCCGCGCGAGGCGGCGGTGCAGCGTCTGCGCAGGGAGATCGAAGCAGTCCTCCCCGCACTGTTTCCGGAGGTCACCGACCTCCAGGAGGTCGGGTTCACGAAGGCGTACCTCGAGGCCCTGACACCCGGGCGCCTGCTCAAGCTGCACGCGGCCCACGTGGCCCTGGGTGCGGACGACATGGTCGGCGCCCAGAGGTACCTCGACGAGCTCAACCCGCCCGTGGCGTACGAGCAGGACGACGTCAAACCGGGGGGCGGGATCGGCTGGGCGGACGAGGACTACCGGAGCACCAAGCTCGGCGGCGGGGCGCCGAGATTCGACTTCCAGCGGCAGCAGGACACCATGATGGCTGCGCAGCGCCAGCTCCTGGCCTTCCACGCTCCGACCATCGGTGGCGACTACGCGACACTCCTGAAGTACAAACCGTACAAGGCGGAGCCGCTGAAGCAGCACGAGCGCCTTAAGGGCATCAGTTACCTGACGGACGCACACGTGCGGGACTGGCACGGCTACGTCACGAAGGGCGCCATGAAAATGGCACCCCTGAAGGGGGCAGTGGCCAAGGCCACCGATGTCGCAGCGGAGTACACCGAGGCGAGCGCCCGCCGGTCGGAGGTGAAGGAACGACCCGCGAAGCCCGCCAGGATCAGCCTCACCCGCGCCGAGGTGACGGCGTTGCGCATCTACACCTCCGACGAGTACCGCGAGATCAACGCGGTGTTCCGCGACTTCCGGGTGGACCGGCCGACGGCGAACTGGGCCCAGTACTCGGCGATCGCCAAGCTCGCCGTGTCCGGGCTGGGGAAGCTCCCCAAGGCCCGCAACACCGTCAGCTACCGCGGCGACAGCGACGTGAACTTCGGCGGCCACCGCGATGTCCTGAAACAAGGCGCGACGTTCCGCCTGCCCAACTTCTACAGCACCACGACGATGCCAGAGAAGGCCTTCGACGGGTCCGTCGGGTATGTGTTCCACAACAAGCGGGCCGGCCGGGTGATCGAGCCCTTCTCCGCCTTCCGCGGCGAGGGCGAGGTCCTCATTCCGCCGGGCACCGCGTTCAGGATCGTGAGCGAGTTCCACCGCCAGCAGGACGGGACGTGGCGCAGTGCCGACGGGCTGCCGTTGTCGACCGCGCCCGCCGTCGCGGAGTTCGCGAAGCAGAAGAAACCACGCAGAGTGCTGCTCGAGATGGACGAGGTCGTCTGACCGGTCACCCGCCGAGGTCGGGCGGCAGATCGACGGTGCCGAGCTTGCGGTACTCACGCCGGACGGCGGCCAGCACGTGCGCCATCGTGACGGCCCCGCCGTCGGCGGCGGCCCGGAACGCCGCGGCCAGCGCGATGTTGTGGATGTTGCCGCCGGCCAGCGCGACCTCCCGGGCCAGCAGGTCCAGGTCCAGGTCGGGGACCCGGGGCACGCCGGGGGGCCAGACGCCCTGCCAGAGCCGCAGCCGGTCGGCGGCGTCCGGCAACGGAAACTCGACGGTCGCGGCGAGGCGCCGGGCGAACGCCTCGTCCATGTTCTTGCGCAGGTTCGTGGCGAGCACGACGACACCGTCGTGGGACTCCAGCCGGTGCAGCAGGTAGCTCGTCTGCAGGTTGGCGTAGCGGTCGTGGGAGTCGCGGACCTGGGTGCGCTTGCCGAACAGGGCGTCGGCCTCGTCGAAGAACAGCACCGCGGTGCCCCCCGCGGCCGCGTCGAAGATCCGGGCGAGGTTGCGCTCGGTCTCCCCGATGTACTTGCTGACCGTCGCCGCGATATCGACCACATAGAGCTCGAGCCCGAGGTCACCGGCAAGCACGCCGGCGGCCATCGTCTTGCCGGTCCCGGGCGGCCCGGTGAACAGCAGCGTGACCCCGTGGCCCCCGGCCGTCGAACCCGGGAAGCCCCACTGCTCGTGCACGACGGCGCGGTGGCGGACCTGGTCGGCGATCTCGCGCAGCTGTGCCGTCCGGTCCGCGGGCAGCACGAGGTCCGCCCAGGTGTGCCGCGCCTCGACGCGGCGGGCCAGCGCGTCCAGCGCCAACCGCGTGTGTTCCCGCCCGGCGGTGTCGAGGTCGTCGGCGGTGGGTGCGGCGGTGTTCCGGGTGCGGGCGAGCGCGGTGGCCGCCGCGACGACGGCGTGCACCCGTCCGGCGCCGATCCGGTAGCGGGCCGCGGCCCGGGCCGCCGCCGCATCGCTGCCGGGGCCGAGCGCACCGGCCCATAGCTGGACCCGGTCGGCGTACCCCGGCAGCGGGATCTCGACCTGGACCACGCCGAGCCCCGGGCGCGGCTCGTCGGGAGCCCATGGCGCGCGGGTGCAGACGATCACCGGTGCCGGGTGCTCCGCGAGTGCGTCGAGCACGGCCCGCAGGCGCAGCCGCTGGTCCGGGGCGAGCAGCTGGTCGAAACCGGCCCAGCACGGGACGGCCCCGTCGAGGCGGGTCTCGCGGTCGAGCGCCCGCAGCAGGTCGGGCAGCGCGTCCAGCGGGGTCGCCGCGACCTGCGCGCTGTCGACGGTGAGCAGCGCGGCGCCCCACTCGGCGCACAGCGCCGCGGCGACCGCCCCCCGGCCGGCGCCCGGCGCCCCCCGCAGGTGCACGACGAGATCGGCGGCCGGACGCTCGGCCAGCCCCGCCAGCGCGGCGGTGAGCGGGTCGGGCAGCACGAGCCCGGCCAGGCCGTCCACCGGCAGGCTCGGCCGGCACAGGGGGGCGAGCACGGGATCGGGCGCGTCCTCCTCCAGCAGGAACCCTGCCACGCGGCGCTCCAGTGCCACCCCGGCGCCCAGCAGCGACCCCGGACGGTCGGGCTCGACGAGGCGGACGAGGCCGTGGCGGCGCAGCGGCGCGTCTGCGGCCAACCGCCGCCTGCCCGTGAGCCGGGCGGACAGGCCCTGCCCGCACAGCATGTCCAGCAGCAGGCCGACGCTGGGCAGGTCGCGCTCGGCGTCGTCGTGCAGGAACGCGTAGCGGCGGAGGTAGGCGGCGTCGACCTCGGTGGCGAGGCACGCCACGACCACATCGACGTCGAAGGAGGTCAACCCGAACATCCGGCCCAGTGCCACCAGCCGCAGCGGCTCGCCCGTCGCGGCGACGGCAGCGTCGATGTCGGCGGCGAGGCGGTCGACGCTCCGGCTCGCGTCGTCGGGCGGCACGTCCCCGCCGGCCTGCGCTGCGAGCTGCCGCAACCGCTCGTCGAGCAGCGCCAGCTCGGCCGCGATGTGCGCCGCCGACCCCGCATATCCCGCCGATGCCTGCTCGACGACCGGGCTGGTCACTCTGGACGCCGCTGCGGCGCCGGACGCCGCCCGCCGGCGACGTGCGTCGGCGGGGCCGGGGGCACGACAGCCGGGTCCGCCGGGCGGCGCAGGTTGCGCGCGACCAGGTCGTGCAGCGCGTCGACGCTGGCTTGCAGCAGCCCGAGCCGGGCGTCGAGGTCGGCGGCCAGCATGTCGCCGTCGTCGGCCTGCCGGCCGACGACACGGACGCTGCGGCCGGACCGGATCCAGTCGCGCAAGGAGATCGTCGGCAGCGACGGCGCGACCCCGAACTCCTCGTGCAGCACCTGCGCACAGGCGTCGAACTGCCGCAGCGCGGCGCCGCGGTCGCCGATCGCGGCGTGGAGCCGCATCAGCTGCCGGTGGGCCGGCTCGCGGGCCGGGTCGTGGTGCAGCACCGCGCTGACGTGGTCGATGCCCCGGGCGTGCAGGCGGTGCACCTCACAGAACGTTGCGAGCTTCTCGAGCAGCGCGACCAGGATCCGCTTGCGCCCGTCGCGCTCGTCGACGCACCAGTCGTGGTACCAGGCCGCCATGAGGTCACCGCGGTGCAGGCTCACCGCCCGGTCGAGGTCGCGGACCTGGTCGGCGGAGAGGTCGCCCGCCGCGACGTCGCGGGTGATGCGGTACACCGCGTCCACGACGTGGACGTCCACCCACCAGCGAGACGGCGTGTCGAGCTGGATCCACCGCGGGTCGGTGATGACGAACCGCTCGCTCCGGGGCCCCGTCGCGCAGCCGGCGAGCACCGTGCCCAGCCGCCATAGCGTCTGACGCAGATACCGCCGGGCGGCGGCGCGGGGCGCGCCGGGCCACAGCACGTCGGCCAGTGCCTCCCGGGTGTGCGGCCGGTCGGCGTGGACCAGCAGGAAGCAGAGCAGCTCCAACGCCTTCGTGGACGAGAAGAGCAACGGGCGGCCCCGGTGCGCGATCTGGATCTCCCCGAACAGGTGCACGTGCAGGTCACCCAATTCAGCCCCCTGGTTGTGCTCGCGGGTGATTCTGAGGTCCGTCCGCAGCGCCGAGAAGGGATTTCGCCCCGCCTCACCCGAACGATGCGCACCACCCGGAGCGGACCAACCGCCGCCGGCGCAAACGGAGCATCGACGGCCCTGCAGGACCACCACATATGCGCTTGTCGCCGCCTTCCGGGGATCCGTTCGTCCGACCGGGAGCGGGCGAGTACCGGATCGATCCCGACCGGTCGCCGTCTGGGGAGAGTCGGCGGGCGGGTACCTGGCTAGTCCAGAAGAACTAGTGCCTATCCTCCGTCCGCTTAGGACTTGCTGTCGGTTACGATGGTCTACTCGACCTGGCCAGTCGAAGTGTTACGCCATCAGGCAGATGAGATCTCGGGGCGTCACCGGCGTTGATCATTCACCGCGTGCGGCAGTTGTCCTCACTGTCCGGTCGTGGCGATCTTCACCTCCGTTTCTGATCTTGAGTTCGGGGTTACGGTCGTGGCCGGAGACCCGACGGTCGCGTCGAGTCGCGCCGGTTCCACAGGCGGTGGGCTCCTCGGGTCGGGTCGGGTACTGGGTTCGCGGGTGCTCAAGTCGGAGCGGTGAGGGCGAAGCCATCGGAACCGTTGCCGCGTTCGTCCTCGCCGCGGTCATCGCGATCGGGGCTCACCGCAGCCGGACCACCCTGCCAGGAGCAGCGTATCCCGTTCGGGCCTGCTCTGCTCAGCGGCGCTGTCATGGCACTCCTGATATGGCACGTCGGTCGTCGCATCCCACGCGCTCTGGATCACCGGATGGGATCCCGGATTAGTCTCCGTTCCCCCTGGCGGGTGGCCCGTTCCGGGCTGAAAATGGGGGTGGTCGCCCGCTGACGCCGTTTGCTCCTTGATGCGTTTGAGGTCGTGGGCTAGTCGGGCGCTGGGAGCTGCGTCGTGGGCCCTTCATTGTTGCTTCGAGCACGAGGATTAGATTCGCCACTGTTTTGCAGCTCCTGCGGGTGACCGCCCTGGTGGTGGTGCTGTGAGGAGGATGGGAATGTTGCAGGACAGTGAGGACACCGAGGAGATCATCGAGCGGGTCGCTGCGTTGGATATCGGGAAGGCCGAGTTGGTGGCGTGTGTGCGGGTG
>JBOHEP010000040.1:0-3063 GCA_050701075.1 Pseudonocardia sp. | reverse complement strand
CACCCGCACACACGCCACCAACTCGGCCTTCCCGATATCCAACGCAGCGACCCGCTCGATGATCTCCTCGGTGTCCTCACTGTCCTGCAACATTCCCATCCTCCTCACAGCACCACCACCAGGGCGGCCACCCGCAGGAGCTGCAAAACAGTGGCGAATCTAATCCTCGTGCTCGAAGCAACAATGAAGGGCCCACGACGCAGCTCCCAGCGCCCGACTAGCCCACGACCTCAAACGCATCAAGAAGCAAACGGCGTCAGCGGGCGACCACCCCCATTTTCAGCCCGGAACGGGCCACCCGCCAGGGGGAACGGAGACTAGCCCGCTCAGCCCGCTTGGCTGCCCGGTCCAGCACGTCCTCGACCATCGGACGCCGCACGTCGCGCTGAATGAGATCGAGCAGATACGAGTTGAGTGACTCGCCGCGCGCCGCCGCCCGAGCTTTGAGCACCCGGCGCGCATCATCAGGAACGTTCCTGATCTGCAAGAGCGAGGACATGAGTGACATAGTACATCAAAGTCGATACACAGTGCAGGGGATGGGGGAACTCAGGAGGCGGTTCCGGGACGTCCGGGTGAGCGTGACACCGGTCAGCTCGGTCGGCGGGTGAGCTGGTCCAGCTGTGCCTGCACCTCGTCCAACCGGGCCTGGAGCAACGCCACCTCCGCGGCCAGCACCGGCACCAGCTCACCATCGGGGCCCGACAGCGGCGCGAACGTCGCCACCCCCGGGTCGACACTCACCGGCAGATCACCCAGCAGACCGGAGAGCTCCGCCAGCATGAGCACGGGCCGCGAACCGGCGCACATCCGGCACGTCGGCACCATCGCGCGCCAGCCGACCGTGCCGGTGCCGGACTCGACCAGCAGCTCCGCCGCCCGGGCGCATCCGCAGCGGCCCACCCGCACCGACCGCACCCGCTGCCGCTGGTAGCGCAGCCCCTTCTCGTACCGGATGTAGCGACCCGACACCGCGACGTCCAGCAGCACGGTGTGCGCGTACTCGGGATCACAGGCCAGCCCGCGGGCCGCCTCGACGGAGTACACGCAGTAGAAGCCGCAGTCGCACCAGCGCGACGGGCAGCGGTGCCGTCCACCCTGCACGCACACCGCCTCGGCCACCGTCTCGTACACATGCCCGCGGCCGAGCGTCACACCGCCGAACCCGGCCCGGGTGCCGTCCGCCGACACCATGGGGTGCGCGAGCTTGTACCCGGTCAGCGGCCGGCCTGAGTGCTCGGACCCGGCTCGCGCGCCCATCGTCGGCTATGGGTTGACGAGCGCCTCGACGCGCTCCTCGTCCCGAACGACGATCTCAGGCGTCCGGTCCGGCACCGCCACATCCTCGTGCCCGGCGTCCTCGACGATCTCTCCGACGGCGATCTTCCTGCCCAGGTGCATGACGACCTCACTCGGATCCGGCGACAGTGCTCCCCAGGCTGACCGGCCGAATGCCGGTTGTCCAGAGGACGGCGCAGTTCGGCCACGGGCGGCCCAGCCGCCCTCGTACGATCGAGGTCGTGACAGCCGCCCTGCAGGTACTCCACCGCGTCTTCGGTTACGACTCGTTCCGGGGCGACCAGCAGGAGATCGTCGACCACGTCTGCGCCGGCGGTGACGCGCTGGTCCTGATGCCGACCGGTGGCGGCAAGTCGCTGTGCTACCAGATCCCCGCGCTGGTGCGTGACGGCGTGGGCGTCGTCGTGTCCCCGCTCATCGCGCTGATGCAGGACCAGGTGGACGCCCTCACCGCCCTCGGCGTGCGCGCGGGGTTCCTCAACTCCACGCAGGGGCCCGACCAGCGCCGCGCGATGGAGGCGGCGTTCCTCGCCGGTGAGCTGGACCTGCTCTACCTCGCCCCGGAGCGGTTGCGGGTGCCCTCGACCCTGGCCCTGCTCGACCGGGGCAGGATCGGGCTGTTCGCCATCGACGAGGCGCACTGCGTGGCGCAGTGGGGACACGACTTCCGCCCCGACTACCTGGCCCTGTCGCAGCTGCACGAACGCTGGCCGGACGTGCCGCGCGTCGCCCTCACCGCCACGGCCACCGAGGCCACCCATGCCGAGATCGCCACCCGGCTCGATCTCACCCGCGCCCGACACTTCGTCGCCAGCTTCGACCGTCCCAACATCCAGTACCGGATCGCACCGAAGAACGAGCCCCGGCGCCAGCTGCTCGAGCTCCTGCGCACCGAGCATCCCGGCGACGCCGGCATCGTCTACTGCCTGTCCCGCAAGTCGGTGGAGCAGACCGCCGAGTTCCTGGTGGCGCAGGGCATCCCGGCGCTGCCGTATCACGCCGGGCTCGACGCCCGCACCCGCGCGAGCAACCAGGCCCGGTTCCTCCGCGAGGACGCCATGATCATGGTGGCGACGATCGCGTTCGGGATGGGGATCGACAAGCCCGACGTCCGGTTCGTCGCGCACCTGGACCTGCCGAAGTCCGTGGAGGGCTACTACCAGGAGACCGGCCGCGCGGGTCGCGACGGCCTGCCGTCGACCGCATGGCTGGCGTACGGGCTCTCCGACGTCGTGCAGCAACGCAAGATGATCGACGAGTCCGAGGGCGATCTCGTGCACCGGCGCCGGCTCGCCCAGCACCTCGACGCGATGCTCGCGCTGTGCGAGACCGTCGCGTGCCGGCGGGTGCAGCTGCTCGCCTACTTCGGGCAGGCGTCGGGGCCGTGCGGCAACTGCGACACCTGCCTGGTGCCACCCGAGTCGTGGGACGGCACCGTCGCGGCGCAGAAGGTGCTCTCCACGGTGTTCCGCCTCGACCGGGAGCGGCGCCAGAAGTTCGGCGCCGGGCAGATCATCGACATCCTGCTGGGGAAGCGGACGGCGAAGGTCGAGCAGTTCGACCACCACTCGCTGTCCGTGTTCGGCGTCGGTGCCGAGCTCGGTGAGGGCGAGTGGCGCGGGGTGATCCGGCAGCTACTGGCACAGGGGCTGCTCGCCGTGGAGGGCACCTACCAGACCTTCGTGCTCACCGAGGCGAGCCGGCCGGTGCTGCGCGGCGAGCAGCAGGTGGCGCTGCGGCGCGATCCGGAGCGGCAGGCGCGGG
>JBOHEP010000039.1:0-1111 GCA_050701075.1 Pseudonocardia sp. | reverse complement strand
TTGCCGTTGTCGTTTGCTCAGCAGCGGTTGTGGTTTTTGGATGAGTTCCAGCCGGGTGGTGGTGAGTATATTTCGCCGTCGGTGTTGCGGTTGCGTGGTGGGTTGGATGGTGGGGCGTTGGTGCGGGCGTTGAGTGCTTTGGTGGCTCGGCATGAGTCGTTGCGGACGACGTTTGAGTCGGTAGATGGGCGGGGTGTGCAGGTGGTGCACCCGCCGGGTGAGGTTTTGTTGCCGGTGGTGGATTTGTCGGGGCTTTCTGAGGTCGACCGTCGGGTTGAGTTGGATCGGGTGTTGGCGGCGGAGGTGGTGTGTCCGTTTGATTTGAGTCGTGGTCCGCTGATGCGGGCTCGGTTGGTGCGGTTGGCGGCTCAGGAGCATGTGCTGAGCGTGATGTTGCATCACATTGTGACTGATGGCTGGTCCAGTGGGGTTTTGTGGAGTGATCTGGGTGAGTTGTATCGGGCTGAGGTGACCGGGACCGTGCCGCGGTTGGCGGTGTTGGCGGTGCAGTACGCCGATTTCGCGGTCTGGCAACGGCAGCGGGTTTCTGGTGCGGTGGCTGAGGAGCAGTTGGGTTATTGGCGGGGCCAGCTTGACGGGGTGGCGGCGGTGGAGTTGCCCACGGACCGGCCCCGGCCGGCGGTGTACACGACTCACGGTGCGATGTGGGACTTCGTGATCCCGGCATCGGTGACGGCCCGGCTCAAGGAGTGGGGGCGTGGTCAAGACGCCACGTTGTTTATGACGTTGGTGGCGGCGTGTCAGGTGTTGTTGGCCCGGTGGTCTGGTCAAGACGACATCGCGGTGGGCACGGTCACCTCGGGGCGGGACCGGGCTGAGTTGGAAGGGCTGGTCGGGTTTTTCGTTAATACCTTGGTGTTGCGGTCTCAGGTGCCGCGCGGGCAGACGTTCAGCGAGTTTGTGGCCCAGGTCAAAAACACTGTGCTGGATGGCTTCGCTCATCAGGACGTGCCGTTTGAACGACTCGTCGACGAACTCCACATAGCCCGTGATACCAGCCGGACACCACTGTTCCAGGCCATGGTCGTGTTGCAGAACACCCCCGACCAGGCCTGGGAACTACCCGGCCTGGACATCGACAGCATCGACC
>JBOHEP010000038.1:0-1314 GCA_050701075.1 Pseudonocardia sp. | reverse complement strand
TCGTGATCGTCAGCAACGACAGCGACCTCACCGAGCCGATGCGCATCGTCTGCCACGAGCTGGGCATGGTCGTCGGCATCCTCAACCCGCAGCCGCCGCAGAAGCGCAGCCGTGCTTTGCTCAGCTGCAAGCCGACGTTCTTCAAGCAGATCCGAGCTGGCGTGCTCGCGGCCAGCCAGTTCCCGCCGACCTTGAAGGACACAACCGGGACGATCACCAAGCCGGCCGGCTGGTAGTAAAGCGCCGGAAAGCAGAAGCCCCGCCGAAGCGGGGCCTCGCACCCAGCAACCGAAGCTCCTGGGGGGATGACCCAACAGTACACCGCTGCGGTCCTCGGGCCAACGCCGGGTCGTGCCGCATGGCCGGGAGGACGGTGGTCACGATCATCTTCTGGCCTCGCATCCGCACCGCCATGGAGCGCCGAGTGCGACGAGCTGCGCAACGAGGACTTCGTGGGACCGAAGCGTGACCACAAGAACGATCTTGCCCCGACTGTTCGTGCTGGTCAGGGTGAGGATTCGACGTGCGCGCCCGAAGGGATTCGAACCCCTAACCTTCTGATCCGTAGTCAGAACGCTCACACGTGCAGGCCCGGTTTCGCGGGGACCGGTCTCAGAAACCCACTGGTGGAAACACCGGCAGGGCGCCCCGGGTCGACCTCACTACTACCTCCTGGAGGCTGAGGGTTCACCTGCTGGCTGCGGGGCCGCCCGGCATGTGAAGAACGTGCCGGCCGCCCGAAGACGGACAAGCTGGACGCGGTGTGGCTGGCGCGGTGGCCGAGCGGGCGATGTACTCGCCGAGCCTGGTGCATCCCAAGCCGATCCCGCAGCTGCGGGATCTGGTCCGCTACCGGCAGTCGCTGATCCGGGAGCGGACCCGGGAGAAGCAGCGGGTCGAGAAGCTGCTCGAAGACACCCAGATCAAGCTCTCCAGCGTGATCAGCGACATCTTCGGGATGTCTGGGCGGGAGATGCTCGCGGCGTTGGTCGCCGGTCGACACAGCCCGAAGGTGCTGGCGCAGATGGCGCGGGGCCGCATGCGGTCCAAGACCGCGGTGCTGGAGGAAGCATTGACCGGTCACTTCGAGGACCACCACGGGTTCCTCCTACGAGCATGCTGGACCACGTCGACGCGCTGACCGCGCAGGTCGACACCGTCAGCACCCGGACCGAGGAGGTGATCGCCCCTTTCTCCCATCACGTGCAGCGGTTCGATGAGATCACCGGGGTCGGCGTCACCGCCGCCCAGGAGCTGATCGCCGAGATCGGCGTGGACGCTCGGCTGGGAAGAAGCGTGGCGGGTCCACCGGCA
>JBOHEP010000037.1:0-1101 GCA_050701075.1 Pseudonocardia sp. | reverse complement strand
TCGCGGTGTCCAGGGCGGTGAGGAGCGCGCGTTGGTTGTCGTGGCTGGTGCGGTAGGAGTAGTCGGTCAGCGCGGACTTCTTCGGCAGGGTGCCCAGCCCGGCGAACAGGGCCGCGGCGGGGTCGGTCAGCAGCAGGTCATCGACGTGGGAGACCCGCCGGGTCCGGGTCAGCTTCAACGCCAGCAGGCTCAGCAGCCAGCTGGTGGCGGGCACCACCCGGGTGCCGGGGTAGCCGGCGCGGGTGGTCAGGGCGGCCACGTCCAGGGCGACCAGGTCGGGTATCAGCAGCAGCAGCCCCGCTCGGCTGGTGTCGAGCCGGACGGCCAGGTGGCGAAGTCCAGCTGTTCTGTCCGGGGCAGGTGGGTGTCGCGGCCCGGGGTGGCGGGTGCGGTGCTCGCCTCGGGGTCCGGGCGCCGCAGCAGCCGCCCGAACCCTTCCTCGGTGAGGATCTCGCCCACCCCGGTGCGGTTGAGCGGGGTGGCCTCCTTGGCCAGCCGCGCGGAGATCTCCTAGGTCGACAGTCCTTCTCGGCGCAGCTCGACCACCCGCCCGCGGGCCCGGTCCTTGGCCGGGGCCACCCCGGGTGGTGGCCCGGGCCTGCGGGGTGGGGCGAACAGCTCCAGCCGCCCTGCCCGGTGCTCGCGCACCAGGTTCACCATCGACCAGCGGGTGTAGCCGAAGGGCTGCCCGGCCTGGGCGTAGGTCAGCCCGTCGACGTAGAACGCCCGCAGCGCCTCGTACCGGCGGTGGTTGACCTGGTCCGGGGTGAGGAACGTCTCCGCGCCCGCACGTTGGGGTGATCCGGCTGCCATAACGCAGTTCCTACCACCGACAGGTCCGCCTCTGCGGGACCTCGACACGTCCGGGAACGCCCGGCCAGATCCCGTGCCGCGGCGTCTTCCCAGCTCAAGGCATCTCCGACCGAAACCTGACGATGATCATAACGACATGATAACGAATGCCATCCGTGTGATTTAGCGCGGATTTCCACGTAGGTGGTTCGGGGCAACCCCAACTACTGGAACGGATGCATGACAGCCGAGTCTCAGACCGTTGACCTGCGACAACGTCTGGAGCACTGCTCAGCCGTCGGTTGCTGG